>DATJEO010000034.1:0-2720 GCA_035496515.1 Occallatibacter sp.
AGCCGCGCATCCTGGTCTCCCGGCATGTACTCGTTGTAGTAAGCCGCGCCATACAGCACGGTCGGGAACTCGATCGTCTTTTGCGCCTCAGAGCGCAAATCCGAAGTCCCTTGTTGTGCCCCCGCAGTGCACATCAACAAACAAGCCATAGCCACGAGTCCATGAAAGCGTTTTCTGCCGCAGTCCATTATCGTTACCTTTCGAGTCGGTCAAACATTCTCTTCAAGAGGAAGAATTATCAAAACACGTCCAAGCGAAAGTGGGCAACACGATCCCCTTTACCGCTGACGTTCCCGCGGACATGAAAGAATCTGGGTATGGCAGCACCCGGCGGCGATCAACTCGGCCTTTACATCTCCATCCCGTTCTGCCGCTCGAAGTGCACTTACTGTAACTTTGCCTCGGGCGTCTTTCCCGCTCGCGATCACTCGCGATACATAGATCGCCTCGTCGCCGACATGCACGATGCTCGAAGATGGAGCGAGAGCCTCGGCGCGTACCTGCCCCGTAGCGTTGACACTATCTACCTCGGCGGCGGAACTCCCAGCCTGCTCGAACCAGATCTCATCGACCAGCTCTTCACTGCCATCCGCACCGAGTTCTCCGTCGACTCCGACGCCGAGATCACGATCGAATGTGCCCCCGGCCAACTCTCTGATCAAACCATGGCGGCCTTCGTGCGCGCCGGTGTCAACCGCATCAGTCTCGGAGTTCAGTCTTTCATCGATCGCGAAGCTCACCAGAGCGGCCGGCTTCATTCCCGCGCCATTGTCCTTGACGACCTCGCCCGTCTCCGGTCCGCCGGCATCCCCAATATCAACCTCGACCTCATCGCCGGCCTGCCGGGCCAGACCTTCATCTCCTGGCAGCAGTCTCTCTCGACCCTCATCGCCTCTGGCGTCCCCCATGCCAGTATTTACATGCTCGAAGTCGATGACGAATCCCGCCTGGGAAGGGAACTGCTTTCCGGAGGTGCGCGCTACCACGCCGAAGTTGTTCCCACCGACGACACCATCGCCCGTATGTACGAGTACGCAATTGAAGCTCTGCACGCAGAGGGACTGGCGCAGTACGAGATCTCGAACTTCGCCCGCGTCGGCCATGAGTCTCGCCACAATCTTCGCTACTGGCAGCGCCGCCCTTATCTGGGTCTGGGCCTCGACGCCTCCTCCATGCTGCGCGAATCGGTCTCGCGATCCGATTCAGACGAACCCGGCTACGTTCTCCGTACGACTACTACCGACAATCTCACCGCATATCTCGAAGCCTCGGAGCCGCCCGAGACTGCCTGGCTCTCTCCAGATCGTCAGCACGAAGAAGCTTGGTTCCTCAGTCTCCGTCTCAACCAGGGCGTCTCCATCTCCGCTCTCACAGCGGAGTTCGGCATCGACCTCATCAACCCCGCGCTCAAAGTCGTCGAAGATCTTTGCCGCCGCGGCCTCCTCACCACCCATGACGACGCAGTCCGTCTCACGTCACAGGGCCGGCTGCTGTCGAACGACGTCTTTCAGGAATTCCTGCATGCCGCCACACCCGAAGCCCAGCCCATTTCTCGCTGAGCTTCACCAGAGCAGGGCCTTATCGTCGACCACTGGCGACGAAAATGTTGTCGGATCCGGCTCGGCCTCATAGGATGAGCGCTCAATAGACCCAGTCCCGCGTGCCCTCGCCTTTTGCAGTGCATTCTCCGCATTGCGCAGAACCACGAGCGGCGATCGTCCGCCGCTTCCCGCAACCCCGAAGCATGCCTCAAGATTCAGCTCTTCACGCCCGGTCAGAATCTTCGAACCGAAGACCTCCTCCCGAAATCGTTCTGCCATCCGAACCGCATTGAAACCATTGCAACCCGGGAGAATCACACAGTATTCCCCTTCATCGACATGGCCCAGAGAATCGTAACAGCGCAAGATACGCACGATCCGCTTCGTAATCTCCTGCTCCAATTCAGTCACGGTCGCTTTGTCCAGTCTCGATCGCCAGTCTTCCCACCCATCAATTCCGCACAGAACCAGCGCCAGCCCGGTCTTTAGCCGTTGTGCGCGATCCGTCTCCCGAAACAGCGTTGTGATCAGCTCATCCCGGTCCAGAAGCATCGCAAATCCTCTACTCCTGATTCATCGGCACAGATTAGAGAACGTTCAGACAGTCCAGGTGTGATTCTGGGGAATTAGCGCGCGCAAAGAAAATCCGGGGCCGCAGCCCCGGAACCTTGCTTCAAAACTGGACAATCAGTCCACAAACTCCACCTTCGGCTCAACCGAAATGATGCCGCGGTCGTATCCCATAGCCAGTAGTTTTCTGATAGCCTCGCGTCCGTCACTGCCGTAATCCAGCGTCCGCTCGTTCACATACATGCTGACAAAGCGGCTCGCAAGACTCGTGTCCAGATCACGCGCAAATTGCATTGCGTACTCAAGCGCCTGCTCGCGATGCTCCAGCCCATGCTTGATGCTGTCGCGAAGCGCTTTCGAAATTATCCCGTGCGCCTCCGCTCCCAGCGATCGCCGGATCGCATTGCCCCCAAGCGGCAGCACCAGCTTCGTGGTCTCGCGCCACCACACGCCAAGGTCGATGATCTTGTGCAACCCGCTCCGGTTATAGGTCAGCTGTCCTTCATGGATGATCAATCCCGCTTCATATTTTCCGGCCAGCACCTGCGGAATGATCTGATCGAACGCCACGACCACGGTCTCGATCTCGGGATCGAAGATCTTCAATGC
>DATJEO010000035.1:0-9437 GCA_035496515.1 Occallatibacter sp.
TCCTTGACACAATCCGCTTCAACCATGAAACTGCCCTCTATAGCGTCTTTTTCCACAAAATCCCAAAGACGTATTACTTCCTCTCGCGGTAAGGCGTTGGGCTTTGCCATTCCCGGTAGAGGCGGAGACGAAGCCGGTGACCAATCCGAAGGCTGGAAAATTGAGCTTCTCGTTGCCCTCCACTATGGAGAGCGTCAGCGAGATTGAAGCAGCCGCAGAGAAACTAGCCGCGGAGGCCGGCATCGACGAGGATGAACGCTTCCGTATCACCATGGCCGTCCGCGAAGCAGCAGTCAATGCCGTCCTTCATGGCAACGACTACGATCCTGCCAAACAGGTAACGGCCAGCTTTGAGAACAACGGCAAATCGCTGATCTTTGCCATTGCCGACCAGGGCAAAGGCGTCGACTGGGAACACCTTCCCGATCCCCTCGCCCCCGAGAATCTTCTCCGCGGCACAGGTCGCGGTATCTTTCTCATCCGCTCCTTCATGGATGAGGTCCACTTTCGTCAACTTCAGCCCGGCACCGAACTCACTCTGATCAAACACCTCACCCCGGCACCAGAACAGACCTGATCCCGCAGACTGCCCGCGTTGTCCAGTCCTGCACGCCTGAGAGGAACTGATCCACAGAACTCCTTCAGCTTTGCTGGCTTGCAGTCCGGCATCAGATGCTATAACTTGTATGACTCACAAAGGAGGAAACATCCGTGGCACTTACTATCGCTTCCCGTGAATTGGACGGAGTCACTGTCCTGGACCTTAGCGGGCGAATCACCCTCGGCGAGGGGAGTGTGCAGCTGCGGGAGGCCATTCGTGACCTGATCAGCAAGGGCTCGAAGAGCATCCTGCTCAACCTCGGCGACGTGAACTACATCGACAGCTCCGGACTTGGCGAGCTCGTCGGCGCCTACACTACCGCGAAGAACCAGGGCGCCTCGCTCAAACTGCTCAACCTGACCAAAAAGGTCAAGGACGTCCTGCAGCTCACGAAGCTCTACACCGTTTTCGACATCTACGACGACGAAGCCAGCGCCATCGCCTCCTATAAGTAGCCGACCGCGCACCTCTTCCAGGTGAGTCGCTCTAGCAGTCCATTCTGAACGAAGGGCCATCCGCCAAGGATGGCCCTTCTGCTTTGTCCGATCTCCAGTCGTCATGATCGCACCTGCCGACCGCTCGAGCTTATCCCAGGGTCTGCGGTTTGTGAGCCGTGCCGTCAAAGTTCGATGTCGTTTTATACAACTCGAACTTCCCCTCCTGAGCGGCCGCGCTGGTCCTGTCGAGGAGGCTGGCAATTTCCGTCTCGCTCATAGGTTTGAACGTCCGCGCCGCTTCAAGTGCCTGGTTCAGGATCTGATCACTATCGATGCCAGTTATCTGCACGGCAATCGGCAAATTCAGGCAGTAGTGAAGCGCCTCGATCGGCTTCACCGTTTTGCTGTCAAGGATGTGGTGATCGCCAAAGCACTTCATCCCCAGCGGCGCAATTCCCTCGCGATTCAGCAACGGTACCACCTGCTGCGCAAAGCTCCGGAAGTGGGCGTCCATAACGTTCAGCGGCATCTGCACCGCATCGAAGTGGAAGTTGTGTTTCCGCGCTACTTCAAGCATGCGCAGATGCACATAGGGATCTTTATGTCCCGTGAACCCTACGAATCTGACCTTGCCGGCTTTCTTTGCCTCCAGCATCGCTTCCATCCCGCCGCCTTCGGCGAAGATGCGGTCCGGATCTTCGAGCCGTATCACCTCATGAAACTGCATCAGATCCACGTGATCCGTTTTCAATCTCTGCAGAGACTCGTCGATCTGCTGCGCGACGGTCGCCTTCGTCCGGCCATCGATCTTCGTCATCAGGGCCACCTTGTTTCGGTATCCGTCGGCCAGAGCCTTGCCCATTCGGATCTCGCTCTGGCCGTCGTTGTAGTCCCAGCAGTTGTCCAGAAAGGTGATGCCGCTGTCGACAGCCTTTCGGATCAGCGCGATCGCGTCCGGTTCCGAAATCGATGGCTTGCCGATGTGATAGCCGCCCAGCCCGATCGCCGATACGCGTTCGCCCGTCCGGCCCAGCGTCCGGTAGATCATACCCCCGCTCGTGGTCTCCGCCTGCGCCTCGGCGCTCATCCACTGTCCCACAGCCGCCGCACCTGCCACCGTTCCGGCAGTCTTCACAAAATCTCTTCGGTTTACATCCGCCATTCGCATTCTCCAGTTGACCGGTTGGATGGCATTTAGGGTGCGCGAAGGTGCCGAAGATTTACGGAGACTTTGATGGACTCATTGCACGGGGCTGAAACTTTTGGACTGGACTGAAAGCTACGAGCTTGCTTTCACCCACGACCGTATGCTGACCACATACACACCGATACAGAAGAGGTTGGCTGGGATGAAGCCCAATTGTCCGGTTCGCATCCCAATCACGCAGATGATTAGGCTGTTGACTCCCGCAACAGCGAGCCCCGTCCACCGCTTTCGCCCCACCAGAACTGTCGAAAGAACCGTCAAGCAACAAGACAAATAATCTAACCGGAACACAGCGAACTCCGAGCCTCCGTGGATAATTCCACTCTGCCCGAAATCCGCGGTGTTTACGGTGACTTATCGCACGCTTTGCGTACCAAGGTACTCAGCTCATTTCCCGGTCGTTGCGGTCGACGAGAAGGCTGGTAGCTTGTATCCGGCAGCCAGGAGCTCGAACCCGGCACATGAGCTCGTCACGTATCAGCTGGAGCTGCTGGCTCCCGGCTACCGGCTGTTCTCAGAACTTCACGTTCGGCACTTGCTGCGCCTTCTCGCTAGCTTTGAAATATGCGTCATTCGTGTGATAACCCGCCATCCCCGCCCAGATGCTGTTCGGGAACTGCTGGATGAACGTGTTGTAGTCCTGGATGGACTGGTTGTAGTGACGACGCGCCACGCTGATGCGGTTCTCCGTGCCGGCCAGCTCATCCTGCAGGCGCATAAATTGCTCGCTCGACCGCAAATTCGGATAGTTCTCGGTCAAAAGCAGCAGCCGGCCGAGAGCGCCATCCAGTTGATTGTTCGCCGCAATCTTGGACTGCGGTGTCTGCGCGTTCAGCATTCCGGCGCGCGCATTCGCGATCTCAGAAAACACGGAGTTCTCTTCCTTGGTAAATCCCTTCACCGTCTCCACCAAGTTCGGAATGAGGTCCGCGCGCCGTTCCAGTTGCACATCGACCTCAGACCAAGACGATTTCACAGTCTGGTCTTTCGCAACCATCTGGTTCTTTGCGCTTACATAGCTACCGCCCACCAGCAGTAGCGCCACAATGATGACCCCCACTACACCTAAACCAACCAGCTTACCCATAGATCAATTTCTCCTTCGCTGTTCCAGAGAGCTTTAGTCCTGGTCCCTACGTCCTCAGGTCCTTCGCTCTCGTTAATCCCTACTGCATTCGGTCCCGTGTTCCCTGCCTTCCGGAGTCGCTATTGAAAGGTCTTTGTCGTTGCCGCAGTTACCAGCTTCCCCCAGCACCACCACCGCCGAAGTCGCCGCCTCCAAATCCTCCGAATCCACCACCGCCGGAATCACCGCCGCCTCCGCCACCCCAGCCTCCTCCACCCATAAAGGGTCCGGAGCCGCCCGTGTATCTGCGACCTCCGAGGGCGCTGTTGAACAATCCAAGCCAGAACAGAATCCGGAAGAGCCCGAACCCGCCAAACATCAGAAAAAGGATGAGGAATAGCAGGATCGCTCCCGCCGGGGATCCATGCTGCTGCCTGTGCCGGACCGGCGGCGGATTTGGCAAAGTATCGCTCAGGGAGACATGCGCGTCGTCGGCAATCACCCGGGCGAGTTGCCCGACGGCGCCCACGACTGCCCCGTCATAGTCCTTTGCACGCAGACTCGGAACCATGGACCGCCCGACGTCCCCGACTCGCGCATCGTTCAGGATTCCTTCAAGCCCGTACCCCACGTCGATCCGGTACTTGTGATCGTCCACCGCCAATAGCACCAGCAGCCCGCGGTCCGAGCCCTTCTTGCCCATGTGCCACTTGTCTTCGAGCTGATTGGCCCAATCTGCAGCATCCTCGCCGTCCAGGTTGCGTACCGTGACCACTGCAATTTGCGTATTTGCCTGCGAGTGGTCCAGCTCTGAGCAGACCCTGTCCAGCTTGGCCACTGCATCAGCAGACAGCACATGCGCGAAGTCATTTACGTAGTCGGTAGGCTTGGGAAGCTGGCTGACCTGCTCTGCCACCAGCACCTGAAGAGGAAGGAAAACAAGCGCCGCCAGAACTATACGGCTTAGCAGCCTTGTACCGCGGTGAAAATCTTCCATCGCAAACAATTGTACGGTTCCCTACCCCGAAAAGTTCCCTGCCCGAGCCGCTCCCCCCTATACATCCCTTCAACTTGATTTCCACCAAGCACACTTTGACGCACAGAATCATCGACGCTGCCAAAAGCTGCTGAGTACAAACCTTGCTCCTTCACCTTGCATCCAACTTCATAAGGCGTCCTGCATTTGCATCTGGGCCCCGAATTTCAGACTGGAACTCCGAGTTGATTCTTCGTGCTGCGACGCGCTCTTCTTTCTTAACTGCAATGCTCCCGGCCCTTCGGGATATCTCCCAACCAAATTGGTCTGGCACCGCTTTCCGGAGCTGTCATCATGTCTGGTGACCTGAACCGATCCGTGACGGCGAGCAGCCAGCTCTTCGAGGTCTCCGCGCCTACGACCGCACCCGACCCGCATCAGCACCTTGCCGCCCTGGTGGATTGCTCCGATGAGCCCATCATCAGCAAGCGCCTCGACGGCACGATCATCAGCTGGAACGGTGCCGCGACTCGGGTATTCGGCTACCAGCCCAGTGAGATCATCGGGAAGTCGATCCTCACGCTGATTCCGCCGGAACTTCGGCACGAAGAGGACGAGATCCTTCGCAAGCTCCGCGCCGGCGAGCGCATCGAGCACTTCGAGACAACACGTATGCGCAAGAACGGTGAGCGATTCCCGATCTCCGTCACCATCTCGCCGATTCGCGACGCCTCTGGAAACATCGTCGCGGCCTCTAAAATTGCTCACGATATTTCTGAACGCCGACGAACCGAGGAAAGCATTTCCCGCCTCGCTGCGATCGTCGACTCGGCTGACGATGCCATCGTCGGCAAAACTTTGAATGGCATCGTTACAAGCTGGAACAAGGCTGCAGAACGAATCTTCGGCTACACAGCGGAAGAGATGATCGGCCAGTCGATCCTTCGCCTCATTCCTGAAGGCCTGTACTACGAAGAAGACGAAATCCTTCGCAAGCTCCGCGCCGGCGAGCGCATCGAACATTATGAAACCACCCGCAAAAAGAAAAGTGGCGAGCTCTTCCAAGTCTCCGTCACTATCTCGCCCATCATCGACCACTCCGGGAAAGTCATCGGAGCGTCAAAAATCGCACGCGATATCTCTGACAAGAAACGTGTAGAACAGCTGCTGATTCAATCTGAGAAGCTCGCCGCCACTGGCCGCATGGCCGCCGCCATCGCGCATGAGATTAATAATCCGCTCGAGTCGCTCATCAACGTCATCTTCCTTGCACGCCAGCACTCGGCACCCGATAGCCGCGTCTCCCAGCTTCTACTCACTGCAGAGCAGGAACTTGAGCGCGTCTCCCATATCGCCCGCCAGACCCTCGGCTACTACAAAGACACAGGCGCTCCAACCGATGTGCATGTTCATGAACTCATTCAGAACGTTCTGACCGTATACAACTCCAAGATGATGTCTGCCGACATCGCAGTCGATTCGCGCTTCAATGACCTGCAAAAAATAAGTGTCAGCAAGGGCGAGATGCTCCAGGTGTTCTCAAATGTGATCGCAAATGCGATCGACGCCATGAAGCAGGGAGGAGTGCTGAGCATAACAACACGGAATGTACTCAGCTCACCTCAAGATGGCATCGAAGTCGTCATTCGGGACACGGGAGTCGGAATTGAGCAGGAACATCTTCCTCGTGTCTTTGAACCGTTTTTTACCACTAAAGGTATTCTTGGCACAGGCATCGGACTGTGGGTTGCGAAACAGCTCGTCTCACGACGTGGCGGACAAATCAGTATAGCGAGCAGCACGACGCCGAAGAACTCTGGAACCACAGTTACGATTTTTATTCCATTCGCCCATCCGCCATCCCCACCTGAAGGCGAGCTTTAATGAGCGCTTCTAATTTCGTATCCAATATCTCCTCCGGCTCCATCCGTCTCTATTCAGCTGATGAACCGGCCAAGGCATCAGCAGAATCGACTTGGAGTGCCGCTGATCAACGCAGTGAAAAGGAAAAGCAGTCCAAAGTCCTCATAGTCGACGATCAGCGACTCATTGCCGATACACTCGCGGAGATACTGGGCAACGCCGGATTTGACGCTGTGGCCGCTTATGACGGGTTCGATGCCCTGGACAAGGCGTCCAGGTTTCATCCTAACTGGGTACTCACCGACGTGCTCATGCCCCGCATGAATGGTGTGGAACTTGCCATCGCCATGCGCAAGAACTACCCGAACAGTGCGATTCTGCTCTTCTCCGGCCAGGCGGGCATTTCGGAGATTCTTCAGGAAGGGCACCGCCAGGGCTATCAATTCGAGCTTATCGCCAAGCCGATCCATCCGATGAGGCTGATCGAACGCCTCAAGCAGGATTAGCTACTCTCCACGACGGGTGTTCTCACCAACTATGCAGCCACTCTTCATCGCGCCCGATTCTCACCGGCGCACCGAAGAGTTCGCTCAGCTTCGGCGCAGTAAGCAGTTCCTCCCGCGGGCCATCTCCCACAATGCGCCCCTCGCGCATCAGGATCACTCGCTCAATCTCGGGCAGAATGTCTCCCAGGTGATGCGTAACAAGCACAAGCCCGGTTCCCTCCCGAGCAAGCCTGCGCAGCGTATCTCGCAGCCCCCGTTGCGCAGCCAGGTCAAGCGCATTCGAAGGCTCATCAAGCAGCAATTGCCTTGGCCGATGTACGAGTGCGCGCGCGATCATGATGCGCCGTTTCTCTCCAGCCGACATCTCGCCGACAAGTTGCTGTGCCAGATGCGGAGCCTCCATACGGTCCAATGCTTCCCGGGCACGTTCGCGCATTTCATCGGTGACGTGCAGATTCGGCCACAGGGTCGACGCTGAAAAGAATCCAGCGATGACCGCATCCAAGCCCGTCGTCGCTGCCGTACGTTCGCCCGGAAGCTCCCCCATCAAACCCGCGCCCACCACGCCGAAGTGCTTGCGAAGTTGCGTCAGGTCCCAACGGTCTCGGCCGAAGATCTGGACGTGCATCCCATCCTGCACTATCGGATAGATCTGGCAGGTAATCGTAAAGATCAAGGTCGATTTCCCGCATCCGTTCGGCCCCAAGATGGCAACTTGCTCACCGGCCCGAATCGTGAGATTGAGGTCGTGCAGCACCACGCGATCACCGCGCGCGACATTTACATTCGCCAGTTCCAGAAACTGGTGTTCATCATGCGTGGCGTCGATGCTGATGCCCTCTGTCAATCCGGCCTCCTTTGTTAGATTAAATGGATTGACTCCTTTTCTTCGGCGCGACTCGCGACACGCGGTCACAGCCGAATCATCTTACACATGAGCGATCTATCCCAATTTGTGATTCCCCGCGGATTCCGCTTCGGAGCCGCCAGGGCCGGACTCAAGCAGAGCGGCCGCACTGACTTCGCGCTCATCGTTGCGGACGCACCTGCCTCCGCCGCCGCGGCATTCACCGCCAACAAAGTGAAGGCCGCCCCGCTCCTCGTCGATGCTGAACACCTGCGCGCCACTGGAAACAAGCTCCGCGTAGTAGCAATCAATGCGGGCAACGCCAACTGTGCCGTCGGTCAGGCCGGCATCGAGGCAGCTCGTGCAACCTGTGCAGCCGCTGCTTCAATCTTCGGTTGCAAGCCCGAAGAAGTCTTCCCTTCCTCAACCGGCGTCATCGGCGTTCCGCTTCCCGCCGAGAAGCTCATCGCAGTCTTGCCTGATCTCGCACAAAACATCGGATCGCAGTCCGACCATTTCCAGCAGGTCGCAGAAGCTATCATCACTACCGACACAGTCGAGAAGACCGCCTTCGCCCGGATCGAAGTCACCGCACCCGAAATCGAGAGCGCCGGTCAGATTGCGCAGGAAATCCGCATTGCCGGAGTGTGCAAGGGCTCAGGCATGATTCATCCGCAACTCGTACCGCATGCCACCATGCTCGTCTACATTCTCACTGACGCAGCCATTGAGCCTACGGTGCTCGACACATATTTACGCGACACTATCGAGATCAGCTTTAACCGAATCTCCGTGGACGGAGACACATCGACCAACGATACCGTTCTCATCCTGGCCTCGGGGGCGAGTGGTGCTCGTATCGGTCCAGGGAATCCTGAATTTGCCGCCGCTCTAACGCAAGTCTGCACCTCGCTGGCCCGGCAAGTTGTGTCCGACGGCGAAGGCGTTTCGCACGTCGTCGAGCTTCACATTCACGGTGCCGTCTCCAACTCCGAGGCCGTTCGCGTCGCCAAGGCCATCGCGCATTCGCCCCTCGTCAAAACTGCGTGGGCCGGCTGCGACCCTAACTGGGGACGACTCGTGGCAGCCATAGGGTATTCCGGCGCGCAGATCGACCCCGAACGCATCGACATTTCTTTCGGCGATCTTGCCATTTGCAGGAACGGCGGCCGAGCTGCGGAGTTCGATGAGACCGCGGCACACACCTACATCCAGCAACCCGAGTTCTCCATCAACATTGATCTTCATCAGGGTGCCGGGACATGTAAATTCTGGACTACTGACCTGACGCACGAATACATCCGTATCAACGCCGACTACACCACCTAGCATCTAAGCCTTCCTGCTCGCTGCATTGCCCGTGAGCAGAATTCTTCGGGATCATTCGCGATTTCGCACCTATGCCGAAAAATCAGAAACAAGTTGAAAATACGGAGGAGAAGACTTTCTCCCTCATCTCCAACGAAAAGCTTCTCGCGATCTACGCTGCAATGCTGAGATGCCGCCTGCTCGAGCAGCGCGCGACCGCTCTCTTCCAGCACGGCAAACTGGATAGCGACCTCCATGTCTCGTCGGGCCTCGAGGCTACGGCTGTTGCCGCCGCGATCGATCTCGAGCAGGCGGATACTTTGTGCCTCGCGCCGAATGACTGGCTCCCGGCATTCGTCAAGGGCATGTCTCTGGACGCGCTGTTCCGCGCGCTCGCTCCATCCTCCGTCAAATCGACTGGATCCACCCAAATCGAAGCTGAGCACAAAAATATCTTGTTCGACTCGGGCAAAGCAGACGCGCAGAAGACGATCCTCGATCGCGCATCAGAAGCTTCCGAGACAAAGAATGAAGCCGTGGCAGCGGCATTCATCCCTTCCGGCGCGAGTCCTCTGGCTCAGTGGCAGAAGACGATCCAGACCGCGGGAACGAAGAGACTCCCTGTC
>DATJEO010000036.1:0-8230 GCA_035496515.1 Occallatibacter sp.
CGATGGAACGAACGAGCGGACTCAAAAAGGGACTGAAGGCGGCGGCAATCACGATCCTTCTCGCCACCTCGATGCTGTCCACGGGCTGTGGGCAGAACGCGCTGATGAACCCGGTGGGGCAGACGGAGGTGGGGTCGGGAAATGCAGCAAATCACGACGTTAACGCGGCCAATCACGATGTGAACGCCGCCAACCATGACCTGACCCCGTAGGGCTATGAAACCCTTGAGACGAGGTGGCGAGCATGAGGGGTAGCGACATAAAAAGACCGCCGCTCAGCAGACAACTTGTCCGCGACTTGGCGGAATCCTCGGAGGGACTGAGCGAAGCGAGTAGCAGCGACCTTGCGGTCATCCCGCCGGAGCGCAACCTCACCCAAAGCCGAGTTGATTCTCCAGACAGCCTCCAGTGCCCCAGCCTCGTCAGCACGTCCGAGGACCATGGTGAGATAGTCCCAACCCTCCCTATTATCGATGACTCCATCTATCACGACCTCGCCGATTGCGACGGCGGCGCTCAATTGGATAGTCAACGCCTCGGTCCGTCTAGCAATCTCGAGAATTCTGGAAATCGCCCCCTTCGGATCCTCGCGAGCCCCCAAAAGCTCCAGTTCGATTTGGACCCCAGGTAGGTCCTCCCAATCCTTCGTCTCGGTGAGCACCTTCCCCGCACTTCGAAGGTGAGCACTCGCCGCCTTAACATTCCCACCTATTCGCGCGAGCCTCCCCCGCATGAGGTCAATTCGGGGAGAAATATCTGAGTGGCCAATGCGGGCATTTTCGATTGAGGCCTGGTCCGTCAGCGTCGAACTGCGATGCCAATCCCCGACGTGGTATTCAATCAACGCCTCAAGATCAATGCTCTTGGCTATGTGATACTCACTCTTAATCTCCCGCGCGGCAAAACCACCTTCATGGAGACGGACGATCGCCTGCTCATATTCCGCAAGTAGCATCAGATTTACAGCCGCTCCCTGGCAGGCCGCAATAAACTCAAACCTGCTACCCGTCCGCCTTGCCCACATGGATGCCGTATCGTGATACTCAACAGCCTGCCTGAACCCTCCGATGGCATACACAATCCCCGCGCGATTCGACATGATTCTTGCCTTGAAGGTATCGAATCCTCCGCGCTCGGCCCCGCCCCAAGCTTCGCGCATCCAAGCGAGGGCCTCATCAAAGTGTCCAAGGTAGTATTCCGCCGTTCCAAGCGCAGTCGCTAGTCTCATCGACCAATAATCGCCTGGATCCAACGCCATCCCAGCGTGAAGTATCTCCTTCGCCTCCTCGCGACGTCCGGCCACTATCAAAGCTGCGCCCAATTGGTAGCTGAGCCCTGCGCGCTCCTCCGAGAGGACCCCGCCGGGGTACTCTCGCAGGAGAACACGGCGCACCCGGTCCATAGCGGCAACACGAGCCTGTTCATCGCCATGCCTCCAGTCGAGCTCGGCCAACTCTGAGAGACTGACTAGGAGGATTCCAAGGTTACCTTCTCTTTCCGCAAGCTCAATTGCGGCGTCCAGGTGCATCCGGGACTTGGCGGTTTGCCCCTGGGCCTTTTCTATGGCCCCGCGCAAAAACTCGCGACGAGCCATCTCGCGAGTGAGTCTTTTATCATCCAACAAGCTGAGGGCCTGGGAGTAGTCGCCCGTTCGTTGGCGGACGGATGCTAGCAGGAGCAATGCACTCTCAATCCGCACGTCATCGTTTAGTTCCTGAGCGATTCCCAAGCAGCGACTGACCAACTCTGCTGAAACATCATGGCTACCGCGTACCAAAGCTTCCTGTGCCGCCCAGAGTCCCTCTTCAAACGCAGCGGTATCGCTTTCAATCCAGGTTGCGAGGGCAGCTCGCTCCTCACGAGAAAGATATTCCGAGCCCTCGTTGCGAAGTTTCTCATTGCTAGCCCCAAGAGAATCATCATCACGGTCGTCAACCGCAATGCGCCTCGCCTCCAATGATGCCAAGCGCCAGCGAGATTCTGAGGAACGAACCCATCCACGCGTTGCGAGCTCTGGGAGGAGCCGTGCTATCTCGGGAAATACTTTCTCGATCGCGATTGAAGGCAAACCCTGCGGAAACTGTGCTATCAGCCTTAGCGCCCGCCGATGGGACTGGCCGAGCCGTCCCCAGGCCAGATCCCATTGCCCGCCGCGGATTGTCCGATCAAGCGCGCGGAGCTGCTCCCCCTCAACAAACGACCACTGTCCAGACCTTCGTCGGAGCAGTCCTCGCTCTATCATAGACCCGAGCAAGGAGATCAGATGTCCGGGTACCGAGCCAGAGGCGTCAGCAAGCCACTGCAGAAGTTCAATCTCGAGAGGTGCCTTTCCTAAATAGCCCTCGACACATGCCTTGAGCTCAGCACTAGTAAAGTGCCGGAGAGAGATGGCGCGCTCGAAGGAGTCGAGGCTCTGCGGCGCTTCATCTTGCCTACACACAACCAAGAATCGGCTCGCCTGGCCGCGCTCGATTGCGATCGCCTGCACGTACCTGGCGACTGTGCGAAGCCTGTTCAGGTCAAGGAAATCGGAATCCAGGGTTATCAGCAATGGGCGGGAGCTCCCTGACAGTTTTTCCGCAACCTCTTCACTCCCACCCTCAGGCAAAGCAGGAAGCACATCACACCCAGCGAGTGCTGCCGCGTGTGCAAATTCCAGAGCAAGCGCCTTTCGCCCTGACCCTTCTTGCCCGAGCAGGTACGCCAGAGTGGGTGAGCCTGGGTTTTCGGAATTCAGGAGACTTCGTAGTTCTGACAATTCATCAGCCCTGTCGATGAACCTTCCGCCGAGAATCTCACCAACACGGTCCTCGACGCCCAAAGCCTCCAGATATTCCTCCGCAGCACCCTGGCGTAGCTTTGGGTCTCTTTCGAGCCCCCGCATTATTGAACGAGCGAGGTCGGGGTCCACTCGAACTCCGTGCGCTTCTGGGGAGGGTACCCAACCGTCTAGCTGACTGCTGATGACTTCCCTGATTGTCCTCCCCTCAAACGGGTGGTGGCCTGTGATCGCTTCGTAGGCCATCACTGAGGCGGAGTAAATGTCGCTGCGGAAGTCGCCGCGAGCTCCCTCCCAGAGTTCGGGAGCTGCATAGCCTGGAGTTCCAGAGCTCGCCGCTTCACCACCCAGGTTGCCCATTCCGACGTCGGAGAGTTTGACCTCCCCGGCGAGCCCGAATAGAACATTCCCGGGCTTGAGATCCCCGTGTACCACTCCATGGCAATGAAGATGTCCGAGCCCTCTCATGAGTTTTGTCAGGATCGATTTCACCAAAACCGGATCCTGCTGCCGACCCATGAGCGCCCCCCAGTCCCCACCCGACATGAACTCCATCGTGTAAAACGGCTGTTGGTGCGGAAAGAACAGCCAATCATGAACACGCACCAAGTTCGCGTGCCGAATCTGACGAAAAGCTTCGAACTCATAAAGGAGATCTGTAGCCGAGCTCTGCGGGGCGACCTTGAGGGCGATTTCCGTGGATAGAAATCGGTCGAACGCCCGAAAGACTAAGCCTCCGCCGCCCGCTCCGAGGCTGCCTAAGAGCGTGTATCTCGATGGGAGGAAGGGCAGAGCGTTGGAGTCCGTGTGGGCTTCAGCAGAGGACAGACGTTTCAAACGCGTTTCCCCTTGTCTTTGCGGCGGTAAAACGCTGCCCCACTTTCGGCTACAATAGCAGACCTTAGGTCGGAGTGTCAGGCGGAAGCCCACTTTTGCTCTAGAACGATGAATGGGGTGCGACTGATGTACTCGGATTGAAGAGAATCACCAGCGAAGGCCCTTCACGGCTTTACTCTTGAGTTTGGTGCCAGGAAAGCGTAGGATTTCTCGACTTAGCAGACTCCGGCTCGGAGTAGCAGCCATGCTAATCATGCTACGAACGCGGTCCGACGTTCAGGTCGCCTCCCTGCGACCGCAGCTCTCCCCCGAGAGCATCCGAAATGACTTCGACCTGCCAACCGATCCCAACCAAATATTGTTCCAGCGGATTTTCGCATGACAACCTTAGCCGGACTTACCTCTACTTATGATCGGTGAACGTCCCGCAGAGGACCACCCCGACAATGAGGCGGTCCAATCCCCCATGGATCAACATAAGGTTAAAGAAGCTCTCATTGGGATCGAGAGGTTGGACTCCGCTGAAAGCACCCTCGCATTGAGGCTCCTTGATCTGCGCCGCCTTCGACGCTGGACTGAACTAGCCGACCTTGCCTCTGCTGCAATACAAATGGTGCCAAGGCCATCGCCTTTATTTCTGGCCCGCGCGCATGGACAACTGGGATTTGCCCGAATGCGTCTTGGCGCACCTCTTGCGGCAGAGAAGCATTTCCGTGCGGCCATTCATATTGCCACTTGGGATTTAAACGACGAGACAGAGGCTCTCTTTTGGCACCGCGACATGGCAGTGATGTACAAGAATTTGGGTCGATGGCAGCAGGCGAAGTTTGAGAATCTGAGCGCGATCGCCACTGCGGATGCCATCGGGTGCCATAGGGAGTCAGGTGGCCTTAGGGCAAATCTAGCAATTGTATACCTGAAGTCTGGAGAGTTCGGGGCAGTCGATGCGCTTATCAACGAGGCTGAGGCATTCTACCTACGAGCAGGGCGACCCCCTGAAGCCCTTAACAACTACTTGGTCAGAGGACGATATCTAAATTTGACGGGGAAGCCGAAGGAAGCTCTCGAATTGTTATCGAACATATCCACAGAGCTTCTACCTTTGGATCTGCCCAGAGAAATGGCTATATGCCTCGAGTACATGGGAGACAGCCACCTAGCTTTAGGCGACCACGCAAAAGCGGCGAGTCTCTATCAAAGGGCGCTCGACTGTCAGAATGGATCAAAACAATTCGGGGACGTTGTCGCCGAGGTCGGATACCGAATGGGTGAGGCTCTGGTCAATCTCGGCGATCCGAATGGTGCGATCCTTTCATGTGAACGCGGGCTCAAGGTTGCAAGGAGGACTGGGGAGAGGTACGAGGAATGTGCAAGCCAGCGCATCCTCGCCCTTGCAAACTGGGCGTCGGGAAACCCCCGCAAGGCGCTTCGGAACATCGCAGAGTGCATCGAGCTTGCGCGCCTTTACGAAATCCCATACGAACTCGCGCGTGCCCTCCAGTGGTACGGCGAAGCCACGCTTCAGAGTTCATCCCCGGACGAGCACACCCAAGCCCGCCGTCACCTGTGGGAAGCTCGAGGAATTTACGATCGTCTGGGTCTCACCCACGCGAGCCGCAACGTCGACAAGCTCCTAGGCTTCGAATCCCAACCGGAGCCATCAACCACCGAGCCCGGCATCGAAGCACTCCAGGGCCTCTCCAACCTCGACGGTGGGGCGCTCCGTTTCGGCATCGTCACGTGCAACCCGGAAGTCAGCGAGGCGGTCGCTACCATCCAGAGCATCGCCCCGAGTCGCATCCCGGTGCTCATCACCGGCCAGAGCGGCGTGGGCAAGGAAGTGCTCGCGAAGGCGCTCCACCTCATGAGCGACCGTCGCAAGGGACCTTTCGTTCCCGTCAACTGCGGCGCGGTCAGCCAGACGCTCATCGACAGCGAATTCTTCGGGCACGAGCGCGGCGCATTCACGGGCGCGGTGTCCGCGCGAGAAGGACTCATCGCGTCGGCGCACCAGGGAACCTTGTTCCTCGACGAGATCGGCGAGCTGTCGCCGGCCGCACAGGCCACGCTGCTTCGCGTGCTCGAGACCGGCGAGCTCCGCCCTGTGGGCCGGGACGACCTCCGCAAGATCGACGTGCGCCTCGTGGCGGCGACCAACGCTTCGCTCGAGGATCTCGTCGAGCGTGGGGTGTTCCGTCGCGATCTCTATTACCGGCTGAATGGCGTCTCGGTCACGCTGCCTCCGCTGCAAGAGCGCGAAGAAGACATCCGGGCGCTCTTCCGCCACTTCTGGGCGCAGGCTGTCTCGGCATCGCGCAAGAAGCTGGTCCTCGCGGACGACGTCGAGGCGATGCTGTGCGCCTACTCCTGGCCGGGGAACGTTCGGGAGCTCAAGAACGAAGTCGCTCGCGTCGTGGCGATGGCGGACAGCGGGTCCGTGGTGAACCGCGAGGCGTTCCTGCCGAAGCAGCGCGCCCGCACGGCCGAGTCGCTTCGCCGCTCGCGCGAGCAGCTTACCCAGTCGACCGCCGAACGCGATGAAATCCTGCGCGCTCTCCGCGCACACGGCGGAAACAAGGCTGAGGCGGCCCGCAGTCTCGGGGGGATGAAAAGAACCACGCTCCTGTATAAGATCGAGCGTCTTGGAATCCGACCCGAGGAATACCTGGTCAACGAGTAGTCCCGCCGAGCGTCATCCCTGGCGGCGCAACCTGCTGGCCCTCGCTGTGGCCACGCAGGGTGTCATCAACCTTCTCTCCGCCTTCCTGTCGCACCCTCCGGATCGTCTGGTAGCGCTCCGACGCCTGGTCCCCACCGCGGTCATCGACACGAGCCGGACATTCACCCTGCTCTCCGGGCTCCTTCTCCTCGTGACGGCGCTGGGCCTGCGAAACGGCAAGCGGCGCGCGTTCGTGATGGCGCTCCTCCTGTGCGCGGTGTCGGTGCCGGTGAATCTCCTCAAGGCCATCGATCTCGAGGAGGCGATCGCGGCGTCCACGCTCATGTTCCTGCTCGCCATCAGCGGCGACCACTTCCGGGTGAAGAGCCGGGAGCTGTCGCTGGCCGACATTCGCTGGAGCGGATTCCTCGCGGCGGTGGGATTCGCCGGCTACGCGGTGGGCGGATGCTATGTGCTCCATCACATCGTGGGTGGGAACGCATCCATCGCGGGCGCCATCAGCGAGGCAGCCCACACCCTCACGGGGCTCGGCTCCTCGTCGCTTCCCCCGCTCCGCGAGATGACCCACCGGGACCACCGCCTCACCGTCTGGTTCCTCGACTCGCTCCACGTCACCGCCGCCACGATCATCGTGGGCTTCGCCCTCTCCGCGCTCCGCCCCGTGGTGCATCAGAGCCGCCATCGCCAGGAACGCGATCGAGTCGCGGCGCTCATCCGCCAGTACGGCGACTCCTCGGTCTCCGAGTTCGCGCTCGCCCCGGACTCCGACTACTTCTTCTCGGCCAACGGACGCGCGGTCATCGCGTACCGCTTCGAATCGAACGCGCTCCTCGCGATCGGCGATCCCATCGGACCGGACGAGGAGATCCCGGAGCTGCTCCGCGGCTTCGCGCGCTTCTGCCGCGAGCACGACTGGGCGTTCGCCTTCTTCCAGTCCCGCCCCGAGCGGCTCCCCTTCTACGAGGCGCTCGGCTGGCGCTCCATCCACATCGGCGAGGATCCGGTGCTCCATCCGAGGCGGTTCACGCTCGAGGGATCCGCGATGGGTGAGGTGCGCCGCGCCGTCAAGAAGATGGAGGAGGCGGGATGGGAGTGCCGCCACTACCTCCCCGGCATCAACCCGCTCGATGCCGCGCACGACACGGACGGCGTGCTGGAGCAGCTCCGCGCCATCTCCAACGAATGGCTCCGCTCGCGCGTGGGATCGGAGAAGGGCTTCTGCATGGGGCGCTTCGATCCCGAGCACCTCGCGCGCTCATGGGTGAGCGTGGCGTGGCACAAGACGGAGCGGCGGGCGGCGGCATTCCTCACGTGGAACCAGGTGCCGGCGCGGGACGGCTGGGCGCTCGACCTCATGCGCCGGCGTCGCGAGGCGCCGAACGGGACGATGGAGTTCCTCATCGCGAAGTCGGTGGAAGCGGCGCGCGACCGGGGCGACATTATGCTCTCGCTCTCGCTCTCGGCGCTCGCCAAGGTGGATCCCAGCCAGGGAACTCCGGCCCCGGCCACCGCGGAAGGGGCGGATCGCCTCCGCGTTTTCCTCCTCGATCACCTCTCGCGGTTCTACGACTTCCAGGGCCTCTTCCAGTGGAAGAAGAAGTTCGGGCCCGAGTTCGAAGACCGCTATCTCGTGTACGGAGAGCCACTTTCGCTCCCCAGGGTGGTGCTGGCGCTGGCCCGGGCCCAGAGTCCGGGCGGGCTCCTCAGCTATTTCCGGGGCCCCGGCGTTCGGGCTGCACTTTCCTCTTGAGGCGGGAGTAATATGGTCGCGAACGCAGGAACCGCCCCAAAGCCCGGGTGTATCCCCGATTGCACACGGGGCCGGGTCGGCTCCAGCGCAAAAGGGAGGGTGTGGCATTGAAGCCGTTGCGGCTCTTGGTTCTAGGAATGGCGATCGGAGTCCTCGCCATCCTGGCCCGTCCGCTGCCGGCGAG
>DATJEO010000037.1:0-12775 GCA_035496515.1 Occallatibacter sp.
ATCTGCGGGAGTGAAGCGCACAACTTTGTAGCCGGTTCCGATGTGTGGGTGGCTTGCGCCATGAAGGGCGACCAGGAACGTGTCCGCGAGATTTGAATCCTGTTTATCGAAGTACGCGAAGCCGAGCGGTGAGCTGTGCGCGGGAAAAGTGGTCCAGGCGGGCGGGACATGCTCGCAGGACTTGAGGGGCGAGGGAGCTTTGCCGAGGTTGGCATTGGGATCGATTTCGTGATGGCCGCCGCCGGCGGTGAGGTTCGTGCCTGCGGCTGACACGCCTTCTTGTTGACCATAGACGGAATCGCTTGACGCATTTTTCCGGGAAGCGGGTTTCGCGGCGGTCTTCCCTGCTGAGCGCGCATCGTTGAGGTTCGGAAGCGGCGTCGTGTCGAGTGTGGCCTTTCCCTTATTGAAGTAGCAGGCCGGCCAGCCGTAGTTGGGCGAGATTCTGGTATTGACGGCAAGTTGGACGAAGGTATCTTCGGGGAGTTTGTCGCCGAGGTGGTCGTCGCCCATGTTGGTTGCGAAGATTTCACTGTCGAGTCCGGGGATCTGCTGTATGTCAACGGCATTGCGCAGACCTTGAGCCTCGAGTCGCTGGTTGCGGCCGTCGGGGTCCATGCTGACGGCAGAGGCGCGGAGGACTTCATCTTCCTGACAGTAGTTACACGACGACCCTGCTGACACGACGATACGGGGCTTGCCGCTGATGTTTGCGACCGCGACGGTGCGCGTCAGGTGCCAGCCGCCGTATTTGTAGTGGAGTCCATAGTCGGGAAAATGGATGAGGATTTCGGGAGCAGTATTTGGAGCGTTGTCGCCGGCGTTGTATTTGTAGCGGACCAGGCGATCGGTGAGCGGCAGGTAGAGCCAAGTCTGCTTCGTTGCGGGATCGGTGTAGAAGGCGAGGTTGTTGGGATTGCGGAGGTGCTCGAGGTAGCGGGTTGTGCGGGTGAAACGATGCGTCTGCTCGTCCCAGTTTTCGAGGATATAGACGGCGCCGAGGCGGTTGTCACTGAGGTCGTGCATGGAGGTGACGAAGATGCGGCCGTCTGGAGATTTAGCGAAGAAGCGGACTCGCTTGAGACCGGTGGCGGCGATGTTGATGTCGAAGGCGTCGGGGAGCGTGAGGGTGATCTGCTTGCTTTGGGCGTAGGCGAGGGTGTGAGGAGTCTGCGCCGGGATGAGGGCCGTTGAGATAACGAGAAGAAGCGCGGACAGCAGTGCGCGGGGGAAGGCTCGCTGCATGAAAGTAGTTTAGAGGAATTCAGAACTGGCTGATGACGGCAGCGATGAGGCCGGGGATGTCGTGGGGGTCGGCTTCGGCGGCGGGAGGCCAGCCGTGTTCGCGGAGAGTTGCGCTGGTGATCGGGCCGATGGAGATGGCTTTGACACCTGCAAATGGGAATGCGATACCGGCGGCGTGGGCCACTTCAGCGAGATGCGTGACGCTGGAGGAACTGGTGAAGGTAGCGGCGTCGATGTGGGAGGCAAGGGCGGTGCGGAGTTTCTCGGGCGCGTTCTGCGGGATCGCGTTTTGATAAGCATCCACTACGTCGACGATGGCGCCGGCTGCGCGGAGAGTGTCAGGAATAAGATCGCGGGCGATCGCGGCGCGAGCGAGCAGGATGCGCTGGCCGGATGCGAGATCTGTGAGAGATTCGATGAGACTTTCTGCTACGTATTCCTTTGGAGTAAGGGCGACCGTGAAGCCGGCCTGACGAGCGGCATCAGCGGTGGCTTTGCCTACTGCAGCAATCTGTGGTTTTGGTTCGTTGGAGACCATTCCGCATGAGGCGGCCCGTTCTACGAGAGCGTGAACGGCGTTGGCGCTGGTGAGGATGAGCCAGTCGTACGTGCTGAGGTTGCGCAGAGCGGCGTCGAGCGGGTCACAGCTGGAGGGCGGCTGGATCTCGAGGACGGGGACTTCGACGGGTTCGGCTCCGGCGGCCCCCAGGCTATCGCTGAGTTTTCCGGCCTGATGCGCGGCGCGAGTGACGAGGACGCGTTTGTTAGCGAGCGGATGATAGGTCATGGGCGGCACCGGCATGCGCGGCAGACATGGTTGAAAAGCGGGTCCTTCGCTCCGCTGATGAAAGCCGCTCCGCTCAGGATGGCAAACATAGACTATAGCCCGTTACGCGGAAGCGCCGGTGGGTGGTTGCTGGGCGGTTTCGAGTAGCTGCTTCGCGCCGGCTTTCATTAGTTTGTTGGCGATGTGCTGGCCGAGAGCGAGGGGCCCCATTTCGGATCGGCGGGTTTCGTGGTGGGCGCGAATGGCGTTGCCGGTTGCGGGATCGGCGACTACGCCGAAGATCTCCTGCCACTCGCCGGATTCGTTCTGAGGGGCGACGCGGCAGTGAATGCCGATGGGGACCTGGCAGCCTCCACCTAATGCGGCGAGGGCGGCGCGTTCGGCGGTGACGGCGTAGCAGGTGGCGGCATCGTCGAGAAAGGCAATGGCGGCGAGTGTGGCTGGGTCGTCTTTGCGGGTCTCGATGCCGAGGGAGCCCTGGCCTGCTGCGGGACAGAAGTGATGCGGTTCAAAGCGCTCGCGGACCCACTCGGCTTTTTCGAGGCGATCGAGGCCGGCGGCGGCGAGAAGAATGGCGTCGACCTGGCCTTCTTCGAGTTTGCGAAGGCGAGTGTCGACGTTGCCGCGGAATTCGACTGCTTTGATGTCGGGACGGATGGCAAGTAGTTGGGCGCGACGGCGCTGGCTGCTGGTGCCGACGACGGCCCCGCGTGGGAGTGCATGCAGCGAGTGATATTTCACCGAAACCAGGACGTCGCGAGGATCGACGCGCTTGGGAGTGGCAGCGAGTCGGAAAGGCGCGGGCAGTTCGGTGGGCAGATCTTTTAGCGAGTGGACAGCGAGATCGACGCGGCCTTCGGCGAGGGCTTCTTCGATTTCCTTGGTGAACATTCCCTTCGAGCCGACCTGGGCGAAGGTGACTTCCTGGAGTTTGTCGCCCGTTGTCTTGATGATTTCGATCTGGACGCTGTGGCCGTGCGTGCGAAGGAGCGCCGCGATGTGATTGGCCTGCCAGAGAGCGAGTTGCGATCCGCGACTACCGATGCGCAGATTCATTTGCCTCCTACGGCGCTGGTTTCGCTCTCGCGAGGGGAATCCAGGGAAGTTTTCTTTTCAGGCTGAGCGATGGGAACGACCGTGCCCTGAGCCTGCTGTTCAGGTTCGGGGGCTGAGGGCAATGACCAGGTATCGCAGAGAGCTTCGACGCGATCCGAGTCGTTCTCGCGGGCAGCCTGCTTGAGAGCCTGCATGGGCGGATGAAGGAACTTGTTGACGAGGCCGCGGGTGAGGGCTTCCACCGCGGCGAGTTGTTCCGCAGTGAGCGCGCCGAGCTTTGCATGCATGCGCTTGAGCTCGTTGATGCGAATCTCTTCGGCCTGGCGCTGTAGGCTGACGATGGCGGGAGCGACGTTGACGGCGCGACGGCGCTGATGGAAGCGCTCGACCTCGGCTTCGACGAGAGCCTCGGCATCGCCGGCCTGTGTTTTGCGTTCTGCGATGTGCGCGGCGGCGACCTGCTGGAGGTCGTCGATGTCGTAAACGAAGATACCTTCGATCTTGTTCATCGCCGGGTCGACGTCGCGCGGGACGGCGATGTCGATGAAGAACATGGGGCGATTGCGGCGGCGATGCATGAACTGCTGGCCGTGCTCGGGACGGAAGATGTGGTGTGGTGCGCCGGTAGAGCTGATTACGATGTCGGCTTCGGTGGTGGTCTCGTAGAGCTTGTCAAATGGGATCACGCGACCGTTGAAGGGCTCGGCAAGCTGGCGGGCGCGGTCCATCGTCCGGTTGGTGACGAGGATGGCGCCGGCTCCCTGCTGGATAAGATGGCGGGCGGCGAGCTCGCTCATCTTTCCCGCGCCGACGAGGAAGACGGTGCGGCCATTGAGGGAACCGAAGATTTTGCGGGCGAGCTCAACTGCGACGGAGGCGATGGAGACGGAGTTGGAACCAATGGCCGTCTCCGTGCGGACTTTCTTGGCTGCGGCAAAGGCGGACTGCAGCAGATGTTCGAGCTGACCGGAGACGGTTCCGGCTGCGCGGGCCGCGGCAAAAGCTTCCTTGACCTGGCCGAGAATCTGGGGCTCGCCGACGACCATGGAGTCCAGGCTGGCGGCAACGCGGAAGAGATGGCGGACCGCCTGCTGATCACGATGCTCGTAGATATGCGGGCCGAGTTCGGATTGGGGAACTCCGAACTGCGTGTAGAGGAAGTTCCTGATGTCTGTTTCCGGAGAGTCGACGGCGGCGAGGATTTCGACGCGATTGCAGGTGGAGACGATCATGCACTCGGTGACGCCGGGCTGTGCGGCGAGGGCGCGAGTAGTGTCGGGCAGCTCGTCGCGCGAGATGGCGATGCGTTCGCGCAGGGAGATGGGCGCGGTCTTGTGGTTGACCCCAATGAGAACGAGTTGGCTCACGGGGCACCGAACCTGTGGACACGGCTGACGATGTTGGCAGCCCAGACGCAGATCATGAAGATCAGCACTGCGCCTGAGAAGTAGGCGGCTTTGCGTCCGCGGAGCCCGGCGGTCCAGCGGAGGAAGATGAGGAGGACGTAGAGTCCCCACATTACGAAGGAGGCCAGAACCTTGGGGTCGGCGAAATAGGCAGCTCCCAGCGAGGTTTCCTGAACCAGCACGGCACCGAGGATGAGACCAACGGTCATGCAGGGGAAACCGAACAGGAGCATCGAGTTGGCGAGACGCTCCAGCGTATCGAGGGGAGGAAGCCAGTCGAACGCCGAGCGGCCTGTTTCCGTCAGATTCTTGAGCTTGGATTTGAGACGGCGCTCGAGGGCCAGGTACAGGATCGATGAGAGCAGACTGAAGCCGAGAGCGGCATAGGCGCACAGGAGAGCGGCGATATGTGCGACGAGCCAGCTCGTGCGGACTCCCTGCGATGGAAATGCGTAGCCCTGGACGCCCAGGGACGGTACGAAGACGAGGAAGAAGGTGATGGGGAGCGCGAAGACGCCGAGCGATATGGCGTCATAGAGCCACCAGGCGAGGAAATAGAGGCCGACAACGGCAAGTCCCAGAAGTGATTCGACTTCGCGAGCGCCGACGGGAACCCACCGGTGGGCCTGCACGAGCATTTCGACGGCGGAGACAAAGTGGAAGAAGAAGGCCATGCCCCCGAGATGCACACACCAACGCCGCGCACGCTCCGATGAATTAAGCACTGCGGGAAAGATAGTGACACTTGCAGCCGCGTAAAGGATGGTCGCGACTCGGAGCCAGAGCAGATGCATGCCGTACTCAATCTAAAGCCTTAGTACTGAGTATACTGTGATCCAAATCACCAATAGGCAGCTTTAAGAGCTGGTGATTGAGAGCTTCTGTCTCTCGTAAGCATCTTTCCCGTCTGCGGCATGCAGCATGATGATCAGCAGCACGCGGGCACGATAACCGGCGTGTTCATACCTGGTGTGCTGGCATCGTCTCCACGGGTACCTTCGGTTCAGGCCTAGCGGGCTCAGAAATCAGCACTTCACGTGCGTACACCCAGAGGTAGAAGACTCCCATCGCCAACAGGCTTAGAGGGACGGGGCAGTCGAGAATAGCCGACAGAGGGCGACTGTATCGACCCACTGCATCTGGGTAAAGATGGTTCACGATACCGAAGAGGCCGACAGCGAAGAAATCTCCACTCACAACGAAGGCTGTGGCGGTGATTCCGAGTGCCAGCTTTCCGAGAGTTCCGCGCCGGGACCAGAGGAGGGCGCACGCGGGAACCGCAAGCAGAAGAAGTTTGGCGTCGTACTGACGGTGGTAGACCGGTAACAGTGAGAGCGCTGCGATGGAAGCGAGTGCGAGCCAGACCCGGCTCGGTCCTCCCGGCTTGAGAGTCAGAAAGACCCAAAGAAGCAGGAGCGGCGCACAGATCAGGTAAGTGGCGAGGTCATAGCTTCTGGGGCTGGTCCATATCAGGCTCGTTACCGCCTGAAGGTTGACCAATCCACAGGTTCCATGGGGAGCGCTGGGATCGCTTGCGCCGCCGGGTGCCGAAAGTACGTGCAGATTCGAGGAAAATTCGTGCAGCCACTGGGGCGAGATGTAGGAGGCCCAGGCTACTGTAGGTATGCAAATGAGTCCGACCACCCAGAGCGTACGGATCGCCTGCCGGCGCAATCCCGGGGAGGACAGCAGGAAGTACACCCAGATGAATGCTGCGTTGTGAGGTTTGAGAATCAAGGTCACCGCGAGACAGATGACACCGGCAAGAACATATCTGTTTTCGAGAAAGCACCACACCGCGATGATGGTGAACGGAACAAGGAAACCCGCAGGATTCCCAAAGTAGAAGAGGGTCGGGCTGTTCAACAGACAGAAAGCTACCAGGATGGCTGATAGCAGGGGGGCATCCCGGGCTCCCCATCTCCATGCCAGAAATGAAGCAAGGATGAAACTGGTCGCGATCAGCAAGATCCAGAGTGCACGGCCCAGTTGCATTGGCAGAACTGCGAGTGGAATGAGAAAGGGATATTCACCGGGCAGGTAGATGTTGCGCGTAGCGGCAAGCCGCTCCTGGTCGGTGGGGAACGGCGGTTCCCCCGCGTTTGCGTAGAGGGCCTCGATTTCGACCCCATTGTAGGGATCACAGTGATGGAGGAGGCACACGCCGCGATAATACGCAGTCGTGAAGTCCTGGACTGATCCGCCTCGTTTCGCAGCGACAACTCCGGCGCCGAGCAGCACAAACGCGACTGTTCCGAGGATCATCAGGTATCGCGCGTCTCTTCTTGCTTTTGCCAACTCCATCAACGCAAGGTTACGTGAGGCAGGACGCGATCAAGCAATGGAAATCTGGCCGTGAAGCTCCTTTGCGATTACCGAAGAGATGACGCGTGTTTTGCCCCTGCATTCCACAGGCTCATGGCGAACATCAGCCGGAGTAATCTGAAACGAGTGTGACTAGAGAAAACCCCGCTTCAAATGGGACTGGCGTTTTCGTCGCTGGGGTCGAGGCCGCGACGGACTCAGAGATGTTGTCTCCAGGCCCTCCCGACGACCGCGGCATGCGACAAGTCGTCGATTCCGAGAAATCCCGGGAGATGACGCCGTTTATGCGTCAGTGGACGGCGGCGAAGCGGGAGAACCCCGATGCCCTGCTCTTCTTCCGCATGGGGGATTTTTACGAGCTCTTCTATGACGATGCGGTGACCGCCAGCCGCGAGCTGCAGCTGACCCTGACTGCGCGCGACCGGGAGCGGCAGGTCCCCATGTGCGGGGTGCCGTATCACTCGGTGGAGACGTACCTGACGCGGCTCCTGCGGCGTGGGTTCCGAATCGCGATCTGCGAACAGATGGAAGATCCGAAGCTCACGAAGAAGATCGTGAAGCGCGAGGTAATCCGGGTGCTCTCGCCAGGGACGGCGCTGGACTCGGCGCTGGAGCAGGAGCAGAACAACTTTCTGGCGGCGTATTTCGAGTCGGATTGCATTCCATCCCACCCTAGTGGAAAAGAGAGCGCTAGGATGGGGCAACCACTCCTTTGTGCGGTGGCGCTGCTGGATGTATCGACGGGAGAGTTCAGGACCGCGGAGTTTCAAGGCGCGAAGGCTCGGCAGCAGGCACTGGATGCGTTGTTGCTCGCGGGACCGAGCGAGGTGCTGTTGCCTGCGAGTGCGGAGATTCCGGGGGCGCTCGAGAAGATTGCTGCACGGACGCGCATTGAGGATTGGGTTTTCACGCGTGATTTTGCGGTTCCGCTGGTTGAGCGACAACTCCAGGTGCGGTCCCTGGAGGGGTTCGGGCTGATCGGGCATGAGGCAGCAGCGATTGCGGCCGGCGTGCTGCTGCATTATGTCCGGACTACACAGAAGAACGATGCACTGCACATCGATTCGCTCAAATTCCAGGAGCACTCGACATCGCTCGAGTTGGACCAGGTGACGGTGCGGAATCTGGAACTGGTTGAGCCACTGTTTGCGGGTCAGGATGACCGGGCGACTCTCTTTCATACGCTCGATTGCTGCCAGACGCCGATGGGCAAGCGGCTCCTCAGGGCGACGATTCTGAGGCCGCTGATCGACGCTGCTGTGCTGAACGCACGCTATCAGGCAGTGGAAGAGGCTTGCGACGATCTGGTCAAGCGGGAAGAGGTGCGGCGGGCCTTCGAAGGCATTCTCGATCTGGAGCGATTGCTGGCGCGGTTGAGTCTCGATTCGGCCGGGCCGCGGGATGTGCGTGCTTTGGCGGCGAGTCTGGCGAGGCTGCCGGGATTGAAAGCTGCGATGCAAGCGATGCAGGCGCCGCTTTGGCGCGATCTTGTCGCCCGGCTGGACACGATGGAGGATGTGACCGCGCGTATCGCAACAACGCTGGTCGAGGAGCCTCCGCTGACAATGGCAGACGGCGGCGCGATCGCACCGGGCATCGATGCGGAGCTCGACGATTTGAGGTCGATCTCCTCGACGGGTCGGCAGTCCATTGCGGCAATCGAAGAGCGGGAGCGTGCGAGGACAGGGATCGGGTCGCTGAAGGTTCGCTACAACTCGGTTTTCGGGTACTACATCGAGATCACGAAGGCGAACCTGGCGATGGCCCCGGCGGACTACGAGCGTAAGCAGACCCTCGTAAACGCGGAGCGGTTCACGACGCCGGAGCTGAAGGAGTACGAGGTCAAGATTCTTACGGCGCACGACCGCTGCATTGAAATCGAGAAAAGGATCTTTAGCGAGTTACGGCGAGCGGTGCTGGAATCAGCAGGCCGTATTCGTAGAGCGTCCGCAGCGGTAGCTGAGGCGGATCTGCTCACGAACTTTGCTCACCTGGCTTCATTGCGGCGATATGTGCGGCCGGTTCTGACGGACGAGCTGGTGCTCGAAGCAGTGGCAGCGCGCCATCCCGTAATTGAGCAATGGATGGAGGAGACGCGCGATGGGCGTTTCATCCCAAACGATCTCTACTTGAGCGCGACGGACGAGGGGCCGAGCCTGCTGCTGATCACCGGGCCGAACATGGGGGGCAAGAGCACGTATCTGCGACAGGCGGCGATGCTGGTGTTGATGGCGCAGATGGGAAGCTTTGTTCCGGCACAGAGGCTGAGACTAGGGCTGGTGGATCGGATCTATACGAGAATCGGCGCGAGCGACAATGTGGCGCGAGGGCGATCGACGTTCATGGTAGAGATGACGGAGACGGCGACGATTCTGAATACCGCTTCGAACCGATCCTTGATTCTGCTGGATGAGATGGGGCGCGGAACTGCTACCTTCGATGGGCTTTCGCTCGCATGGGCGACGGTTGAATATCTGCATGCAGAGACAGGCGCGCGAACTTTGTTCGCCACGCATTATCACGAGCTGACGATGCTGGCAGAGAAACTGAAGCGCGTACGGAATCTGCGTGTGGGCGTGAAGGAGGGTGCGGGCGGGATCGTCTTTCTGCACACTATTGAGCCCGGAGCGGCAAGCAAGAGCTACGGCATCGAGGTTGCGAAGCTGGCGGGATTGCCGGCGGCGGTGATCGAGCGCGCGAAGCACGTGTTGAAGCAACACGAGAAGCAGGAGCGCCAGAGTGTTCAGGTGGAGACGATGCCGGAGCCAATGCAGCTGACGATTTTCACGCCGCTGTCGCAGAAGATTGTGGACCGGATCGAGCAGGTGGATGTGAATGCGTTGACGCCACTGCAGGCGCTGAATCTGCTGGAGGAGTTGCAGCAGGAGATCAAGGGTCCGAGGGACTAAGGGACAAAGGAACTGAGGAGCGTGATGGCGGCAACGATTCGTGATGCGGCGGGGAGTCTGCTGGTGGTGGGGCTTGCGGGCACGGAGCTGACGGCCATGGAGCGGGCTTGGTTGAAGCTGATTCGCCCCGGCGGTGTGATTCTGTTTCGGCGCAATGTCGCGGATGTGGGACAGACACGCGCGCTGCTGAATGAGGCGACGGGACTGGGAGCGCGTTTCGCTGCGCGTTGCGTGGATGTGGAGGGCGGGACGGTGAATCGGCTGCGCGATGCGCTTGCGCCGATTGCTTCGGCACAGGCGGTGGCGGCGGCGGACCGAAATCGAAGTCAGGGGAGTTCTTCGTCTCCCACCCGTCCGACCAAAAGCCGTCGGATGGATGGGGCAGCCGTCAGATCGGGCAAGGCGGCACTGGCTCGCAAGCATGGGGAGCTGATCGGGCAGGCGGTGAAGGCGTTCGGGTTCAATACGACGCTGGCTCCGGTGGTGGACCTCACGTTGCCCGAAGCAACAGATGTCCTGGGATCGCGGACGACGGGAGCAACGGCTGCGGATGTGATCGCCTACGCGCGTGAGTTTCTTGCCGGAGTTGCCGGGCAGGGCGTATTTGGATGCGGAAAGCATTATCCGGGGCTGGGCGGAGCCTCCGGCGATACACACTTCGTTACTCCAGCTATCGAACGGAGCTGGGATCAACTTTGGAACGAGGACGCAGTTCCCTATCGCGAACTGCACAAGCAGATGCCGATGATCATGACGAATCATGCGGCGTTTCCGCGAACCGCGGCAAAGAACGTGCCGGCGAGCGCGTCGCGGTTCTGGATTACCGAGACACTTCGGAAAAGGATCGGGTACAAGGGACTTGTTCTTTCCGACGATCTGGAGATGGGCGGCATTTTGAAGTTTCTTCCGGTGGAAGAGGCTGCTGTCGAAGCGATTCGTGCGGGATCGGATTTGCTGGAGATTTGCCACAGCGCGGAACTGATTCTGCGCTCGTATGAGGCGTTGATTTCGGAGGCGGAAAAGTCGGCGGCGTTTCGGAAGGTTCTTATGAGAACGGCGCAGGACTCGGGTCGAAAGCGGGCACGGTTGTATGGAGCAAGCAGGACTGCACCCCCGACGGCGAAGGCTCTTGATTCGCTGAGGAGCAAGATTCTGGCTTTCAACGAGAACGTGGCGGCGCAGGCGAACGCTGCCGCAGTGGTGGATCCTCGGGCGACGGCTCCGGCGGAAGCTGTATGACATCGAAGTCGATGATCGTTGCGGGCGTGATGAGCGGGACGTCTGCGGACGGGATCGATGTTGCCATTGTGCAGATTGCGCGCGGACGCCGCATCAGGCTGAAGGTGATCGCACATGAGGCATTTCCCTACCCTGCCGTGTTGCGACGCGCGGTGCTGACCGCGATGAATGCGAAAACGACATCGACCGCGGAGCTGGCGCGTTTGAACTGGCGTCTCGGCCTCGCATATGCCGATGCTGTTAGAACTGCGGCTGAGCGGCACAAGTTGAAGATCGATCTCGTTGGCTGTCACGGGCAGACTCTGTATCACCAGGGGCGAGGGGAGCAGTACGCGGGCGAAAAGTTCGCATGCACGTGGCAGGCGGGAGAGGCTGCGCTGATCGCGGCTGAATTGAAGGTACCGGTGGTCTCGAATTTCCGGCCGGCAGATATGGCGGTAGGCGGACAGGGTGCGCCGCTGGTTCCATTGTTTGATCAAGTCTATTTCGGGGATGCGAAGCGCGGGCGGGTTCTGCAGAACATTGGGGGAATTGCGAATCTGACCGCGATCCCGGCGGGCAGCGAGATCGATGAACTGGTCGCCTTCGATACGGGGCCGGGCAACATGGTGATCGATGCCCTCGCGCAGAAGCTGTTCGGCAAGTCATACGACCGGAACGGGGCGATTGCCGCAAGGGGACGCGTGCTCGGGCCGGTGGTGAAAAGCGCTATGCGGAATTCCTATTTCAATTTGAAGCCGCCGAAGAGCGCAGGCCGTGAGGAATTCGGGCGGGAGTTCGCCGCTGCGTTTCTGGCTGACTGCAGGAAGGTGAGCCGGAGACCTGAGGACGCGATTGCGACGGCAACGGCGTTCACGGTCGGCAGCATCGCGGGAAGTTTCAAAAAATTTGCCTGGCCGGCGATGAAGAATGCGCCGATCGATTACATCGTTTCGGGCGGAGGCGCGAAAAACGCGACGATGATGCGGATGCTCGCGGCATCGCTGGAATCTCTGGGATGCTCACTGACGACCACTGAAAAATTCGGGCTCCCCGCCGAAGCAAAGGAAGCGGCGGCATTTGCACTGCTGGCATGGGCGACATGGAACCGGCTGCCGGGAAATGTGCCGAGCGCAACGGGCGCGAAGAGGCTGACGATTTTGGGTCAGATTACACATGTGTAGGCTGCTCGGAATTGCCGTTCTGGAATCAGAGGCACAGTAAGCTTAAAACTACCTTAATCGCGAACAATCTAAGTGATTGCTCTGTAGCCAGATCGGGGCGAATTCTGAAGCTTACATTTAGAGTTCATACTTTGACACCTTCTCTCAACCTTTTATCCGGCTTACTCGTCTACCGAAACAGATAACGGTTACAGCAGTACCGGCCGCGGTACGGGCGAGAGCGAATTTATGAAGAGAATCAGTGAGAAACGGGCCAGCATTCTGCCGGCGTTCTTTGCGTTAGTGATCGCGCTGGCTCCTTATTCCCTGAGGTTGGCTGCACAGGTTGCGACGCAGAGGTTTGTTGGAACGATCACTTCCATTTCCGGCGACTCGTTGACGGTGAAGACAGATGCGGGCCAGTCCCACCAGGTGCAAGTCCCGGAGTCGGCCGTGCTGAAGCGAATTGCGCCGGGTCAGAAGGACCTGAGCACCGCTGAAACGATCAAGCTGAGCGATCTGGCTATGGGCGATCGTGTGCTGGTGAAGCTCGACCCGGATGCAACGGGAGCCACCGCGCAGGCGCAGCAGATTGTCGCGGTCAAACAGACCGATATCGCTCAGAAGCAGCAGCAGGAGATGGCCGACTGGCAGCGGAACGGCGTG
>DATJEO010000038.1:0-3416 GCA_035496515.1 Occallatibacter sp.
GCATTGGGAGACACTCATCGACTTTGCGAACGCGGATGCGCTCTGGGCCGATCTCTACAAGTCGCATGTCAGGTTCATTTCGAGCGGCGTCGAATCCGCAAATCACCTCCCCCAGTTCCTTTTCGCCGATCCCGATGGACACGTAATCGCCGCAGTCGGAAAAAGTGCATCACAAGCTGTTGCCTTCAAAGGAAGATTGCCATGACCCAAGAACAGAAACGTCTGCAGGAATCAGATCAGCGCATTAAGCACTGGAAGCGCTGGGGGCCCTACCTTAGCGAACGCGCCTGGGGCACCGTTCGCGAAGACTACAGCGCCACGGGTGAAGCGTGGGACTACTTCCCGCACGATCATGCGCGCTCGCGCGCCTATCGTTGGAATGAGGACGGAATTGCCGGTATCAGCGACCGCCACCAGAACCTGTGCTTCGCTCTCGCACTTTGGAACGAGCAGGATCCGATACTGAAGGAGCGTCTCTTCGGCCTCACCGGTACCGAGGCCAACCACGGCGAAGATGTGAAGGAGTATTACTACTATCTCGACAACACGCCTACGCACTCCTACGTGAAGTACCTCTACAAATATCCTCAGGCCGCTTATCCCTACGAGGATCTGATCAGTGTCAATCGCGGCCGCTCCAAGAGCGAGCCTGAGTATGAACTCATTGACACCGGAATCTTCGAGAATGGCCGCTATTTCGACGTATTTGTGGAGTATGCCAAGGCCGATGCCGAGGATATTTGCATACGCATCACTGTTGCGAACCGGAGCGATCAGGCAGCCAATCTCAGGGTCATCCCAACACTGTGGTTCAGAAACACCTGGTCCTGGCGCGCGGGGCGGAATCGACCAACGCTCGCTGGTTCTGACCGCAGAATCCTGGCGAAATCAGAAGAGCTCGGTGAGTATGAGTTGCTATTCGAAGGTGAACCGGAGCTCCTGTTCACGGAGAACGATACAAATTTCGCGCGCCTGTATGGCGGCCAGAATGCGTCGCCATACGTTAAGGACGCGTTCGATCGCTATCTGGTCCATGGTGAACGCGAAGCGGTGAATCCCGCCGGAACAGGAACCAAGGCCGGTGTCTGCTATCGGCTCACAATCCCTGCACAATCAGAAAAAGTAATCCACTTGCGACTCCGATCCACGGAGACTGCTCTGGAAGCGCCAGCCAGATTTGGCTGTGCTTGCGACTCGCTCTTTGCGACGCGCGTGCGCGAAGCCGATGCTTTCTACAACGCAATCGCACCCGAGTCTCTCGACGGCCATTCGCGGATGATCATGCGACAGGCGTTTGCCGGCCTTTTGTGGAGCAAACAGTTCTACCACTTCGTTGTTAAGGAGTGGCTCGAGGGCGACTCCGCCTTTGCGGCTCCGCCCGCGTCGAGGCGTGGCGGACGTAATAGCGCGTGGGGGCATCTTTACAACGCGGACATCATTTCTATGCCCGACAAGTGGGAGTACCCATGGTATGCCGCGTGGGATCTTGCCTTCCACTGCGTAGCCTTTGCGCACATCGATCCGAACTTCGCAAAAGAGCAATTGCTGCTTATGCTGCGCGAGTGGTACATGCACCCTAACGGTCAGATTCCCGCGTATGAGTGGGCATTCGGGGACGTAAATCCTCCCGTTCACGCTTGGGCAGCGCTTCAGGTCTACCGGATTGAACAGCGTCGCACCGGCGGCAAAGGGGACCGCGATTTTCTTGAGCGCATCTTCCATAAGCTCATGCTCAATTTCACCTGGTGGGTGAATCGGAAGGACCTTGAGGGCCAGAATGTCTTCCAGGGCGGTTTCCTCGGCCTCGATAATATCGGTGTATTCGATCGCAGCTCCATGCTCCCCGCCGGCGGCCATATCGAACAGTCAGACGGAACAAGCTGGATGGCGATGTACTCGCTCGATCTACTTGCCATCGCCATGGAGTTGGCTGCAGATGACCCCACTTATGAAGATGTCGCAAGTAAATTCTGGGAGCACTTTGTCTACATTGCGCGGGCGATGAACCATATCGACAACGATGGTATGAGTCTTTGGGACGATAAGGAAGGCTTCTTCTTCGACGTTCTGCACACGCCTGATGGCAATCGCATTCCGATGTGCGTTCGGTCGATGGTGGGACTGATCCCCCTCTATGCTGCCCAGACGCTGGAGCCGGATTTGCTCGAAAGAATGCCAGCGTTCAAGCGCCGCCTCGATTGGTTTATTGCCCATCGCCCTGACCTGACCGAGAACATGGCCTGTATGCGAAGCAAAGGTCACGCTGAAAGGCGTCTGCTCTCTATCACTACCCGCGATCAACTCGAGCGGATTCTCAACGTCATGCTCGATGAGGAAGAGTTCTTGTCGGGGTACGGGATACGTGCACTCTCGCGGCGCCACAAGGATCAGCCATACAAGCTGTGGCTGGAGAGTGAGGAACACTCGGTGCACTATGAGCCCGGCGAATCGTCGACGGGATTGTTCGGTGGAAACTCGAACTGGCGCGGCCCTATCTGGATGCCGGTCAATTACCTTCTGATCCAGGCTCTGAGGCGCTTCCATCAGTACTATGGTTCAGACCTCAAAGTCGAATGTCCCACCGGCTCGGGCAGATTTCTCGATCTCGAACAGGTGGCGAATGAGATATCCAGCCGGCTGATCGGAATCTTCCGGCGCGATGATTCGGGCAGCAGGCCGGTGCTCGGGTCTAATTTCCTCTTCCAGACGGATCCACACTGGCGCGATCTGATTCCGTTTCACGAGTACTTCCACGGTGACACCGGCGCGGGAGTAGGCGCGAGTCATCAGACTGGATGGACAGCGCTGGTCGCCTGTCTCATCTATGACTTGGCGGAGAGCCGCAATGATCAACAGCACAAGGAGAGTGCACGCGAACTGCAGGAAACATCGCTGGCCTGAGGCAGACTACTCGGGTCTGATGCTCCTAAGTAGGAGTTTCAGGTCCGAGTTGAGAATTAAAAACAGAGAGCGCACCAAACGGTGCGCCTTCCACGTTACTGCATCGTTTTCGCCTAACGGAAGGCCGCCACTGCCGGTTCTTCTTCGTTGATCGAAGGTGCAACTGCTGAGGGTTTGTGCTCCCGGCGTATATCGAGAAACTGGCAAAGGTCCTTTGAAAACAGAAGGTCCAACGTCCAGTCAAGCGCCACGCGAATCTTTTTCTCCAGTCTGGGCAGCTTGCTTAGATAGATCGTTCGCCACATCCACCACGCAAGGAAACCAGAGATGTTTATGCCAAAGATATTGGCGACGCCAGCACGATGGCCAATGGTCGCGAGCTGGCCAATCGTCTTGAACTTGAACTTCCTGTAAGGACCGCCGTCAAGATAAGCAATGATGTTCTGCGCCAGCACCTTGCCTTGTCGCAGCGCATGTTGAGCCGTTGGCGGGCAGAACTTTCCAGTCGTAACATC
>DATJEO010000039.1:0-19366 GCA_035496515.1 Occallatibacter sp.
GCTAACGAATCCACAAGGCAGTAAAACTCAAACTTGGGATCCGCGACGATATCGGCAATCACCTCCATATTTCGCCTGCCCACAAGTTCGTTCGCCATCAGGACACGCCGAACTCCGTGCGCATACGCCACCTGCACCTGGTGCGCAGTTGCCAGCGTGATCCCCCAAGCGCCACCCTCCAATTGAATCTCGAAGAGCTTCGGCGCCATCGTCGTCTTGCCGTGGGGAGCAAGCTTCACGCCGTAGGTATCGATAAAGCTTTGCATCCATCTCAGGTTGTGCGCTATTTTGTCTCGATACAGCACTGCCGCCGGCAGACTCACGTCTTCGCGAAGCAGATTCCAACCGCAACTCGCAATCTGCACCTCCTTCAAAGCTCCGATCCCCTTGTTCAACGGTCCGATCGTTTCTTCCAGTTGCGCGCGCTTCGATTCGACTCGCATCCCCGCACCTCATCTTGCGAACCCATAGTCTATAGTCTGAGTCAGCCCGCATGAATTGCGACACCCTCATCCGCAATGCAAACGTGCTCGACGGCCTGGGCAATGACCCGCAAGTCGCCGATATTGCCATCATTGACGGTCGCATCGCCGCAATCGATCCATCGCTTCACGCTACGGCTGAAAAGATCATCCAGGCTGAGAGTCTTTCCCTCGCTCCTGGCTTCGTTGATGTCCACACACACGACGACACCAGCGTCATAGACACACCCGAAATGCTTCCCAAGATTTCTCAGGGCGTCACCACTGTTATCGTCGGCAACTGTGGAATCAGCGCCTCACCAGTTCGCATCAAAGGTGATGTACCTGACCCGATGAACCTTCTGGGAACGCGCGAGCGTTTCCGCTACCCGGCGTTTGCTGACTACCTCACTGCGCTCGAAACAGCACGCCCATCCGTCAACGTCGCGGCACTTATCGGACACACCGCGCTTCGCAACAATCACCTCGATCGCCTGGACCGTCCTGCCATTGAATCGGAAATCGCCGCCATGCGCACGGAATTGGTTTCCGCGCTCTCTGCGGGAGCACTCGGCCTCAGCACTGGGCTCGCATACGCCAACGCCAACGCTGCGACAACTGAAGAAGTCCTCGCTCTCGCAGATGCCCTCATTGGCGCAAACGCTGTCTACACCACCCACCTGCGGTCAGAAACCGATGCCATCCTCGACGCCATGGATGAGGCATTTCGAATCGGCCGCTACGCGCAATCGCCCGTAATCATCTCTCATCTGAAGTGTGCTGGCATCGCCAACTGGGGCCGCAGTCCAGAAGTGCTGGCCGCACTGGAAAAAGGTCGCAGCAAACAGCAGATAGGATGCGATTGCTACCCCTATGCCGCCGGCTCCAGCACACTCGACCTTAGGCAGGTAGATCCGCGTGTTCGTATCGACATCACCTGGAGCACTCCCCACCCGGAAGCCACCGGCCGTACCCTCGCCGACATCGCCTCCGAGTGGGGCCTTTCTCACCTCGACACCGCACGCCGGCTGCAGCCAGCCGGGGCCATCTACCACAGCATCGACGATCACGACATGCGCCGAATCCTCGCGCATCCCGCCACCATGATCGGCTCTGATGGACTGCCTTGGGACAAACACCCGCACCCGCGGCTCTGGGGTACCTACCCGCGCGTGCTCGGCCGTTACTGCCGTGACGAAAAGCTCTTCTCGCTTCCTGAAGCCATACGCAAAATGACTTCCATGCCCGCGCTGCGCTTCGGACTCGCTCGGCGTGGTCAGATAGCCGAAGGCTGCGCCGCGGATCTGGTCCTCTTCGATCCTGAGACGATCCGCGACGCCGCCACCTTCGCCGATCCTGTTCGCGCTGCCGTGGGTATCCACTCCGTCTGGGTTAACGGCACGCTGTCGTACACTGCTCAGGGACTCACAGGAAGCCGCGCAGGAAGATTCATTCCTCGGGCGAGAGCAGAGTGGGTCTCATGACACCCGCAGTCATCTTCAGCACCGGCGAGCTAGTCCATCGATGATCGATCCGCACAGCATCTTTCTCCTACTCAGCGCCCTCGGTGCCGTCATCGGAATCATCCTGCTCGTCACCTGGCTCAAACTCAATCCGTTCCTCAGCCTTCTGCTGGCCTCTCTGGCCCTCGCTATCGTCTCCGGAATGCCGATGGCAAATTCCGTCCACTCGTTCGAAGTGGGCGTCGGCAACGTTCTCGGACATATCGCTGTGGTCGTCGCCCTTGGAACCATGCTCGGCAAAATGATGGCCGAGTCTGGAGGAGCCGACACCATTGCTCTGACACTCATTCGAGTCTTCGGAGAAAAACGGCTTCCCTGGGCAATGATGTGCATTGGGCTGATCGTTGGCCTCCCCGCGTTCTTTGAAGTCGGCTTCGTTCTTCTTATCCCGATCGCATTCACGGTTGCGCGCCGCACCGGAGCTTCTCTCATCAGCGTCGCCCTGCCTCTTGTTGCCGCTCTCTCCGTCGATCACGGCCTCGTCCCTCCTCACCCCGCCGCGCTTCTCGCCGTCAACACCTACCATGCCGACGTGGGCCGCACCATCTTTTACGCACTACTCATCGGTATTCCGACCGCCACGCTATCCGGCCCACTCTTCGCTAAGGTCATCTCGCCCTGGATTAAACTCCCCGCTGAGAACCCTATGGCCGAGGATTTTGAAGATCACAATCCAGACCGCGCTCTCCCAGGTTTCTGGCTCACCATTGGCAGCATCCTGCTTCCTGTCGTTCTCATGCTCGTAGGAAGCTGGGCAGATGCGTTTGCTGCTCCTGGAACTCTTGCCAACGAATCCATCCGCTTCCTCGGCAACGACGACATCGCCCTTCTCATCGGTGTTCTCATCAGCTTCGTGACGCTGGGTACGATGCGCGGAGTCTCGCGCGACACCATTCTCCGCTTCACCAACGAGTGCCTTGCACCTACCGCAACCATTACGCTCCTCGTCGGAGCCGGCGGTGGCTTCGGTCGCGTCCTTCAAGACAGCGGTGTCTCCAACGCGATGATCAAGATCGCAATGCAGCATCACCTCCCTTTACTCGTCCTTGCATGGCTCCTCGCCGCTCTTATGCGCCTGGCCACCGGATCCGCCACGGTTGCAATGACCACTGCCGCGGGAATCGTGGCTCCCATTGCCCTGCAGTCCCCGGGTACATCCCCCGAACTGCTGGCAATCGCTACAGGGGCCGGTTCGCTCGTCTTCTCTCACGTAAATGACGGGGGTTTCTGGCTGGTGAAGGAATACCTCAACCTCAGCGTCACTGAAACGATGAAGTCATGGTCGATCTGCGAAACCATCATCTCTTTCGCAGGGCTCGGCTTTGCTCTGCTTGCTTCGTTGGTCATCTAAGCCGAGCCAATGACCGCTGAATTCCCGAGCGACGAGTCGAGATGACTTGCTGTTCCGATGCTCCCTGAAGCACCGAACGAGAGACCCGATGATTGCATCCAAAGTGACATCGAGGTCCGCGGATTGAATTCAGTTCTTCAAACACCAGCCCAATCCACGATTACAGCTGGGTTCAGGAAGCGAATCTCTAGTGCTACTGTCGCGGTCTGCACCCGCGATCGACCTGCTCTCCTTCACAAATGTCTTGCGGCGGTTTCACGGCTCAACCCAGGACCAAAGCAGGTCCTGGTTATCGACAACTCTGAAGGAAATAGCGACACGCGAAAGGTCGCTCATGACTATGGTGCCCGCTATGTCGTCGAACCCGTTCCGGGCCTCTGCAGAGCTCGGAACCGCGCCCTCGCCGAATGCGAAACCGACATAGTCGTCTTCATCGACGATGACATCATCCCTGCTTCAAACTGGCTTTTGCAGCTGCTCGAGCCATTCAGCGATGAGAAAACGGGAGCGACGACGGGCCGCGTCGTCACACCGGAAGCACTCGTGCCCGATCATCACCTTCGGAGTCGCGTCCTCACCAACCATGATCCGCATTGGTTCGAAATTGCGGCGTTCGGAGGCCTTGGGCTCGGGGCCAACATGGCGATCCGCAAACGCGCCTGCGCTCCTGAGAGTTTCTTCGACGAGCGCCTCGGTCGCGGTGGTCCATTTGAAATCGGCGATGAGAGCTATGCCTTCGCCTCCCTTCTTTCGAAGGGATATCAGATCGTCTACACTCCCTCGGCCGTCGTTCATCATCCCCCGCCTACCCGATCCACCATTGAGCGCGAGGCTCGAAACTCATTCACCTACTGGCTTCTGCTCTTCAGCCGATTTCCCCGGCAGCGTCTGACTCTCATTCGTTTCCTAATCGGAAGTCTCTGCGGAAAGCGGCTTGAATCGCATCGGGATTCGCAAGAGCCCAAAAAGATCAGTTCCAACAGTATGGTTCTCAAATTGACTGCAGCCCTGAATGGGCTAAGACTCTTCCTGAGTACCCCCAAACCTCACTAATAACAAAAGTCCAGGCAGTATTCACAGATCGGTTCGACACTAACTCCCCTCAGATATTCTGCAGGTCGAATCTGAGTGCGTTTGACTCATATTTAACCCGTTCGGGTATTGACAAACAGCCAAACCGACCCTATCGTTAGCAATTGGAAGCGCCGAGTGCTAGCACCTGAGTACCTGGACTGCTCGCCGCAGAGTCGGCCCTCTTCTGAGAGGTCGGATTCCGAAGTTCATTCAACTCAAACCAACTCCGCGATCGCAATCCGGTCGCGTGTGGAAGGAGAAGCGAAGCAATGGCAGCAACATCTGTGACCACGACCTTCACGCCGCTCCACGATCGTATCCTCGTCCGTCGTTTGGAAGAGGGCGAAACGATCCGTGGCGGCATCATCATCCCCGACAGCGCAAAAGAGAAGCCCCAGGAAGGCGAAGTCATCTCCGTCGGCAAGGGCAAGTCGAACGACGAGGGCAAAGTGTTCCCTCTCGACGTCAAGGCTGGCGACAAGATCCTCTTCGGCAAATACTCAGGCACCGAGATCAAGATCGACGGTGAAGAGTTCCTGATCATGCGCGAAGAAGAAGTCCTCGGCATCATCAAGAAGTAACTCACCACTTCTGGCCTCCGCCAGAAACCACAGCTTTTCAGCTGGTAGCTGGCGGCTAGACGCTGGCAGCCTATTTAGGAGATTTGAGAATGGCAAAGCAGATTCTGCACGGTGAAGATTCCCGTCAGGCGATCCTGCGCGGCGTGAACACGCTCGCGGACGCTGTGAAGGCGACGCTGGGGCCCAAGGGCCGCAACGTCGTAATTGAGAAGAAGTTTGGCTCGCCAACCATCACCAAGGACGGCGTCACGGTTGCCAAGGAGATCGAACTCAAGGACGCACTTGAGAACGTTGGCGCCCAGCTCGTCCGCGAAGTCGCTTCCAAAACGAGCGACGTGGCCGGCGACGGCACCACGACCGCTACCGTTCTGGCTCAGGCAATCTTCCGCGAAGGCGTGCGGACCGTTGCCGCTGGCGCAAACCCGACCGCTCTCAAGCGCGGTATCGACAAGGCCGTTGCGACCATCATCGGGACTCGCGACAAGGACGGCAAGTTCACCGAAACCGGCGCGCTTGGCAAGCTCTCCAAGCCCGTTGACGAAGGCTCCGTCGCCCAGGTCGGCGCGATCTCCGCGAACGGCGACCAGGAAATCGGTGACATCATCGCCCATGCCGTTAAGGTCGTTGGCAAGGATGGCGTAATCACCATCGAAGAGTCCAAGACCATGCACACCGGTCTTGAGACCGTCGACGGCATGCAGTTCGATCGCGGCTATCTCAGCCCCTACTTCGTGACCGATGCTGAACGCCTCGAAGCAGTTCTTGAAGATCCCTACATCCTGATCTACGAGAAGAAGATCAGCGCCATGAAGGACCTGCTTCCCTTGCTGGAGCAGGTTGCCCGCGGCGGCAAGCCCCTCCTCATCATTGCTGAAGACGTTGAGGGCGAGGCTCTAGCCACACTGGTCGTCAACAAGCTCCGTGGCACACTGAACGTCGCTGCCGTGAAGGCTCCCGGCTTTGGCGATCGCCGCAAAGCGATCCTCGGCGATATCGCCGTCCTCACGGGTGGCAAGGCCATCACTGAGGACCTCGGCATCAAGCTCGAAGGCGTCAAGCTCGAAGACCTCGGCAAGGCAAAGCGCATTACGATCGATAAGGACAACACCACCATCGTGGACGGTGCCGGCAAGGCATCCGACATCGAAGGCCGCGTGAAGGAGATCCGGTCGCAAGTCGAGAAGACCACCTCCGACTACGACAAGGAGAAGCTCCAGGAGCGCCTCGCCAAGCTGGTTGGCGGTGTTGCCATCATCAAGGTTGGCGCAGCCACTGAGACCGAGCTGAAGGAGAAGAAGGCTCGCGTTGAGGACGCTCTCCACGCAACCCGCGCAGCAGTTGAGGAAGGCATCGTTCCGGGCGGCGGCGTCGCCCTGGTTCGCACCATCCCCGCTGTAACCGCGCTCCTCAAGACGCTCGAAGGCGACGAGAAGACCGGCGCTCAGATCGTGCTCCGCGCACTGGAAGAGCCGCTTCGTCAGATCGTGGCAAATGCCGGCGAAGAGGGTGCAGTGGTTGTGGGCAAGGTGCTCGATTCGAAAGAAGCTCACTACGGCTACAATGCGGCAACCAGCAAGTTCGAAGACCTGGTCAAGGCCGGCGTCATCGATCCCACCAAGGTGACCCGCACCGCTCTGCAGAACGCTGCTTCGATCGCGGGTCTGCTTCTGACCACCGAAGCCCTGGTTGTCGAGATTCCGGAGCCCAAGGCGGCCCCGGCTGGCGGCGGCCACGGCGGCGGCATGGACGGCATGTACTAACCAACTGCGGTGGGGCCAACCGCGCCTGCGGCGCCACACTCGCTAACACTTAGGGCCTCCGGCTTCGGCCGGGGGCCTTCTTATGTTGGCCTAGAAAAACGAAAGGCCCTCAGCTTTCGCTGAAGGCCTTCCATTCCAACACCCTGCACTGACGGCCAGCGACTCAGCCGCCTTCCACCCACTTGAGGAATTACGCTATATGTCGCCTGGCCTCGGTAATCAGCGTCGGCGTGCTGACCGCAACCGGAGCCTTTTTATGTCCCTGCAGCCAGCCGGCTGAAAGCCACTTCTCGGGAATTACAAACTCTGCGTTGCCACATTCCAGGCAAATCTGAACATCCGGCTGTGGGGAAAAGGGCGGGTGGCTCATCGTGCGCGGAGCATTGCGATAAAGCCGGATTTCAGCAGGGACGGTCGAGAGGGCTCCCGACTTGCATTTGGGACAGACCATTTGACTCTCCAGAAACTAATTGACCTGTGGAAAAATCAACAATAATCCCGACCTCAATCCAATCGCAACACAAAATGTGCACGCCCCCTTACTTTCGGACCGAACGATGCCCGACTTTGTGCGTGATTCGATACTGAATAACTGAACTCTTGTCACCGGGCGGCAACCCAAAGACGATTTCCCTTGTGAAGTGCCAGTACAGACGGTGATGGAGGGGATCTCCATTGGGATGAGGGGAGTTTTCTCACACGGCACGTAGGAATCCCTAATGTGTATCGACTTCTGGCATATTCCGGGCTCCTTGGATTTAGCTGCAAGGAGGGTCGTACACGAGATTTACAGCGGCCCGCATCTTCCAAGTGATCCGCAAACTAATCGTAACGTTGAGCTTACCCGCGACTTCTCCAGCAACCGGAATACATAAGGGATTGATACCTGGCAGAAAAGAAAGCCCGCCAGTGAAGGCGGGCAATTTACAAAAGCTGTACGGCATCAATGCTAGAAATTCAGGCGAACTCCACGTCTGAAGCCGCTCAAGACCGACTGCACACGCACTTGCTTGCCTAAAGCGTATCCCTATCCATCGGGAATCCAATACACCCTTCGTTTAGCCTGATTGCGCTCTTCGGGGCACTCCTGTCCTCCGAAGGTCACACAACTGACCTCACGGCCCGGCAATCTCGATTGAAAAGCCTGCGGATGAGCGCCACCCTGGGCTTCGCGGGCGAAGACTCTCAGATCCTAATGCGCCGATCATGTGCCTGAAATGGTGTGGACCAAACGAGGAAAGTGTTTGGGGCATTGGGCGCGGGGGAAAACGCGCCCGGGCAGGTGGGAAGCGCTGGCGTCTATCCACACCTTGGCATAGAACAGAAACCGAAATCAATCATGAGCCAAACCACGTGTTGATTGCCCCACATCATCGTTCAGCCACGCTGAAATGACGTTAAAGACGTGGTGGGAGGATTAATTCCAAGTGAAGGATCATAGGTCCACGATCAGGAATCTGGCGATGCTCGAACGGACATCAGCCGTCGATTTCTGCGATTGCCAATTTGCAAATTGATCAAAGTGCGCCTGCCGGTTCGCCCCGCAGCATAAACTTCTCCTGACCGCAATCTGCCATGAAACCGATTCCCCTCACACTCCGCTCTCTCGGACTATTGACCTGCTTTCTCTCCTTGGCAGCCGCGCTCTGCGCTCAACAACTCAAAGTGGTCCACTTCCGCGTCCCCGACTCCGCCGAGATGACTGACGGCCGCACCACCTCCACCGTCCACATCGGCGCCCGCTTCGGCAACTGGACTCTGATGGCCATCGCCAACGAGCCTTTATCCCCCGATCACTTCGTAGTTCTCGAAGACTTCACGACCCAGACCGGTCATCTCGCCATCGTCGATACCCGGGGTACCCGCTTCGATCTCCCTAAGACCGCCGAACCCACCTGGGCCGATCCCGCCAGGCTCTTCAACGGCCACAAGATAGAAGAAGTCATCAACAGCCCCTCCGACCTCCTCGGCGACGAAGTCCTCTCCCGTCCCGGCGACCCAGACTACGACACCATCGCCCCGCTCATCCCGCCGATTCAGAAGATCAACACCTACTCCTTCGTCGGCACGCCGGACACTGCCGACAAAGTGGGATTTGCCTATGGCGGTCGCTCTCCCGACTTCGATCCCGCTCCCTATGACGACGCAATCCGCAAGATCCGCGAAGACGGCCGCGTCCTCGACGGCCTAGTCGGAGGCTGGCTCCCGATTCTCCGCTTTGTCTACCCGGAATCACCCGACAAATGGACGGAGATGATCACCTTCGCCCCCTTCCGCATCGTTAACGGCAACGATCGGATTCAGCCTGTCTGGTACCGCATCGTCCACGTCGAAAACGGCTCCGTCGCATGGACGCGCTACGTCGACTCCTACCATCCCTTCCCGCCCTGCACCGACTACGACCCGCGCCTCTTCTATCGCGATCTCATCTCGCTCCGCTCCGGCTGGCAGAAGATCCTCGCCGCCGGCATGAAGATCGACGTCCCCGACACTCGTCTCGAAAACATGGCGCAACTAAGCCTCGTCCGCGAAATGATGACCCGCATCAACGATTACCCCAAGTACGGCATCGTCGATCGCGACTACGGCGGCAGCGAGCACGATGGCTTTCCCGATACCTTCACCGTCGACACCACCGCGATGCTCGAATGGGGCTTGATCGGCACCGCCGGCCGCTACATCGACAACTACCTCGGCAGATTCGTCCGCGACGACGGCTCACTCCTCTATCGCGGTCCCGAAACCGGTCAGTATGGCCGCATGCTCTCCGTCCTCGCGCAATACGTCAACTACGGCGGCGACCCAGCGCTCCTCCTCCGCCACCGCACTCGCATTGACGGCATCACGCGACTGCTCCTCGGCATGCGCGACAAGGCAAAGCAGCTCCCCCGCCATAATTCTGCATACGGCATGCTCGCCGGCTGGAGCGAAGCCGACGCCTCTCTCGATCCCGATCCGCCCCGCTACATGCAGCCCTACTTCTCCAACAGTGCTGAAGCCGCGCAGGGTTTTCGCGATCTCGGCAGAGTCTGGTCGCGCATCGGCAAACAGCAGCACTCCGCCGAACTCGTCACCTGGGGCGATCGCCTCGTCCGGGAGTCCACCGAGCTTCAATCCGACCTCCAGACCTCGATCTCCCGCTCCCTCCTCCGTGACGGCAGCGAAACCATCCTTCCCTCCATCGCCGGAGTCAAAGAGCCCTTCCATGTCGTTGTGCCCCGCGATCCCACCGACCCGCAGTTCCGCTCCTACCGCGCCTACATGGAGATGATGTACTCCGGCCTGATGACAAAAAAGGAAGTCGAACAGATCGTCAACTACCGCCGCACCCATCACGACATCATCCTCGGCATCCCCACCGCCTACGGCTACAAGACCGGTGCCGTCGCCGGTTTCCTCGCCTACGGCCACGCCTACGGACTCATTCAGCACGATATGAATCGCGAAGCATTGCTCCTGCTCTACTCGATCATGGCCCATCAGTACACCCGCGGCACGTGGACCGCTCCTGAAACTCGCCCCGTCTTCGACAACTCCCCCGCCGCGCCCTACTGCACTCCCGCCCAGCTCATCGTCCCGCTCATGGCCAAGTGGCTCCTCGTCTTCGAAGACCCCAACTCCGACACCCTCTGGTTCGGCAAATCCATGCCCGAGCGCTGGCTCGAAAACGGCCAAAAGGCTTCAATCGTCGGCGCCCCCACGCGATTCGGCCGCGTCAGCTTCTCCACCACTTCACACCTCGCCGCCAACAAAATCGAAGCCACCCTCGACCTACCCCCCAACTTCAAAGCCACAGCCAAACTTCGTCTCCGAGTCCCCGGCGAGCGGAAACTCCTCTCCGTCACTCTCAACGGAACCCCCTGGAAAAACTTCACCTCCGAAGGAGTCATTAACATACCCCCCTCCCCCACCCCCAAACTCACCCTAACCGCCCACTACTAAGAGCTAGTCATGTTCTGACTCCGCCCGTCTGACCACTGATCGCTGTCTCCTCCCGTGATCTTCATCACATTCTTCTCGCCCCATTCAGCCTCTAATGAACTCAAGCGTTGTATCGGGGATCACTCACCCAGGGTCCCGCAGACAAAAGATCCCCTCCACCACGCGCATGCATAGAGAACAGCAACTGCGAAAACGGTCAGTCGTACATGAGAGAACCGATGCCGGCAGAAAAGATTCTGATTGTCGACGACGAACGCCTCGTGCGTTGGTCGCTGCGTCAAAAATGTGAAGAATGGGGCTTCCAGGTTCTCGAAGCCGATGCCGGCGAGCCTGCTCTACGCCTCGCTGAATGCGAAAACCCAGACCTCGTCCTCCTCGACGTCCGCCTGCCCGACCTCACCGGAATCGAAGTACTCGACCAGCTCAAGAAAACCGCCGACACGGCTCCCGCTGTCATCATGATCACCGCCGATCCGCAGCTCGATGACGTCAAAGCCGCCATCAAGCTCGGCGCAGTCGACTTTGTTGGTAAGCCCATCGATTTCGAACTCCTCCACGAAGTCATCCTCAGCACATTAGAAGAATCCCGGTCCCGCCGCGGCGATCCTCACTCAGTCCCAGCCCGCCCTCGCCCCGGTGTCGGCTTCGAAAGCATCGTCAGCGTCTCCCCCAAAATGACCGAGCTGATGAACTTCGTCCGCAAGGTCGCCTCCTGCGAAGCCTCCACCATCCTGATCCAAGGCGAAAGCGGCACCGGCAAAGACCTCATCGCCAAAGCCCTTCATTACGAGAGCGCCCGACGCGACAAGCCCTTCGTCGCGATCAACTGTTCCGCCATCCCCGAAACCCTGATAGAAGCCGAACTCTTCGGCCACGAGAAAGGTGCATTTACTGACGCCAAGCAGATGAAGAAGGGCCTCTTCGAAGCGGCCGACGGCGGTACCCTCTTTCTCGATGAAATCGGCGAGCTCTCACCCGTCCTCCAGGCCAAGCTCCTCCGCGTCCTCGAAGACCAGGTCATCCGCCGCGTCGGCGGTCTGCGCGATATCCAGGTCGACGTCCGTGTCATCGCCGCCTCCAACCGCGACCTTGAAAAAGCGGTCCGCGAGTCCCAATTCCGCCAGGATCTCTTCTATCGCCTCGCGATTATCGCAATCTTCATCCCGCCGCTGCGCGATCGCAAAGAAGACATCCTCCCCCTCGTTGATTTCTTCATCGATCGCTACAACCGTCGCTTCAAAAAATCCATCCGCGGCCTCACCGGTGAAACCCGCAGCCTCATCCTCAGCCACAACTGGCCCGGAAATGTCCGCGAACTTAAAAACACCATCGAGCGCGGCATGATCCTCGAAGAAGAATCGTATTTGCGCTCTGTGTATCTTCCCTTCTCAGTCGGCGAATCGAATGGCCGCACCCTCTTCGAACAGACCTCTCCGCCCGACGCCGGACGCCGTCTTCCCAACGGCCGCTCCCTTCCTCGCCTCTACATTCCTGAAGGCGGAACTTCTCTCGAAGAAGTCGAGCACTCCATGGTCGAGCTCGCCATGAGCCAGGCCAACGGCAATCAGTCGAACGCCGCGCGCCTGCTCGACATCAGCCGCGACGCCCTCCGCTACAAGTTGAAAAAATTCAGCCTGGTCCCCGCCGAACTCGAAGACTAGTCCGTATCACTCACGAGTGTCGTGATCAATGCCCGATACAGCCCGCCATCGCTCCTGAAGCTTCAATGGCGGATCGTACGGACTACAACGACCGTAACGGGCCGGAAACGGCCGTCGTTTTAGGGATGGCGATCAGTCACCCCGTCCCGAAAAGCGGTGCTGTCTTCGCCTTGCCTGCCGGGCCAGTCCGAGATACCTCTCAACCACTGCGCGATTGCAGGCGTGTGAGTATTCTTTGGATGGCAGGTCAGACTCAGTCTGTTCCGTAGCAACAGTTACGAAACACCTATGGCATATAGAATCGACCGTGCCATCTGATTCAGGCGATGAGAGAACTTCGGAGCGTTTGCCATAATTGTCAGCAGTACGAAGAGCTTGCTGAGTTATAGCCCGAACCACCCTCCTGCACAATCGCCAGTCAGTAACCGCCAATTGCTTACCTAAGTTGAATGCCCGCGAGGCTGGGGGATTCGTCACAATGGCTGGTGTAACATCCGATCCTTGCAGCGTTATCATCACCTCCAACGCAGACACTTGTTCGATCAACATCTACTTCCCAAAATAAAGGAATTCCATTCGTCCCAATGTTCCCTTCTAAACGACGACGCGCAGAGCGCGAGCCATGCGCGATGCCGATGGCTTCAAACTTTCCGAGTCCCAAACGTACAGACGTTGTGCCCTGATTACTTCTTTGCGGCCACCTTGGTTGCAACAAAGGTATTGGTTCTCTCGCTCGGTTTTTCAACGGCCACGACAGTCAGCGATTTGCCGTCTTTTGAAACTGTCCACGTATCCACCTCGACCACCTTGCCCTTCAGCTTGTCCGTCTCCTCAAATGAGTTTTGATTGACGCGCTTAAGCGAGACCTGGTCGTAACCATAGGATCCCGTCACGGAATAATCGTTGCCGTCAAATTTCGCGGTGTACGACTCGCCCGTGGGCCTCGACATTTTCAGTTCGTCCCCCTCCACCTTGTACGTGGTCATCTGGGCATTCTCACTTGCCTGTCCACTCACCACCATCCACCTGCCCGACGTGGCGTGCACATCTGAGTGCGGAGTTCCAACGCGCTTCAACATCGTGGTGTATTCCACGGGCTTATCGCCGTTGGGCGGGTGACCAACCCCTTTCACGGTGAGAGTCTTGCCGTCAGCGGACACCGTAACAGTTTGTTCGAATGCGACCTTCCCATCCTTCTTGCCCACAACAGAAACCGTTTTGGCATCAACTTCCTTGATGTTCATAGTATCGACTTCTTGATTCGACACTGTCTGATCGGTGCCGTCGGCTTTCACCGTCCACTGAGGAACACAGCTTTCACAGTGGTACCAGCCTTGGGCAATGTATTCCACGACTGGCTTGGGATCTCGTTTTACTTTAGATGGCTCATTCTTCCAGGTCCCATCAAAAGGACTCTGAGCCAGCGAACTTGCGCCGTAAAGAAAAGGCATACAGAATAGCGCGACCCAAAGCAGACGGTTGTTCATTCGCATATCACCTCCGTGGTAGAGGCCGGTTGCGGTTTTCCGGCACCCTTGTGAAATCGTTCGCATCCTGCGGACGACGTGCATTTAGCAAAGGGGGAATGATTAGCTCTTTTGGAAACCGCACAGATTGTACAGCTTCCTGTCAAGAAGTGATAGAAATCAAACAAGTCAGCAGTCTCAGCTTGATGAGCACTGAATAGACAGAACTCACCCGGCCGCTCTCAAGGCCAGGTGGTACATGCCTCATCGCGTAGAGCCCGTCAGCCCCAACTCGCAGCACCCGTGAGAAAATAAACCCGTGATGTCTCGCGTCTTTCTTTTCTCCATCCTCACCCTGGAACTGATCCTCTCACCTGCACTTCCCGCCCTTACCACACCTTCAAACCCTGACGACTCTGCGAAAACTGGCGCTGCCCTCTTCAGCGAAAAAGGTTGCACCTATTGCCACGGCCCCGTCGGACAAGGCGCGAAAAAGGGCCCAGCTGTCACAGATCTCTGGAAAGACAAAACCTGGACCAACGAGAAGATCACCAACCAGATCCTGAACGGCGGTCAGAAGATGCCGCCGTTCCAGGACTCCGTCACCGATGACGAAGTCAAAGACCTGATCGCCTGGCTCCGCGCGAAAAACAAGCCTGTCCCGCCCCCCGCCCCGCCGCAGGACACGTCCACCTCGGCTCCGCCTCAATAGCGCGCCGTTCTCGTTTGTATTTGGGAATATCCCCGCTTCTGCCCGCCGTTACGTGGGTTGGGTTCCGCAACAGCGGGCAGTACGGTAGCACGCTCGCCAGGGTTTGAAGGCGAGCGAATCTAATGGCCTAGATTCACCTGCAGCTTTGCTGCCTCCGAGAGCAAATCGAAACGCAACTTGATTTCCGGATCGCACGTATGCCTGTGCTCTGCTGCTTCGAGATCATCCTCAACCGTCGCTGTTGCAACGGTCGCGAAGCATCGATGGCAGATCGAATCCATAGTCCCGGCAGCACGATTCAGTCGATGCGTAAAACCCTGCTCCACGAGTCGCTCTCCACGGAAGTGGAAGCAGACTAGCAACAATCATTGCACGCATGTAACTAGGATTTTTACCTGGTAAGAACTCGCCACGTCTGCAATTTCTTGCAGTTAGTTCGAAAATGCCTCCTCAGCAGTTTCGCGGGCACCCGGCCATTTCACTCCAGTCAACAGCGTTGCCACGTCCCATATCTTCTTCCCCATCACCGAGTCGAGCACCCGCATATCGACAGCTTCCGGAGCCGGCGGACCAATTAATTCGGCAAGGCTCTTGGCCGGTGGTTCTGGCACTTTCGCCAACATATTCTCCACTGTCCCGCCGCCATCCCGTCCCGCCGCCTGATTCGGCACGAGCCCGAGCGCTCTCCGGTACCAACCCATCGACGGAGTCACCTCCGTCGCATTGGCCAGCAAGGCTGCGTGTGGTCCGATTGGCTGCGCAGACGTCCCGGTAATCCCCCAGCCATTCTCATCGCTCTTCCGCTGCAACTCGACCGCAAAGATCATCATCGCCAGCTTCGATTGGCTGTAAGCCTTCAGCGGTGTGTACTCGCTCTGCAGTTGCAGGTCCAGCATATGAATCTCCCCATGGTGTCTTCCTGTGCTGGTCAGCTGCACCACCTTCGCCTGCTTGCTCGCCCGCAGCAGCGGCAGCAGTCGTGCAGTTAACGCAAAATGCCCCAGAAAGTTTGTGGCCAGGTGCAGTTCAAATCCATCGCCCGTCTGTTGTCGATTCTGCAGCACCAGAGTGTTCGCGTTATTTATCAGCAGATCTACAGGTCGACCCGCCGCAACTAGACGGTTCGCAAGATCTGCAACCGAATTCAAACTGGCGATATCAAGCTTCTCGAATCGAACCAGCGCATGAGGAGCCATCGGCCGAATCCTCGTCAACGCCTCGTGACCTTCTGCTGTCTGCCGTCCAGTCAGGACAACATCCGCTCCTGCGCGCGCCAACGCCAATGCGATATCAAAACCAATGCCGCTGGTTGAACACGTGATGACTGCCAGTTTGCCCGTTTCCGGAGGGAAGTTAGTCGCAGAATGGCGCTGCGACCCGTTATTTTCTTGCACGACGTCTACAACTCCTAAATCTCACAATTCATGAATGACAAGTCACCCATGTGTAGCCCTGAACTACTGACCCGCCAAAGCTCTCCACACGAGCTTGAATCCCAATTCGCGACTCTCCAACTCCATCTCGCGATGCGCCGCAATAAACTCCGCCGTCGCCTCCGCCTGCGCCCGAAACATTAGCACCAGGTACTCCGGCGAAGCTCCATCGAGCCCTCCTACTTCCGCACCTTCCCTCGATGTCTGTAGCAGCTCCTTGATCACCATGTTCGGAGCTTCCGCGTCCTTCAGCAGCCTCCCTGATGAACGCAACTGCTGCTGCACTTTCAGGCGCTTCGGATACTTCTCTGCCATGTCAAGAAAGCGGTCCCAAACAAAACGAAGACGCGTGTGAACATCCGCGCTGAACGGATAATCGGCCATCTCCCGGTCGATTTCCTTCCGCATCTCGCGATACAGCTCGTTGAGTAGCTCGTCTTTGGTTTTGAAATAGGTGAACAGCGTCCCCTCTGCTACACCTGCCGCGGACGAAATGGCCGATGTGGGCGCGTAACCAATCCCCCGATCCGCCAACAACTCCACGGCGGCATCGAGAATCGCCTGACGCTTCTTGTCGCTCCTCGGTCTTGCCAAACTTTCTCCTATAAGCGACTGCTCACTCATTTATTGTAAGTAGATGATTATCCCCCAGGCAACAACTTTCTTCATCGATTTGTAAACACAGAAAAAAGGCCAGCCCGAGCAGGAGCTGGCCCCTGATTCCCCCGCAAACTTCATTGCGGTTTTGATTCGGTTGCCGGCGTGGTCGCTGGAGCCTCAGCTCCCGCAGCCGGAGTAGCCGCAGGTGCAGCCGCCTCGGGACGCTTCGCCTGGAAAGTCCCGTTGTACTCCGAGAAGGCCCAGTCCCCTCCCAGCGCACCTGCATCGTCCACTTTCCCATCGAGACTCATATCCGCCGTCGTCCCTACTTCATCGGACGTGAACGGAAATTTGAGAGCCAGCTTGCCCTCTTTATACGTACCCGCCACATCTGCAGGACCCCACTTCCCAGTCACGTTCCCGTCGTTATCCACCGTGAAATCGGCATCCACTTCCCGATCTCCACCAGGAGTGGCCAGCACAAAATGCCACTTCCCATTAATTCCGTTGCTCCCTGCCCCATCCTGGGCATGCACATACGAGCTACCCATCATCAGACATACAACTGCCGCGGCCAACACAAAAAGCTTTCTCAAGATCCGTTCTCCTTCAAGGGGATTCATCTAGCCTCTGCTGGAACTCACAATTCCGTCAACCCCTGCACTGAAAATTGTGATCATCGGCTCAAACCCAAACCGGCACATTCGCAACTCCAGCCGTCCCGAACACCCTTCGATATCGTTCAATTTCGGCCGGCGGCCCCATCGCCTTCTGATAGTTATCCGACAACTTCACCGCCGGCCGCCCATCAATCTCGCTCAACTTGCAAACGAGGCTCACCGGATTGAAGCTGTCGTTTCCCTGCGGATTGCAGTCACGGAAATCATTCGTCAGATATGTTCCCCAGCCCGAACTGAACCGGATACGGTTCTCCGGCAGCCACCTCTTCGGATCCGCGAAATCCGCGGCCGCGCGAAACTCCGTCACTTTCGCACGATTCTGAATCCGTCCTCCAAAGTACGCATGCAGCGCCACAATCGAATCCACATCTAGCCCGTCCGACGCGATCAGCCGTTTCGTCCGCGGATCGCGCCCGCGCTTCTCCAGCCACGCGATGTACTCATCCCCCGCCTCAAACGGATTCTTGCTGTCGATGCGCTGACCGGTCCAGTTCGCCACCCACTCCGGCGCGCCCTCCAGAAACTGCGTCGTCCCAAACGTATCCGGCAGCATGATCAGCAGCTCTCCCTGGTACGTCTGCTGCCACAGCTCCAGCATCTTGTACTGCGCCTGCTTCAGCTCCTCATCGCTCTCCGCCAGCGCCGCCATCCCCATCGGCAGCTCATGCGCATTCGTGCCTATTGCCTCCAGATCGTGCGTATACGCCAGATACGTATTCGAGCTCCCCACAAACGTGCCTCCCAGCACATCCCTCATCGCCGTCACAACATAGTCCTGCCACAGAAAGCTGTGCCGCCGACGCGTCCCGAAGTCGCTCACCGTCAGCCCCGGCACCCCATACAGCCGAGCCATCTTCTCCCACAGCCGCGTCTTCGCCCGCGCGTACATAATGTCCAGCTCGAGCTCCGACAGTTTCTTCAAGTTTGCCCGAGTCTTCAGCTCATCAATGGCCGACAGCGCGTAGATCTCCCACATGGTCGTGTCGGTCCACAGCCCTTCGAACTGCAGCGAAATCTGCCCGTCCGTCACCCCAAGCTCGAAATCCGACAGCCGGAAATCATGCTCCAGCCAATGCAGAAACGCAGGCTCAAAAATTCCTCGCTTTCCATAGAAAGTATTGCCCGCCAGCCAGATCATTTCAGACTTATGCATCCGCAGCTTGCGCGTATGTTCGAGCTGCTCCCGCAGCTCATGCACATCCACAACTTCGCCCAGCCGCACTTCATGCGAACGGTTCATCAGCGTAAACGTCGCCCGGGTGCGAGGGAAATGCTTCCAGATAAACTGCAGCATCAGCAGCTTGTAGAAGTCTGTGTCCAGCAGCGATCGCGTAATCGGATCGAGCTCCCAGTTATGGTCATGCGCCCGTCGTGCCAGGTTGATAATCACAGTGCGGCTATTCTAATAAACCGACTCTCTTTGAACCTTTAAAACAACGCCCACTTGCGACAATCTAGTTCTCGTGTCAACAAACATCATCATTACGAACCATCATGTCGAGCGAAGCTCAGCGGAGTCGAGACACCCGCAGCTATTTTTCCCACTCCCCGGCACTCCTGCCGGCCGGGGTGTGTTTCGCGGCCGACCAGGATCAGTGCGAGGCTGGCGCGAGTGTCTCTGAAGTCGAGTTCACGCTGAATCTAAGGGGCAGCCAGGGCGAGATCATTCCACTGGCCCTTTCGTTCTGAACCGCATCCAGCCGCGAGTGGCTCAACACAGCGAGCTAAGATCGCAGCCGTCGTCTGGGAATCGATAAATATTTTGTCGATCCGGAGGGCACCGATGCGAACACTGTGCATTCCCCTCTACCGTCTTGACGATCAGTACGCGTGATAGTGACGACTCGCCGGAATCTTAATCTTCCAATTCGGTCTCCGCAGCGTGTTCCTTCTTCCCATGCCCCCCGCACGACCCCCTCACCACCAGCCGCACCGGCACCAGCACATCGCGTATCGGCAACTTCGGCTGCTCCAGCCGTTGCAGCATCGTCGCCATCGCCACTGCCCCGATCCCCGCGCAATCCTGGTGAACCGTCGTCAGCGGAACCGGCAGCAAACTCGCGTACCGCACGTCATCCATCCCCACAATCCGCACCTCGTGCGGAATCCGCACGCCGAGCCC
>DATJEO010000040.1:0-2489 GCA_035496515.1 Occallatibacter sp.
CTGGGGATTCCCTTCACGATTGTAGGCACCTTCAAGGAGAGCGTCGACACGTTCGGACAGACCGAGATTGCTGATCAGACGATCTTGATTCCCTTCTCCGTAGCTCGCTACATCACGGGAACCGACAACGTGAAGCAGCTCTATTTCAGCATTCGAAGCATGGACGAGGTCCCCGATGCGACGCGCGAGATTCAGCGAATCATCCAAGGGCGTCACAGGCCGAGCTCGGTATACAAGGCGTTCGATCTGCGCGAACTGCTTTCGACAGCAAACCGAATCTCGATTGCATTGATCGCCGTGCTGGTGATGGTCGCGGCGGTAACGCTCGCTGTTGGCGGCGTGGGCATCATGAATATCATGCTGGCGAACGTGCGGTCCCGCATACGCGAGATCGGTATTCGCAAGGCGCTGGGCGCAACCTATCGCGAAATCAAGCTGCAGTTTCTGGCTGAAGCCGTGATCATCTCGCTTGCTGGCGGCCTGGTGGGATGCTTCGTGGGGCTGGCCGTGCCGTTGTCGATCCGCCTCTTCTCGGATTACTCACTGCCAATCTCGTTTTGGTCGGTGGCGATTGCTTTGGCAGCAGCAACTGTAGTTGGAGTGGTGTTTGGAACGGTGCCGGCCACGCGTGCCGCGCAGCTGGATCCAGTGGAGTCACTGAAGTATGAGTGAGGACAATAACCCGAAGCCCGGAGCTAGCAACGATCCAGAAGAGCCCATGCAAGGAGTCAATCTGAAGCTGATTTACAGCCTGATTGCACTCGCGATCTTAGGTGCTGTTGCTGTAGCGTTCTTCATTGTGCTGCCCTTCTACCGTCATTGAGGGCTCCGAGGGCTTTCACTTCTTGCGGATCGGCTCTCCCTCGATGATGGGAGCCGGATGTTGGGGTGCGCCGCTGGTTTCGATCTTCTTTGATTTCCGATAAACATTGGCAACAGCCAGTGTCCACAGAGGAACGAAGTTCAAGCCGGGAACAAGTTCACCCAGGAACGAAGGAGCAAACTCCCAGTGCCAGCCAAGCAGGTAAGTCAGCACGCCTGCGATTGCGAGATCGAGAATGTCGTCGGCGGGTGAAGCCGCGCCTTCGATGAAGAGGGGAAAGATGGCCATCTGAATGACGTCCGCAATGATCGCGAGGGCCATGGCTACGCGCAGCTTCAATCCCGACGGGATAGTGAGTTCACCAGGTTCCACAGCAACACCCGGAGCAGAAGCTCCATACTTCAATTATCGATCTTTTGCGGTCTCGCGGCCAGCGGATCAACTTGATCTGTGACAAGCGCGAGATTGCATCTGATCGATTCAATTCGACGGAGCGGCGTCGATCTTCACAGCAGGAGTTTGCATGTCCAAGCAGAGTGAAAAAGCTCGGGTGTTTCAGTCACTACACCAGCGCAACACACCTTTTGTGATCGGAAACCCGTGGGATGCCGGGTCGGCGCGCATTCTTACCAGGTTGAAGTATGAAGCCCTTTCGACGACCAGCGCGGGGCTGGCTTTTTCACTCGGGCGCAAGGATGGAACGGGGGCTGTAAGCCGGGCAGAAGCACTGGCAAATGCGAAGGCGATCGTGGAAGCGACCGAACTGCCCGTTGCGGCGGACCTGGAGAACGGGTACGGGCACGCGCCGAAGGATGCTGCGGAGACGATCCGGCAGGCGGCAGCGGCGGGTCTGGTCGGCGGGTCAATCGAGGATGCCACGGGGAATCAGGCGGAGCCGATCTACGAATTCAATCAGGCAGTAGAGCGCGTAACTGCGGCTGCGGAGGCGGCGCGGGCTCTTCCCTTCCCTTTCATGTTTGTGGCGCGCGCGGAGAACTTTCTGCACGGGCGGCGTGATCTCGACGACACGATCCGGCGGCTGCAGGCATATGAAAAGGCGGGTGCAGAGGTACTCTATGCGCCGGGGCTGACGACTGCCGACGAAATCAGAACGGTGTGTTCGTCGTTGACGAAGCCCGTGAATGTACTGCTGGGACTCAAAGGCGCGAATCAGTTCACGGTCGCGGAACTGGGTGAGTTGGGTGTGCGGCGGATCAGCCTGGGGTCTGGTTTCAGCCGCGCGGCTCTGACGGCCTTTCTGCACGCGGCTCGTGAGGTGATCGACGATGGGACGTTCACGTTTGCGGATGAAGCAATGTACATCTCAGAGCTGACCGCGATGTTTGGATAGTTCGCGGCGAGCCATTTTGTGCAAGCGCACGACTTTATAATTCCTGCCCTGATCGGAGCCAAGCAAAAGATCGTCAAGGGTCCGAGTAGCGGTGATTCGACCGGAAAACCTCATTCGTCAGGCCTGGTGGCCCTGCGATTTCTTCTCCGTCAAGGCAACTCGACAGACTAATTGCTTTGATATTGTTCCTTTACAGGCTTTCCTTCTCGCCAGATCGTCTGACAAGTAAACCTGAAGCATCCATGCGACAATGAGTGGATCCAGCTTCTCAAGCTTAGACTCAAGAACGCCGGAATCGCTCCTCAGTAACTCAGA
>DATJEO010000041.1:0-9462 GCA_035496515.1 Occallatibacter sp.
CTGGTCGCGCAGATCAAGCGGCGCTATGCAACGGATGAAGATGCCGGGCGGTTTGGCGCAGTCGGCAGACATATCGGTCGCATCGATTGGGATGCGGACGCGAGCGGCGAGCAGCGGATCGGCGGCACCAACAGGGTGCGCTTCTATTGGACGAATTGGGACGACCGATGCAGGTTCCGCACCCTGGACGATCAGGAGTATGAGTTACTCTGGTTCACGACGCGCTGCCTTGGCTGCAGCTGCATCTTCGCGCGCAAGGCTCAATTCATCCTTCCGCTCAGCTACTGCTCGGATCATTGCCGAAAGCGTGCGGACCGAGCGGCGTCGCAACCGAAATGATGGCTATCAGAGCGGGCCCGACAGGATGAAGTAGCAGATCGACCAGCACGTTGCCATCTGGCTGGGAGATTTTCTCCACGGATACTTGGGTGTCTTGCAACGCTGCAGCTTGGACATCGTTGTACCTGTGCTTAACTGGTTGTCTCGTAGCCAAGCCGCGTCGTTCCCACCTCCGGCTACGTACTCTCCCAAGATCATACCCGGGCTCGTAGCGTCTACTCGGCGCGACCGTGATGACGGCGGCGTGAGCCGACACCTGCTCCCCGGATAAGCATCACCAAAGTTCTAGGCCTCGGAGGATCGAGATGATTGAAGTGACCGCAGCGTCTAACCAAAGGACCGCTTTGGTAGGAGATGGGCGAACGGGGAGTGCCATCGGCCGGCAGTTATCTGGATTGATCACCATGGTCATTGTTGCGGCAGTGACCGTGGCTCTCTATCTCGGCCGTGATATATTCATTCCATTCGCACTGGCAATCCTGCTGAGCTTCATCCTATCGCCGCTCGCCTCGTTCCTGCGGCGTCGACAGCTCGGGCGTGTGCCATCGGTCATACTGGCCGTCCTTCTTGCGTTCGCGCTGATCCTTGGCATCGGCGGCATCATCGCCGGCCAGATGGCCAATCTCGCGCAGAACCTCCCGGAATATCAGAGCACCATCATCGAGAAAGCACGGTCGCTTCGCCTCGCGGCCGGCAGCAGCGGTGTGGTCGAGCAGGCCTCGAAAATGTTCCGCGACCTCGTCGAGGCGACCACTGTGGCACCAAAGCTGGCCGAAACTTCGGCTGCCACGTCAGCGCTAGAGCGGAAGTCCGAGCTCCCCTCTGAGAGTGCGCAGAAGCCCCTTCCAGTCGAGGTCCGGCAGCCGGGTCTGGGGCCCTTGCAGATCCTCCAAAGCATCATTGAACCACTGCTGAAGCCGCTTGCAACGACCGGCCTTGTCATGATTTTCGTTATTTTTATTCTGCTGCAACGTGAGGATCTTCGCGATCGGCTGATCCGTCTCGCCGGCGTGCGCGATCTCCAGCGCACGACCAAAGCGCTGGACGACGCTGCAATGCGCGTCAGCCGCTACTTGCTTATGCAGACGATCGTGAATACGAGCTACGCCGTTCCCATCGGGATCGGTTTGTGGCTCATCGGCGTGCCCAACCCGATTCTGTGGGGCATGCTGGCGATGTTGCTCCGTTTCGTGCCGTATATTGGCCCGATCATCGCCGCCCTCTTTCCGCTCGCCCTGAGCGTTGCCGTCGATCCGGGCTGGACAATGCTAGCCTGGACCGCGGCGCTGTTCGTAACGGTCGAACTGATCATCAACAACCTCGTCGAGCCTTGGCTTTACGGCAGCAGCACGGGACTGTCAGCCCTGGCGATTATCTTGGCAGCGACATTCTGGACGTGGCTTTGGGGACCGATTGGTCTCTTGTTGTCCACGCCGCTCACGTCGTGCGTGGTGGTGCTCGGTCGGCACGTCCCACAGCTGCAATTCCTCGATATTGCATTCGGTAATCGCCCGGTCCTAGCACCGGAGGAGCGTTTTTATCAGCGGATGCTTGCCGGCAATCCGGTCGAAGCGGCGCATCACGCCGAGGAATTCCTGAAGGAGAAGCCGTTGTCCGCGTACTACGACGAAGTCGCGATACGGGGCCTTGCACTCGCACAGTATGACTTTCAAGACGGAGCCCTGGATGAGGGCCGGACAACCACGATCAAGGAAACCATCGACGAGCTGGTCGATGATCTCTCCGACCATAACGATCTGCAGCCCAAGGCTAAGCAAGACAATGCAGAGGAAGCGGTCAGTGATCGACCCCGGGTCCTCGACCCCGAGACCCATGCACCCGGTTGGCGCGACCGACCCGTGCTGTGCGTATCCAGTCGCGGAGATCTGGATGAGGCGGCGGCGGTGCTGTTGGCTCAGTTGCTCGAGAAGCACGATATCGGCGCGCGCGTGCTCTCGTGCAGGGCCACTGCTCCAGAGCGCCTGCGGTCGCTGGACACGACAGGCGTCGCAATGGTTTGCGTCTCCTATCTTGATTCACAAGGATTGACGCATGCCCGCTATCTGGTCCGGCGTCTGCGGCGCAAGCTGCCGGAGGCTAAGATCCTCGTCGGCTTCTGGACCATGACCGCGGAGGACGCAAGTCGCCGCGATCCCATCGAAGGAACGGGTGCGGATCTGAGCGCCCTCTCATTGCAGCAGGCGGTCGCGCAGGTCTGCAATGCTGCAAATGAAGCATCCGCGAGCGTGAAGTTGGCTGACGATCGGCTACTCGCTGCTGAGTAGCGGAGCGGAGGCCCGGGAATGAGAAGAACGTCTCGATTGCGTGTGGGTAGGTTCCGGGGCGGTGGATTGGGTGTTCCGCGAAACAGCTCCGGATTCACGCGGCAGGGTCCGGCGGCGCCGCGTTTTCGCCTCTCTTAGCTTTGTCGATGAAATTTCGAGGGCCTTACCGGTGATCTGGGCACAATGTTCACCCCGACAAAGCCCTCGATGCCAACCATCCCGTCTCGACCGTATGTTTCGGTGGCCAGCGGTGAGCCGAGGTTTTGCTGCACACGTTGCGGGCAGACCCATTTTCATAAACCAGCAGAAGTCGTCGGCCGATTCGAGCCAGCATCCTCTACTCAAAGCTCCATCGGCGAGCGGCCCAGGGAAAGTCGTCGGCCGGACTAGCTAGCTGAACTTAGGCTCGCTCCGCATCTGCATGCGCCCGCTGTTGGCGCGGCAGCAACGCGATGCGCTCCATCAGAACATCGTCAGTCGGACTGAATGCGCGAGCTACCCCTCTGTCTCGCCCAGAACACCCAGCCCGATCTCGCCATCTTCGATGTGTGGTTGGCGACTAGGAAACTCGGGCCAGAGCTCGGGCCGAAAATCCAGCAGCATCCTATCTGTGCAAGCCCGTGAGCTCGCAGCAGATCGTCGCCGCGGTCGAAAGCGCGCTGACGGAGTAGGGGTCTGGTCTAAAGAGGACGAAGGATTGACGGAGAAATGAATGGAAGTGGGAGGGCTTGGGCATGAGACTCTCTCTCTCTCTCTCTCTCTCCTAAGAGCAGGGCCGGGGCAACTCTTTCGAGTTTGTTATCCCATGCTAAGAGGGCTGGTGCGGCTGAGGCCTATGGTTCGGAGACGGGAAGACTGCCAGTCATTATCCACGGAACGGCTTCGCCAGAGCCGATTCTCACAGGCGATTGGCCGTCGCGCCTGAGGAGGTGAGTTGATGAAGTGGCTGTCTTATTTATGCTCTTGTTTACAGGTCAAGCGCCCGGTGGCCGCGCGCATGCGCGCACGCTTCGCGCTAGGCGACCGGGTAAGCGTCCGTGAGGGGTCGTCTCAGGAGGGTGGTGATACGCCGTCTTACGTTCGCGGCAAATCCGGTGTCGTGGAGGAGGTCGGTGACGCTTTCACCGAGAGTGAGAAGTTGATCGCCAGTCGTGGCGTAACAACACCGCTCAGGCAAATGTATCGCATGAGATTTGCGGCGCGCGAAGTATGGCCGAACTCGGCGCCCGGCGACACGCTCTCCTTGCGCATCAGTGAAGACCAGCTCGAACCGTCCCCAACAGAGCCATCGTAAGAAACTCCCGCGGCATCTATGCAAGCATCTCGAGATTAATACCCCATGGGTAGTCGGTAGCCAGCGACGCACACGAACAATGCAATGAGCACTGCCGCCAATAAGCGCGACCATTCCTCGCTTCCAAGCGTCGACGCATGGGAGAACGAGGGCGGAGCGCTAGCACCACAGCCTGCCAAACAGACGGCATCACCGAGAAGGTTGAGCGCCTTTCGGGGCCAGGATGAACGAGAACCTCAGAATACCGGCAGCAATCATGCCGGCAGCGATGCTCATGCCCGGAGGCGCCAGACCTCGCCATCTTCGGTGTATGCTTGAAGGGGAACGCGACGGCATTGAGGAGTTCGGTTATATATCGCTTTTGCCCATCATAGAAGTATGCGAGGGAAGGACAACAACTATAAATAAATAAAACATTAAGTATGATCTTGTCTGGATGTACAATAACACGACAATACGAGTTTGTATCAATGATAGGTAACTTCATGAATACGAAGCCAGAATACCGTGATTGCCCAATGTATGTCTCTCAACAATCCACATCGAAACCTACTAGTATCCGCAATGTTATCGCCTGGACCTTAATCTACGTGGGCGTATTCGTGCTGGGTATGGAGGCAGTGGATAAGGCGAGTTTCGGAGGTGTAGGCCCCGGCCTAGGCATCGCCATGATCGGGTTAATTTGGCTAGCCGCTCCTTTTCGGGAAACATATTTCCCGGATCACCGCAGTCCACCTTGATCTGAAAGATCGAAATCCCGCGCACGAGTTTGGAAGAACTGGCGTGCGCCAGGTTGGTCCATGTTCAGATTACGTCCGCATCGGCGCAGGGCCTTCGCAACGGGTGCGAGCGGCGCCTCGCCTTCTCGCAGACAGTGCTGGTCACGTCCGCGCCCGAAACGAAAGCGTCCGTCGCTCCCAATTCTCCGCTTCTCCTAGGACGGGCGGAATCGGACCTGACGTTGACCTTGCATCTGAGCCGGGCCTATGAACTAGACGCTACGTCGCCCCTATTGGTTTCCACCATCGGCCCAATCCTGCGAAGAATATTTGAACGCGTGCTCAAGGCTAAGCAGGTGACTCATGCCCGAGATCGCAGCCGAAGAATCAGCCTAATTATTTCTCAATGTCATTTATTCAGAGTGGAGGAGGATCATTCCTTGTAAATGGTCGCCCGAAGCGCCATGTACTTAGTAGTTAATTCATTTCAGTGAGAGTTTTCAAACGAACGGTTCTTCGCCAAGCGAGAAACTCAGGACTGTTCGCCCTCTCCTTGACCCCACACACTCCGGGAGAACAATTATGTTCGGATTCCAAGGCGGCGAAAGTGCCGAGACGGTGGCTCGCAAGAAGGGCTACATGCAGAGTGCGCAGCAGCGATGGAGCTTTCTGACCACCTTCGACCTCTCAACGATCAAGACGGAGGCCCAGCTCAGCTCCATGGTGAAGGAGCGTTCCGGGATCCCGGAGGCGCAGGCCAAGAGCGACGTTCAGGCCTGGGTGGAAGGCAAACAGTTCTGAAACAGCCAGGAAGCACCCTTTCTCGCGGGGCATTTGCAGAGGTGTCATAATACTGTCAGCGACTGCAGCGACTATCGTTCGACCCACTTGCAGGAACTTCTATCCAAACCGCGTTCGTTCATTGAGAGATAAAGGAGAACAAAATGGCAGAGCAGAAAGAGCATAACCCCAGTCAGCAACCTGGCGGCTCAGGCAGAGAGGACCAAGAAAAGCGCCGCGATCAGGCCAATCCAGGACCTCAAAGCGGTGAACGCGATCGTGAGCAGAAGAGTGGCCAGGACGGTCGCGAAGGTCCTCCGGACAAGGCACGCCCCGACAAACCTGCACAGGACCCTGATCGCTCACAGCAGGGCGATAAGTCCAGTGGGCAGGGCGGTTCCAGTAATAAAACCCGCAATCAAGCATCTTAGTTAGTAACGAGCATTAGGAGGGTTGTCGGTAACGGCAGCCCTCCTTTCAGTTCCTTTCCTGACTACGCTTCGCCACGACAGAAGGGCGACTGGTGCGAAAAACTGGCGAGGGACGAGCTGATCAGGGTTCGGGCTAAGGTGTGTCGGCGACCGAGCAACCGCGTCTCCGCGGTCAGGTAGCGCTCTTTGCTTCCCCCTTTACTGGCTATGTGTGTCTCAGCTCACGAGCTCGATCGGCGGTTTCTTCACTACCTGCACGGCGGCGAGATGCCCATGCATTTGAACGGGAACCGCACGGTCGTTCCGGAACTTCGAATAGTGGCTTTCGTTATGTCCGAGTAACGGATCGTCCGTCATATCGCTCCTTTCACAGGCGGAGCGCTCATTGCAGTGGCATTAGCCAATCCTCGCTCAGTTGAATGATGAATGTCTCGCCGGAGGCGCCCGGTAACTCCGGCCAAACATCGCGCGCCCAAAACCGCGTCCGATAGGTTCGCAGAGGCGCTCCCCCGGTCGGCTTGGAGGCGGTTCGGTGCGGGTTAGTGAAGGGTGCGCAGATCTCCTCTACGATTCCGGGTTTGCCGCGGACCTAATATGGCGTGGCTGTCATTCTCCGAGGAGATCCCTTCCGAATGCTGACTCTCTCGCCTACCGCGAATCGCGCTGACTCGCTCGTTTCGTCAGTGGTTGGTTTGACTTCAAAAAGTTCAGATTGAACAGCCAATTCATGCAACCGCCTCCTCGCGTCTCGCTGAGGGTCAGTCTCGATGAAGCAGAGACGCGAGAGCTGGTTGCGTTGCCACTCCACTGATTCGCGTTGAAGACTGCCATCGTCTCAAACAATCTGGATCGTTCTGTCATTTTTCTATCACGGTTCCCAATCTTCGCGCTCCTGAATACCCAATGCCGCAGAGCGACTGAGTGCAGTTTTACTTTGGCACTTCAAGCTGAGAAGCTGCGTCCGGCGAACCCAGAGAAACATGCTCCTATTGTGCTCAAAGGTCATTGCCGCAGGTTAGTATCGCCCTCCCATAAAGGCTCATAGACTACGAGTCGAATCAGCGCGTGATGGGAAGGCGTCTGCTTCATACCGTGCGCTGTTGCCACGAAAGTGGACAGCGTTCAGCTCGAGCAGCAAGCGAAAGTACATTGTACAATCTGCGGGATCAGTCGGCAGGCCCAACGCGTATCAAGTTGGAGGGGAGTTGGGTGGGCTACGAGGCATCAAAAAGGAAGAGTGAGATGGACTGGAATGATCCTGCGGCGCGTGACCGCTTGATCGAGCAGGTTGGCCTAGCCGAATACAACCGTCTCCATGCCGAGCAACGCAATACTAGCATCATCAGAGTGGTGAACGGCCATGCGATCCGCGCCATTACTTGCCGCTTCGGCAGGCTCTACTTAATCGGCGCTACCGGGAGTGCCTACAGCACCATGGAGGAAGCTGAGCGGTTCGCCGCAGCAGAGCTGCCGGGCGCGGACGACAACGCCCGTTCGGAATGATGACAAAAATTATTTGCGGGCGCAGATGAGGAGAGCGGCAGGCGTTGTTCGACAATGAAAGCGTTCACCATGGCATTGCTTTTGGCGGTGGCCAGGCCGTCACGCTACAGTTTTCACGCTTACCGGTCGTGAGAAGTTCAGGGATGCACCGATGCAAACGGTATCAGCCAAAAGGGCCGCCTGAACAGGAGACGGCCCGAGTTGTCGGGCCGTTCAGGGAAGGAAGAACGGCTCGGGCCTAGACCGTCAACGGGGGTGCCCATTTCCCGGTGCCACGGTCGTTAATCCAGGGGTTTAAAATTGTTCCGCTCAGGTCGGCGTTGTGCCCACACCGGACCCGAAACTGCCGCCTTCACCGCAGGAGAACATTATCTTCGGAGTCAAGACCCCTGAGGCCTGACTGCCTCATTCGTCTTTTTTTTCTGCTGCAGACACTACTATACTGCTCCAGAGACTCCAGCCGGCCCCGCGCTGATTTCACTGCTATGCGCCGCACGTTCGACGGCAGACCCTGTTTGCTAAACTCAAACTCGGTTTCGTCGTCGTGCAACTCCTCCAATGATCCGCCCGGCTAAATGATCCGCGCAATAGCGCCTCAGTCGGCGCATTCTCCGCAGCTCCGGCGGACTGCTCTAACTCCGTTTCGAGCGTGTCAGCGCCTCAAGCAGGTCAATAGCTTCGCCCAGTTTCTCCATAGCTTCGCCCAAGTCCTCCAATTCTTCTCGGGATGCCGGCTGCTTCAACTGCCTCTGACAGAACCGAACAAAATCCGGCTGCTCGGCCCGCCTCTGGTCGAACAGCACATCAACGTCGGCCGGGGCAATCGCCTCCGCTTCGCAGCGCATGCGCAACTCCGCAACTCCCACGCGCAAAGCGTTCATGTATGTAGCTCCATAAGTCAGAGCAGCCAACCCCCGTGAAGGGGATGGCTGCCGAATGTTTTAATTTGCTCCGTTGGGGTCGGCGGGCGACCCGTCTGCGAAGCCGTTGTTCTCGTCGTCTTGAAGCCGCAGCCGCTGCACAGCAGATATCATAGGCTTGGCATGGTGCACGCGCGTTAACCTGGATTAATGAAAATGTGCACAAACTTATGGGATCGACGCCAAAGGCAAATCACTCTACCTGAGCCGCGTTCGAGGCCGCTTAGACCGCTCGCGGGAGGGGGGATTCTGGCTCTCGACATGACAGACCCCCATAGTTTCCAGGTGCGCGATCAGTGGACCAGCCTTACGGCTTCGCTGCCGTTTGGTAGCACTCGCCTCCGACCTGGATTGCCTCACCACGGAACTGGGCTTGGACAGAGGTGAGTGCCTCTCTACACAGATCGACAGTTTCAAATTGAGCAGAAGTCACCGAAATCGCCGATTTTGAAACGAACCACGTGATCAACACGAATTTCATTGAGCCTCCCTCAACATTTGCGGGCGCAAGCAAAAGGCCGCCCAGTGCTCCTTGGCGGCACCGAGGAGGCTCCATTGCCCCCCGTGTTGGAGCTCCTTCAAAGACGGTCGCCAGCGTCTGTGGAGGCGGAGACGGGCCGGGAGCGCGGACAACTCAAAAGTGCTCCGCCCGGCGGCCGCAATTAGCGCAATGAAAGCGCCCGAGGCGTCACCCGAAGCCGCGCGGGCAGTCTCGACCAGCTTCACCCGATCGCCGATCTGAAATTCATTCACTCGGATCACCATTGCATCTTTAAAAAGGCGGCTTGTTGCGGTTGTTCCCGATCGGTTCATGGACCGAATCGGCAACTTAGATCTTACCGATTTGTCAAGGTTAAGGGCATTGTCAGGTGGGGCTTTCCTAGGTGCGGGCGGCGGAACCACGGGACGGTACCACCTTGATTGGGACGCCTTTTGCTTAGGATTGCGCCCCCCTAACCGCCGCTGACTGACCCAACACTCCTCCCGGGGCACGCCATCAAGGTCCCGCATCTAGCCATGCGACTCTTGTGAAGCCCGGGGGCCGGCGACAGGGGAGATCGCAGTCGCTGTCTTGCACCCGCATTACCGGTTGAGCGTCAGAAGAGCGCCGCCTGGAGAACCGGAGCGGCCATGAGGTGTGTGACTTCCGGTTAGGGGACTTGCTCTGCTCAATAGGGATCCCGCGTCTAA
>DATJEO010000042.1:0-8059 GCA_035496515.1 Occallatibacter sp.
CGAACAGAGTGCTGAAGTTTGCTGATGGTCGCAGGGTTCAGCAGGTGATACTCGCCGCCTTCGCGATACTGATAATGTCCGCCGACAACGAGTTCGGTTTCGGATTCGGTAAGCGGCTGAAACGCGAAGGAGTGCTTCATCTGGGCTTCGCGCGCGAGAACGTCGAGGCCAACACCCTCGATGCGGGATGCAGTGCCAGGAAAGTAGGTCTCGACTAGGTGCTGGTTGAGACCCACAGCTTCAAAGACCTGCGCGCCACGATAACTCTGCAGCGTGCTGATGCCCATCTTTGAGAAGGTCTTGAGCAGACCCTTGTTGATGCCTTTGATGAAATTCTTCTCGGCATGATTGCCGGAGACGCTGTGTGGTAGAAGCCCCCGCCGCTTTAGATCGTGCAGAGTCTCAATAGCGAGATAGGGATTGATCGCACTGGCGCCATATCCGATAAGCAGGGCGAAGTGCATGACCTCGCGAGGCTCGCCGCTTTCAATAATGAGCGCAACTTGAGTGCGTGTCTTTTCCTGTACCAGCCGATTGTGAACCGCCGCCATTGCCAGAAGGCTCGGAATCGGCGCGTAGGTAGAGTCGACGCCACGATCGGAGATGATGAGCAGCGTATATCCCGATGCCACAGCGTGCGAAGCTCGGGCGCTCAGTTCCTCCAGCGCCTGGCGCAGGCCGTTCTCGCCATCGGCGGCGCGGAACAGAGCTGGAAGCGTGGTCGCGAGCAGATCGCCAGAGGAGACGCGACGCAGCTTCTCGAGATCGCGATTGGATAGAATCGGATGCGGAAGCTTCAGCGTGTGACAGTTCTCAGGATTCTCGTCGAGAATATTCCGCTCAGTACCGATATAGCTGATGAGCGACATGACCAGTTCTTCGCGAATCGGATCGATCGGCGGATTGGTGACCTGAGCGAAGAGCTGCTTGAAGTAGTTGAAAAGCGGCTGCGGCCGGTCTGATAGACAAGCAAGCGGCGTATCGGTGCCCATGGAGCCGACCGGCTCCTCTCCGCGCGAACCCATGGGCCCAAGCAGAATGCGCAGATCCTCTTCGCTGTAGCCATAAGCACGCTGGCGACGCAGCAGCGTTTCGGGGTTCGAGGCGATGACTCGCGAGGGCTCCGGCAGCGCATCGAGGATGACCTGCTGTTCCTTAAGCCACTCAGCATAGGGCTGGCGCGCGGCAAGAGTCTTCTTGATTTCGGCATCGGAGATGATGCGTTTCTCCACTGTGTCGACAAGGAACATGCGTCCCGGCTGCAGGCGCCCCTTCTTGCGGATGTCCTCGGCCGGTACATCGAGAACGCCGGCTTCCGACGCCAGCACGACCAGATCGTCTTTGGTGACGATGTACCGCCCCGGACGAAGACCATTGCGGTCCAGGGTAGCGCCGACAACGCGTCCGTCGCTGAATGCGATGGCTGCGGGTCCGTCCCACGGTTCCATCAGCGAAGCGTGATACTCGTAAAATGCGCGCTTATCCTCGTCCATATCGGGATTGCCCGCCCACGCTTCTGGAATCAGCATGGCCATGACATGCGGAAGCGAACGGCCCGACTGATAGAGAAACTCAACGGCGTTGTCGAGGCCAGCGGAGTCGCTTCCCTCGGGCATGATGATGGGATAGAGATCGTTGATTCTGTCGCCGAAGTGCTCGGTCTCGCAGACGGACTGGCGGGCATTCATCCAGCTCACGTTGCCGCGGATCGTATTGATCTCCCCGTTGTGCGCGACATATCGGTAAGGGTGCGCGAGCTTCCAACTTGGAAATGTGTTTGTGGAGAATCGCTGGTGAACGAGACAGAGGGCGCTGGTGACCAGCGGATTTGCCAGCTCGAAATAGAACTTCTCGATCTGCGGAGCGAGCATCAAGCCCTTGTAGATGATGGTGCGACAGGAGAAAGACGGAACGTAGAAGAACTCCTTCTCCTCAATGTCGGACGCGGCGATCTCATTTTCCGTGCGGCGTCGAACCAGATAGAGTCGGCGCTCGAAATCGTCCTCACTCATGCCCTCAGGCCGGCCTACAAAAAACTGCTCAATATAGGGCTGAGAGGCGCGGGCTTCACGGCCAATGGCATCCCCGTTTACAGGTGTGTCGCGCCAACCCAGGACTTTCAGGCCCTCCGAGGCAGCCATGCGCTCAAAGACACCTTCGCACTGCAGGCGGCTGTGTTTGTCGACGGGCAGGAAGACCATGGCCACCCCGTACTCGCCGGGGCCGGGAAGCTGAATGCCAAGTTCACCGCATTCGCGGGCAAAGAAGACGTGAGGAACCTGGATGAGGATGCCGGCGCCGTCGCCAGTTTCGGGATCGCAGCCCGCTGCTCCGCGATGGGTCAGATTGATAAGAACCTCGAGCCCTTTGCGGATGATGTCGTGGCTTTTCTCGCCGCGGATGCTGGCCACAAGGCCCATACCGCACGCATCGTGCTCATTACGTGGGTGATAAAGACCTTGGGGATCCGGGATACGATGACGATGATCCGATGTCTGCATTGGTACCTTCTCTTATGGGAATAAGGTCGTTCTGCAATCCAGTTGTCGTGAAACGGCAAAGACACAATCAGCGAGGCGTCACCAAATGGGAACAGCCGGTTAGTCTTGTGGCCCGTCGTGGCAGGCCCGTGCACTTGGGGTTAGTCCTGAACTATCAATGATAGCTGAATTTCGCTCGTCCTAATCTCGAATTGCAGGATTAGTGAATTCGTACCCTGTTTTCCACATTTTGATGCATGTTTTCCGCGAGATCCAGCATTAAACAGCTCAGAGTTTGCAGATTAGGAGCTCGCGCTCGTAGATCATCTCGGGCGGAAGATGGTCGTGCAGGTCGATGAAGAGCTCCTCATGAGCGATCACTTCCTTGCGCCAAGCGGCGCGATCCACCTTCATCAGCTCGTCGAAGTCCTCGCGCGAAAAGTCCAGGCCAGCCCAATCGATGTCTTCATACCGCGGAACCCATCCCACGGGGGTTTCCCGGCCCCGTCCGTGACCCTGGACCCGCTCGACGATCCAGCGAAGAACACGCATGTTTTCGCTGAATCCGGGCCAGAGAAACTTGCCGTCCTCATCTTTGCGGAACCAATTGACGTTGAAGATGCGCGGAGTGGCATCGAGGCCACGCTGCATCTTGATCCAGTGCCGGAAGTAGTCGCCCATGTGATAGCCGCAGAAGGGCAGCATGGCCATCGGATCGCGACGGATCTTCCCGACGGCTCCGGCCGCAGCGGCGGTCGTTTCGGATCCCATCGTCGCGCCGACGTATACGCCACTCGACCAATTGAAAGCTTGATAGATCAGCGGAAGCGTGTGCGAGCGGCGTCCGCCGAAGATGATGGCGCTGATCGGAACGCCTTCGGGCGATTCCCAGTCGGGATCCATTGTCGGGCATTGGGAAGCAGGAGCTGTAAAACGCCCGTTCGGATGAGCGGCGGTCGTGCCGTTTTTCTTGCCGATCGCCGTTGTCCACTTTTCGCCGCGCCAGTCAGTGCATTCAGCGGGAGGCTTCTCGGTCATGCCTTCCCACCAGACGCCTCCATCAGGAGTAAGCGCGACATTGGTGAAGATGGTGTTTCGTGAAAGCGCTGCCATGGCTGCCGGATTCGTCTTTGTGCTCGTGCCCGGAGCGACTCCGAAAAAACCTGCTTCCGGGTTGATGGCACGGAGTTGGCCCTCGGGGTCAGGCTTGAGCCATGCAATGTCGTCGCCAACAGTGAGCACCTTCCAGCCTGCCATTGCCTTTGGCGGAATGAGCATGGCGAAGTTGGTCTTACCGCAAGCGGAGGGAAACGCGGCAGCGACGTAGGTCTTCTCGCCTTCCGGACTCTCCACGCCGAGAATGAGCATATGCTCGGCCATCCAGCCTTCGTCACGGGCTATGTTGGAAGCGATGCGCAGAGCGAAGCACTTCTTGCTGAGCAGGGCGTTGCCGCCATAACCGGAGCCGTAGGACCAGATCTCGCGAGTCTCTGGAAAATGAACGATGTACTTGGTGTCATTGCACGGCCAGGCGACATCCTGCTGACCGGGCTTCAATGGAGCGCCGACTGTGTGCATGCAGGGAACGACGCGCTTCTCATCCTTGTCGATCTCAGCGAAAACTGGCGCGCCGATGCGGGCCATGATGCGCATATTGACCACAACGTAGGGCGAGTCGGTTAATTGCACGCCAATGCCAGACATCGGAGATCCGACCGGCCCCATGCTGAAGGGGAGCACGTACATGGTGCGGCCCTGCATGCAGCCTTTGAAGAGCTGCTTGAGGCGGCGGCGCATCACATAGGGGTCTTCCCAGTTGTTCGTCGGCCCGGCACCATCGCGGGAGAGTGAACAGATAAAGGTGCGGTCTTCCACCCGGGCCACGTCGTTGGGAGCAGAACGGGCATAGAAGCAGCCAGGCCACTTTTTCTGATCGAGGCGGGTGAAGGTGCCGGCGGCGACCAGACGATCGCACAGGAAGTCGTACTCCGCCTGGGAGCCGTCTACCCAGTGGATCGCGTCAGGGCGGCAGAGCTCGGCCATCTTTTCTACCCAGCGAATCAGGTGTTTATTGGTCGTCGGAGGCGTCTGGGTAGAGGTAGGCTCATGATGCAGAATAGAGTGCTTCATATGTATGGTCGTGCTCCCGCCTATGGTTTACAGGCTATCGAATCAGCCACAGATGATGGAAGGGTCTGGGCTATCGTACATTGCCGATTGGATGCATGGGTGTGATGCGGGGTACAGCATCATTGGGTTTGGTTCAGAACTCGTGGTGCTGGTCGATGATTTCGGCGAGATTGTTGGTTTCCAGCGGAGCCCCCGCGGATTCGGCCTGGCTGCTAACTTTTGCGACAGCCAGCCAGTTATCTTTGTGGGGCTGCTCAGCGATCCATGGAGGCAGCGGCATGCAGAGGTAGTCACTCAGGGATGTTGCATAGCCTTCATACAGAGCGCGCAGGTTGCGTAGACGCTCATACGATTGACCGTCGCGGCATACGCTCACCCCGCTCTGGCATAGAAGAGCATAGAGTTGCTCATAGCGTTCGGTAGAGAGCCGATCGGGCATGTTCTGTGCAGGCGAGAGTGAGAATACCTGGGCGAGGTCCACCAGGGCATGGCGGGCCATCGCAAAAGTGAGCTGAGCCTGGCGCGCCTCATGACCCCGCACCCCCGCAATAAGCAGGGCTGACGTATCGAGCATGGCGGTCAGAGCTCCCAGCCAGCTCTGGTTGGTGTGCTGAGAGCGGTAGTAACAAAGCAGCGTATAGGAGATGTGGCTTTCAAGTAGTTCAGCCGACCAGCGCTCCCATTCCGTAAGGAGCGTGGAGAGTTCGTCTTCCGCACCTTCGAAAGAGTGTCGGCGCATCAGTTCGGCGGCACTAGGGGGCGAGCCGGCACGGGCATCGAGAAGGGAAATGCTGACCTCGCGTCGTGAGAACGCGCCATAGAGAACGGGAAAGTAGCCCATGACAACGGCGAGGAACCCAAAGCCGGTTCCCGCTTCAAGCGTGGTGAGAACTCGCGCGATCTGTCCGTGAGGTGTGACGTCACCCAGGCCAAGTGTGAAAAAGTTCGTTCCGCTGACGTAGAGGTCGGAGAAATAGCTGAGTTGACGCGATGAATCGTTGAAAGGGCTCCCGAGCGAGTAATAGATAAGAGAAAAGCCGAAGACCATTCCGCATGCCCAGACGATCAGGAGGAAAATCAGAGAGAGCGGTCCGTAGAAGCTGAGCAGGGTCTCTCGCTTCCTAGGATGATCGACGCGCATCGCCACGGCGCGCCACGGTATCCAGGTAACGATATAGAAGAGTCTCGTGAGTCGAAGGCGGCCCGCGGCACGACGCGGCAGAATCACGGTTTGAAAAGCATCAAGAAGAACGATGAGAATGCAGATGATGCCTGCGACGGTGGTAAGGGTTCGCATCGACCTCGACCTTTTCGGGGAGCGGGCGGTCCGCGAGCAAACCACCCATTGTGTGATCACTGTATCCTATGCCGATGAAGTATCGAGGTATGCATGGCGGAGCTTGGTAAAGGCCTTCTCGGTCTGGGCGTTCTGCTTGTGATCTTGGGAGCAGCATTGATGCTGGCCGCGCGGTTTGGAGTGCCGCTAGGCAAGATGCCGGGCGACATCTCCTATCGCGGAAAAAATGTATCCGTGTTCTTTCCTTTGGGAACTTCGATTCTGCTGAGCGTAGTGCTGTCGTTGATCTTCTATCTGATTTCGCGATTCCGACGGTAAGCATCTTTTCGATTTCGAACTGATAACGGCACGCCCCGCTGTGACGAATCGCAGCGGGGCGTGATTGTGCAGCGGGGCAGGTGTAGTTTTACCGCTTCACAATCTTTTCCAGGCGCGGGTCGGTCCAGAGGACCGCGAACTCCTGGTCCTTGTAGACCCGGCTCATCTCAGGGAAGCGACCTTCGCTGGCGCGTTTCAGATACTCGAGAGCCCCGTCAACATTTCCACGCTTGGCGTAGGCCTTCGCGATCAGGAAGTTGACACGCGCGCGCTGCTCCGGTGTGCTGACGCGGGCTGAAACTCCCGTGGTGCTTTCAGTGAGGATGTCAGCATCCAGCTCGAGGGCGCGGGCATACTCGGTCATCGCCCGATCGATCTGCCCCATGCCCATCCATGCTTCGGCGAGATTGAGGTGGGCAGGTGCGCTCGACTCATCGAGTTCCAGTGCCTGCTTCAGATACTTGACAGCATTCTTGTACTTCTTATCAAGGAATGAGACAGCTCCCAGATTGTTGAGTGAAGAAACGTTGCGCGGATCGTACTTGAGTGCCTGGCTGAAGTGCTTGCGAGCCGGACCGCGGTCGCCAACCTTCAGTTCTGCAATCCCCAGTTTGTTCAGGACATTTGGGTTCTTCGGATTGGCACGCAGGGACTGCTTATAGTACGAAATCGCAAGGAAGAAGTTGTTGTGAACACGCTCCAGGTCGCCCCTCATCTCAGAGGACTTTGCGATTTGAAGCGCATCGGGCTTTGGAAGATCGAAAGATGATTCCGCTCTGAGGCCCGGCACAGCTAAGAATGCCAGACTAGCGGCGGCGATGAAGGCGAACAGTGTACGCATTGTCTTACCTCCCACACGGAGCATTTCGTCTGACTCGTCTGAAACCATGTCCTTGCGAACTGCTCAACGTCGACCCCAAGTAAACGGCAGGCAGCGGCGGCGAACAACGCTATACCTGCTACCGAGCGGTTTCCCGATGTTACATACGTCCCCTTCAAGTTGCATGTCCATGGTGATATACGACTTGCAGGAGCTGACGATTAGCCGTTAGCGGGATAGCTGCAGGCTCGCAACCCGGGGTTAAACCCCGTTACATGCCCGATGCAGACCGCTAACTACACGGTTAATACCGCCTCGGAACCGAAGATTGGAACTAAGATGGGTGCGACCGCGAATATATAAGGTAGGACCCGGCGGTGGAAGGCAAGAACCAGATGGCCGCGGCACATGCAGGGACGGTCGAGACGGCGTCACAGCGGGCTGAGCTGGAATCCGTGCTCAGTTCCCAGGAATTCTTGCGCGCGCCGAGACTCGCCCACCTGCTCTCCTATCTCTGCGAAAAACTCTTCGCTGGCGGAGCCAACCAGATCAAGGAGTACTCGATCGCGCTGGAGGTGTTTAACCGCGGCGCATGGTTCGACCAGGATTCAGACTCCATCGTGCGCGTTGAAGCGAACCGGCTGAGAAAGCGGCTGGCCGAGTACTACGCAGGCGATGGTGCCTCTCACACGCTGCAGATCACGATCCCAATAGGCCAGTACGTGCCACGGTTCGAAGTGCAGCATCTTGGAGCCGAAGCGAAACAACCCGTCCCCGCGGAGACCGCGGCACCTTCGGGTGAAGAGAAGCGATGGGCAACTTCCCGTCGAATGGTCGCGATGGGGGGAGGAATTGCAGTCCTGGTGATCGCATCTGTTTGGATCACCTATGCTGTGGTGAGGCATCGCAGCGATGCGCGGACGGCCGCGCAACCAGACACCGCGCGTGTTCAGAGCGATCTCGCCGATGGCCAATTCGGACCCCCCGGAGGCGTGGAGATCCGAATCCTGGCCG
>DATJEO010000043.1:0-12763 GCA_035496515.1 Occallatibacter sp.
GGTTAGTATTGGATCACTACGATGCGGCGGCCATCAGGACTCATCTGGAGTCGGTTGGAGACCGGATGATCTCTGCGTTTGGGGATCACCCGCCGTATGCGGTGTTCAGCGACAGCCTGGAGGATTACGGGTCGGACTGGACGCCGGATCTGTTGGCGGAGTTCGAGAAAAGGCGCGGTTACGATTTGAAGCCATTTTTGCCGGCGCTGGTCGGCGATATTGGGCCGGAGACGGGGGCTATCCGGCATGACTGGGGCGAGACGCTGACGGAACTGGCGAACGAGAATTTTCTGCGGCCGCTGGAAGCGTGGGCGGGGCTGCACCATACCAAATTGAGGTCGCAGACTTACGGGTATCCGCCGGTGACACTGTCAAGCAATCAACTGGTGGATCTTCCGGAGGGCGAGGGGAAGGCGACGATCAGGATGTGGCGCGCGTTCTCGGATACGCGCTGGGCAGCTTCAGCGGGACATCTGTTCGGGAAAAATGTGATCTCGTCGGAGACTTGGACATGGCTCAATTCGCCGGCGTTCCGGGCGACACCGCTGGACATGAAGGCGGAGGCTGATCTGCATTTTCTGCAGGGAATCAATCAACTGGTGGGGCATGGATGGCCGTACTCGCCGCCCGAGGCGGGTGAGCCGGGATGGCGGATGTATGCGGCAGGGGCGTTTGATGCGCACAACCCGTGGTTCTTTGCGATGCCGGACTTAACGGGGTATCTGCAGCGGGTGAGCTATGCGATGCGGCTTGGGAAGGCGGCGAATGATGTGGCGGTCCTGCTGCCGAATGACGATGTGTGGGCTTCGTTCAAAGCGCGTATACAGAAGAACAAGTCAGCGCTTTCTGTGGGCGGGTTCGATGAGACGGGATCGAACGTGTCGATGGATGAGTCGATGCCGAAGTTTCTGGGCAATGAGGTGATCCCGCAGATTCTGGACGCGGGGTTCAATTTTGATTTTATTGATCCGGATGCGATTAATGGCGTAGGGATTCCGTACAAAGTGCTGGTGCTGCCGGGAGTGGAACGGCTCTCACCGAAGACGTACGAGAAGATTGTCCAATTTGCGCAGGGCGGCGGGATCGTTATTGCAACCGGGCGGTTGCCTAATAGCGCTCCGGGGCATAAGGACGCGGAAGCGATCGCGGCGCGCGTGAGGCAGATTTCGGAGTCGTTGTTTCACGGGCAGGTTGCGACCGCGCATTTCGTCGAGGATGAGCATGCTTTGGGACCGATACTGGCGAAATTGCTCAAGCCGGATTTTGTGAGTGAGCCGGCGACTGCGGAGATCGGGTTTATTCATCGGCATCTGGAGTCGGGCGATTTGTATTTTGTGGCGAACACCGGAAACCGGCACCTGACTGTTAAAGCGACGTTCCGTGCGGGAGGGAAGTTTGGCGAGGAGTGGGATCCGTTTACGGGGAAGGTGAATGGCATCTCGGATGCCAGCCGGGTTGAGTTGAAGCTGGAGCCATATGAGTCGCGGTTGCTGTATTTCTCAAACACGCCGGTTACGCCTAATACGAAGCCCAATAGAGCGCCGGGCAAGCGAATTGTTGTTCCGGGCGATTGGGTGTTTGCTGCGGACGGTGTGAGTAAGAAGACAGCCGTTGGCTCATGGGAAGAGGATGCGAAGCTGCGGTACTACTCGGGGACCGCGACGTACACGAAGAGCGTGGAGGTTCCGGAATCGTTTGTGCGCGACGAGAGGCCCGTGTTCCTGGATTTCGGGGAGGGGACGCGAGTGCCGGTGCCGGATCCGCTTCCTCAAAACAACATGAGGGCGTATCTGGAGAGCCCGGTACGAGAGGCTGGCCTTGTTTACGTCAATGATCAGCTGGCGGGATATGTGTGGCATCCGCCGTTCCGGGTGGATGTGACCAAGCTGCTGAGGCCGGGTGAGAACAAGATTCGGATCGTGGTGGGGAACACGGCGATTAATGGGCTTGCGGGGACGACGCTGCCCAGCTACCGGCTGCTTTACAGCAGGTACGGAGTGGAGTTCATTCCGCAGGGGATGGAAAACCTGAAGCCGCTGCCGTCGGGAATACTTGGGCCGGTTTCGCTGGTAGAGGGTGACCCGCGGCAGTGAGGGCAGGCAGGGTTTCATGTTGCCCGTTTGGCAGCGGAGCGCATCTTTATATCCGGGATTGCAATCAAAGGGACTGAGTACAAGTTCCGCATGGAGCCGGATTAGAAGATGCTTACTGCCAATGAAGTCAACCAGATGAAATATGCTCAGCCTTCGACGGATGGGGTTCTGCCGGTGTTATTGGAGCGGTGGAGTCCGCGCGCTTTTGCGGATCGGGACGTGGCTGCGACAGATTTGAGAACGATCTTCGAGGCAGGGAGATGGGCTCCTTCTTCGTATAACGAGCAGCCGTGGAGATTCTTTGTGGGGCACAAGGGGTCTGAGACGTACAACAAGATCCAGGATTCGCTTGTGCCCTCGAATCGGGCCTGGGCGAAGAGCGCTCCGGTGCTGGTGCTGGGAGTGGCGAAGACACGATTCAGCCACAACGACACGCCGAATAATTACGCTACGCACGACTTGGGTGCGGCGATGGCGCTGATGGCAGTAGAGGCGACAGCTCTGGGATTGGCGGCGCACCAGATGGCGGGATTTGACTGGGTAAAGGCGCGCGAGTCGTTCGGGATTCCAGAAACTTACGCGATGGGTTCGGTGATGGCGATCGGGTACCAGGGCGAGTTGACGGATCTGCCGGAGAAGTTCCAGGCGCAGGAGCAGGCGCCACGGAGCCGGAAGGCTCTGACTGAGATCGTGCTCTCGGATTGGGACCAGCCAGCGGATCTGGGGTAAGGTCCCCAATTGAGTTAATACCTTCGTGCGGTCTGAGGCGGAGTTCCGCCCGTAGAGTGGAAGTCTGAGGTTCTTGCTTTGCCTACGGCTTCTACAACACGGAGGCGCGCGCCAACTCGCCGTCCGCACCATCGATACAAGCCCATCAAGATGGGGAAGAGCGGGAGAATTGCGAAGGTCTCGGCCGCAATTCTCGGCCTGGTTGGCGTGCTGGTACTGTGGGCGGTTGTGGCCCGACGGATCGCCGCGATGACCAATACGAACCGTGATCATTTCGATGTCATCCTGGTACTGGGCAGTCCGGCGGATGAGGATGGGAATCCAACTCCCGAGCAACTGGCGCGTGTGACGGAAGGGGTGCGGGAGTATGAACGCGGAGTGGCACCGCGCATCGTATTCACTGGAGGTACGGCGCGTAATGAATTCGTTGAAGCCGACGTCATGGCTCGCGTGGCGGCGGCGCAGGGAATTCCGCCTTCGGCGATCGTTGTTGAGAAAAAGTCGAAGGACACGATTCAGAACGCCTGTTTTGCAGCGAGGCTGATGAGCAACCATGGGTGGCGTTCGGCGGAAGTGGTTTCGAGCGAATACCATCTACCGAGGGCGAGCATGATTTTCAGCCACACGCAGCTTGAATGGAGAATGCATGCTGCATCAACCTTGCAGGCCAGGGACGCGGGGTCGGAAGGAACTCCAGTGCTGGAGATTTTGAAGACGATGCGGTACCTGATGTATGCGAGCTGGGCTGAGCGATGTGATGCGTAGACCTGGTGGTGTAATAGTTGGCTCGCAGAGACGACCTCGCGGCGTCTAACAGGGAGCTCCGAGAATTGTCCGCGAAAGGTATGGTCCTGTAAGCTTTTGGTGATGCGTCTTCCAGTAAGGTTTTGTCTGTTTTTGGCGGTCCTCGCACTGGGTCTGCCTGCGGCTTTTTCGCGCGCCCAGGGGCAGGTGCAGCGTCCCACACAAAGCACGGCGGCGCAGACGACAGGTAATGGCACCTATATCGTCGTGGACCCGCTGGCGAATGTGCGATACGACAACAAGTACGATGTGTCGTTGGGGCTGGCATATGACCACATGAAGGCGGGCCCGAGTCTGCTGCAGGGTTCGAACCTGGGCGGTCTGGATCTGTCCGGTTCGTACTGGTTCAGCAGGCATTGGGCCTTAGAGGGCAGTGGACGGGCGTATCTGGGAACGAGCGGAGCTGCGCCGAACTCCTTCAAGAACGCGAATGGCCAGAACGAAAGCATCCAGGGTCCTTTCGTTGCGCAGTACTTGTTCGTGGGCGGTCCGGAGTGGCTGGGACCGCACAATAAGCACGGCGCCCTGATTGCGCATGCATTATTCGGAGGAGCATACGGGAAGTTCGAGCAGGATCTGCGCGGGCAGCCTCCGTCACTGGTGGGTTTCTACAACGACCAGGTTGCGCCGGCAGCGATAATCGGAGGACATATCGATCTGAACCGATCGCCTCGCTGGGTTTTTCGCATCACGCCGGATGCGGTGATTACGCGGTATGGAATCAACTACGGAACCAAGGCGACGCAGACCGACGTGAATTTTGCAATTTCGGTTGGCGCTGAGTATCGATTCAAGGCGAAGCGGCGGTAAGGACGTCGTTGGAAAGTGCGGGCTGGGATTGCTGATGCAGTCCCAGCCCTTCGTTTTTTGGCCCGACGAAGACTTGTTAAGAGCGGATGCTGCAGGTGTTTATCGCCGTGTGGTATTCTTCGCCGTTCAGAGGGGATTCAGATGGAATCGCTTACTGAAACATGCCGTACCGGATAACGGCACAATCGTTTCGCGCTGAGAACGCCTCCGGGAAGACATCGCGACAAGGCAGGCACATACGGACATGAAAGACACTTTGGGTGTTTTGCTTGCGGGCGGAGCTGGAGAGAGGCTTTTCCCGCTAACTCGTGACCGCGCCAAGCCGGCAGTTCCTTTTGGCGGCCACTACCGGATCATCGACATCACGCTTTCAAACTGCATCAATTCCGGTCTTCGACGGGTCTACGTTCTTACTCAATACAAAGCGCTCTCGTTGAACAGGCATATCCGCGAGGGATGGACAGGTATCGTGGCCCAGGAATTGGGCGAGTTCTTTGAGTTGCTGCCTCCGATGCAGCGGACTGGAACGAACTGGTACATGGGAACCGCGGATGCGGTGTACCAGAATATTTATTCAATCGGCAGCGAGCAGCCGAAGCACATGATCATCCTAAGCGGCGATCACATCTACAAGATGGATTACAGCCGGATGCTCGATTACCACCGGGAGAACAAAGCGGAAGTGACACTGGCCACGATCCCGGTGGCTCCTGACGAGGTATCGCGTTTTGGTGTAGTGGATGTGGGCGCTTCAGGCGAAGTTCAGGGCTTTTTGGAGAAGCCGGCGAGTACGACTTTTCGTTCGCCGTTTAACCCGGACAAGGTTGAAGCGTCGATGGGCGTGTACATCTTCAATACGGAGATTCTGCTCAAGGCGCTGATTGCAGATGCGGAGGATCCGAATTCGAAGCATGATTTCGGGCATAACATTCTGCCGAACATGCTGGGCAAGAAGAAGATGATGGCGTACAGCTTTGTGGATGAGAACAAGCAGACTGCGCTTTACTGGCGGGATGTGGGAACGCTTGACTCGTACTACGAAGCGAACATGGACTTGTGTTCGGTGACTCCGATCTTCAACTTGTATGACAAGAGCTGGCCGATCCGGACAAGGGTGAGGCAGTACCCGCCGGCGAAGTTTGTCTTTGGTGAGCCGGGACGAACGGGCATGGCTATGAACTCGATCATCACGGCCGGCGTGATCATTTCGGGCGGCACGGTTTCAAATTCCGTGCTGTCGCAAGATGTGCGCGTGAACTCATACACGGAGATCGATGCGAGCATCATCTTCTCGCATGTGCAGATCGGCCGGCACTGCAGGATTCGAAGGGCTATTATCGATCGCGATGTTCATATTCCGGAGGGCACGGTGATCGGATACGACCCGGTAGAGGACAAGCGGAGATATTTTGTTACGCCTTCGGGGCTGACGATTGTAACGAGGGATGCGTCGTTGTTTGAGAACCCGGTTGAGCCGGAGTTCGGAAATAGCTACTGAGGCTGGAGAGATGGGGTTTGGAGAAGCGGCCTGTTGAGGGCCGCTTTTCTTTTTGTGTTGGCAGGCCATTCGAGGTTCCAGGTTCAGAGGCGTTTGCGCATGAAGAGGGTGGCCTGGGGATTGTCGTTGTAGCGATCGCAGCGTTCGTAGCCGCGCTGTTCGTAGAGAGCTATGGCCGGCTTGAGGTCGTCGTAGGTGTCGAGGTAGATCCAATCCAGTTTGAGGTTGCGCGCGTGCTCTTCGAGAGCGTCCAGGAGGAGTGTTGCAACGTGGCGTCCACGAGCGGCGGGGCGGACGTAGAGGCGCTTACACTCAGCTGCATTTGGGATCGACGGAAGGTTGCGAAGGACCACACAGCCGAGGACTTTCTCGTCGAGTTTGGCGAGCCACATGGCGGAGGCAGGTTCGGAAAGAAGCGCTTGCAGGTCTCCAGGTTTATCGCGCTTGATGACGTGGACGGCTTCGTAATACTCCTCGAGGATCGCGAGTGCGGCGGGCGATGGCACGTTGACGCGCTGGATCGAGACTTCGCCTGTTTGTGAATTGTTCAGGATCTGGTAGGCGCGCTGGAGGGACGCGATGAGGTCTTCGCGGAGGTGCGGCTGGAGGGTTTCGAGGATGGCGGAGATGTGGCGATCGGAGTTCTGGTTGAGGTGGGCGACGGCGCTTTCGCCGGAGGTGGTGAGAGTCAGGAGTTTTTCGCGGGCATCGATGGTGGAGGCGGACTGGCGGATGAGTTTGCGCCGGGTAAGAGAGGCGAGGAGGCGGCTGATGTAGCCGCGGTCTAGGGAGAGGGACTGGCGGAGTTCGGTCGCGGTGATGCGGGGATGAGCGCCTATTTCGTAGAGTGTGCGAGCTTCCGTGAGGGAGAACTCGCCATCGAGGTGGCGTTTGCGGAGGAGGCCGAGGCGGGCGGTGTAGAAGCGGTTGAATTCGCGGATAGCGGAGATGTGGTCGGGGTGGGACGGGGCGGCGGGCATGGAATCAGGTTAATTGTGGTTAGTTGCTTTTAGCAACTATAAATCCAGCTGGTCGTTTTCAGTTCTCCGCTCTCAGCTTCTGCTTCTCTGGTGCCCAAGTAGATTGCAAGCTCGGTGAGGTCCGTTGGTTCCAGAGCTCCATAAGCGGGAGACCTGGGGCACCCGCATTGAAATCACTTCCCCAGTCCCCGAATGCGAGGGACTGGGGGCATCGTTTCCGCCACCGTCGTGACCATTCGGGAACTGCATAACAAAATGATGCGTATAGGGCTCCATGGCTTGTGCGGGTACATTAAGCTGGAGCGTGGCAGGAATGGTGGCGCCGAAGGCGATCACTTCAGGAAGCCACGTTAAGGGTCCGGCGCCATCGGGGCGCAGGGATCAGCCCAGGAGCCAGGCTGCGCAGACGGCACCGGTTTCCGGTCTGATTGCGGGGACCTCGCGCAAGCTGGCCGAGACCCCAAGGACTCCCATTATCCGCCAGGGTCAGGAACCAAGAACGATGATGCCGGATGCACTGGAGATCGACTGGTCGCAGGTCGTGCGCCGCTGCATGGACGGGGATTCGGGCGCCTGGGCCGAACTGGTTCGCAGCCATCACAGGCGTGTCTACGCATTGTGTTATCGGTTTACCGGGAATCCTGCTGATGCGGAAGATCTTACGCAGGATGTCTTCCTGAAGATCTATTCCAACCTATCCAGTTTTGATACGGCGCGGGGCAGCCTGCAGGTATGGATCACGACGATGACCCGGAACCTGCTGGTGGACAACTTCCGCCGTACGCGAAATCAGAGAAACACGGACTCCCTAGATGCCGGATGGGATGAAAGCGACGAACTGAGGCCAGTGGACCGGTTGCAGGCCAGCGGTGCTTCACCGCATGAAAAGGCCGCGCAGAAGGAATTGGCCAAGATGGTGCAGGGCGCTTTGGCTAAGGTGTCGGTTGAGTTGCGAGAGGCAGTGATATTAAGGGATTTGCAGGATATGGATTATAAGGAAATCGCCCAGGTTCTGGGCATACCGGAAGGGACGGTTAAATCCCGCATCAGCAGAGGCCGCGCGGAACTAGCGAGGCTTCTGGAACGTAATAAGCGGGAGGTGATGTGATGGCAGACCGCGGAAACATTCCGAACTCTCCAGCGTGCGGGCAGTGGGAGACCCTGCTGGCGGATGCTCTGGACGGGCTGCTACAGCCGGAGGATGAGGCAGTTTTCTCCTCGCACATGGCTTCCTGTGCCGCGTGTACGGCGCTATTCGAGGAAGCGCGGCAGGGGCGGGAGTGGCTGGAGTTTCTAAGCCCGGAACCAGAGGTCCCGGAGGGTCTCCTGGATAAGATCCTCGCGCAGACCGGGCCGGGACACACGTCAGAGTACAAGCTGGCCACGGCAGGCAACGTGGTCTCGATGCCGATTCCGGCATGGCAGAAGCCAGGGATGATGGGGCGGATTCGCAGGTTTGCGGAGCCGCGGCTGCTGATGACGGCAGCGATGGCATTCTTCTCGATCGCGCTGACGTTGAATATGACGGGCGTGCGGCTGACGGATCTGCGGATCTCGAATTTGAGGCCGAGCGCGATTCGGTCATTCATGGAGCGGCGGCTGACGATGGCATCTACGCCGATCATTCGCTACTACGATCACTTGCGGCTGGTTTACGAGGTTGAATCGCGCGTGAAAGAGATGCGGCGGAACAGCCAGCTGCAGCAGCAACAGAACCGGACTCAACCCGTACCGGGGGAGTCAAAACAAAACCCTAATCGGAAAGACGGCGGGTCCCGCGTCGATCCGCCGCAACAATCCGTTACCCCGGAGCAGAGCGGAACACCAGGGTTGAGGGACTCGGATTATCTGGAAACTTCCGTTACGCTTCACGACCGGCAACTCAGCCCGATCACTGAACAATGTGGTCTGGCTCATCAGTCCGCGCATTCCGGCGACACTCCACCCCAACGACTAAGACCTGTCGTTGGGGGCCCCGGCTCTTCGCAACCCGGTTACGACATGGCAGTACGGGAAGGGAGCACAGTATGGACTGCGTAAATCATCAAGGGGTGGCAGCGACAGCGTATTGCCAGAACTGCGGGAAGCCGCTCTGTGCAACCTGCGTTCGCAACGCCGGCAACGGGCAGATTCTCTGCGAGCCATGCCTGATGGCGTGGCAGAGCGTTCAACAGCCGTTTGTGGCGCAGGCGAGCGGACCGAATCCTTCCGTTGCGGCTGTGCTTGGGATCATTCCGGGCGTGGGCGCGATGTACAACGCGCAGTACTTCAAGGGTCTGATCCACGTTGTGATCTTCGTGGTGATTATCAGCATCACGACGCATTACGGCTTGTTCGGGCTGTTTATTCCGGCGTGGGTGCTGTACCAGTCGTTTGAAGCGTTCCACACGGCGAAGGCGATTCGTGATGGGCAGCCACTGCCCGATCCGCTGGGATTGAATGAGGTGGGGAACTGGCTGAACCTGGGTGGACCGCAGCCCGGAGCGCCGGGTCAGCCTCGGCCGGGTACGCCGGGTCAGCCGGTGAATCATCCGGGAGCTGGACCTGCGACGGCATCGGGGATGGGTGGATATCAGCAGACGTCGTACACGCAATATCAGGCACCGTACACGCCGCCCCCGCCGCCGGGCTTTATTGATCCCGCAGTGCCACCGACACCGCCAGTACCTCCGGTGTTCTGGAAACGGAAGGAGCCAATCGGAGCTCTAATCCTGATTGGATTTGGATTGCTGCTGCTGCTCAATCAGCTTGGATATATGGCAGAGCGGGTAATTCATATCCTGTGGCCGCTGATCTTCATCGCGATTGGCGTCTGGCTGGTGATTCGCCGGATTGGTGATACCCCGCAGATTCCTCCGCAGGGACCCGGAACTGGCACAACTGGAGGCGCGCAATGAACCGCTATATCTTGATTCGACGTTTACGAGGGCCGGCGATTCTGCTGCTGCTGGGAGTCATTGCGCTATTGCATGAATCTGGGCTCGTTGAGTTCTGGAGTTTGTTCATCCCGTTGCTGCTGATCCTGATTGGAGTGTTGAAGCTGGCTGAACGGGCCGCTCTAGCGGCTGCGGGAGATGAAGTTCCGTATCCGGGCTCGCCATATCCTTATGGAGCCTCGGCTCCGGCCGCTGGGGCTACGCAGCCTCAAGCTGGAACGTCGATTGTTCCCACTGCCGTGCAGGACTACGGCAAGGGTCCTGAGGGAGGGCAGTCATGAGCAGCGTTCCTCCTCCAAATATTCCGCCGGGCGGTTATGATCCGCGGACACAATGGCGGGTCTATCGTGAACAGCAGCGTGCAGCGTGGCGCGCACAACGCGACGCGTGGAAGGCACAACAGTACGCGTACAAGGCGAAGTACCAGCACGCGTATGGACCGCGAGTTCCTTCCGTAGTCGGGCCGCTGATCCTCGTTGCGATTGGCGTGGTGTGGCTGCTGATTCACTCGGGAAAGATCAGTGGGTCGGCGTTCTGGGCCTGGTATGGCAGATGGTGGCCATTAATGCTGATCGCAGCAGGTCTGGCGATGCTGGCGGAATGGGCACTGGACATGCGACGCGATACGCCGGTGCGACGGGGTACTGGATTTGTCGGAGTTCTGATTCTGCTGGCGGTTCTGGGATTCGCGGCGTCGGGATGGACGCGAGGGTATTGGGGAAACTGGAGAGGCGACTGGGGCGATCACGACGACTTCTTCAATGTGTTCGGACTCCCGCAGCATGATCTTGATCAGCAACCGCAGAGCGTGCAGATTCCGGAGAACGCAACCGTGCAAATTGAGAATCCGCGCGGAGACGTCAGTATCACCTCTGGAGATTCGGCGAACATCGAAGTGCAAGCACATCAGGTAGCATTCGCAGGCTCAGATGAGGAAGCGAAGAAGATCTTCAATGCGGAACAGGCACGTGTGACCGTGAGTGGGAGCGCTGTGCTGGTGAAATCCGATGGGAATAACAACGGCCGGGTGAACCTGACGGTCACGGTCCCGAAGTCGGCGCATGTGGCTGTGCACTCCGGGCACGGCGATGTGACGGCGGCAAATCTCAATGGCGGCGTCAACATAAATTCAACTCACGGCGATGTGCACCTGAGCGTGATCAAAGGTTCGGTGCAGATACATTTCTCGAACGACCGGGGCGATTTCTCGGCGCACCAGGTTGATGGCGATATCACGGCAGAGGGGAATTGCAATGATTTGACGCTCTCTGAAGTTACTGGCAAGGTGTCGATCAATGGAGAGCTCTTCGGCGATGTACATATGGAGAGCGTGAACGGGCCGGTGCATGTTCACACGTCAGTAACGGAGATGGACGTGGCGTCATTGCCGGGCGATCTGACGCTGAACTCGGACAACTTGCGCGTTACGCAGTCCAAGGGGCAGGTGCGGGTGATTACGCACTCGAAGGATGTTGATCTGACGCAGGTGTTTGGCGATACGTATGTCGAAGATCGCGACGGGCGGATCGCAGTAGAACCGGCGGGCAGTTATGCGGTTGAGGCGAAGAATCGCAAAGGCGATGTCGAGTTGAGGCTTCCGCCGAATGCGCGCGCTTCGCTGACCGGCAATACACGCAATGGCGATGTAGTATCGGATTTTCCGCTGTCGATCAGCGGCGATGAAAGCAAGACAGTGAGCGGAACGATTGGCGCCGGTGGGCCGAAGGTGACGCTCGAAGCTGAGAATGGAGATATCCATATCAAGCGAGGAGACGAAGCGCCACCTGCTCCGCCAGCCGCAGCGGCAACGCCGGCAGCTCCGAATGCGCCGCACTTGAAAGCGCCGAAGGTTCCGGTTGCGCCGGTGACGCAGTGAAGGCAGGGACGAGGGACCAGGGATTAGGGTGTCAGAGGCAAAGAGGTGCGGATTGGGTCCGCACCTCTTTTTTGCGTTGGGAGATGGTTGCTCGAAGTGGTGACTATCGCTTTGTTTCTATTCGGTTCTGAGGGCTTGGATGGGATCGAGTCGGGAGGCGCGCCACGCAGGAAGAATGCAGGCGAGAGTTGCAACTGCGAGGAGCAGGGCAGCGACGGATGCGAAGACAAGCGGATCGAGCGGTTCGGTCTGGTAGAGCATGGAGCGAATGAGGCGAACCGCGGCCGCACTTCCGGCGAGACCACCAAGAAGGCCAAGTAGAGCAGGACGTATTCCATCGAAAAGAATAGTGCGGAGAAGCTGCTCGCGGCGAGCGCCAAGTGCGATTCGGATTCCGATTTCGGATGTGCGCTGGGTGACGAGGTAGGTTAGGACTCCATAGAGCCCGGCTGCGGCGAGCACGAGAGCAATGACGGCGAAGGCGAGGATGAGGAGGGAGTCGAAGTGCGAGTCGATGGTTGCTTTCGCGATTGATTCGCGAAGAGTACCCACGCCGGAGACTGGGAGGTCGGGATCAAGGCCGCCGATGATCTTCTGGATGGGCATGGCGAAGGCGGAGACGTTGGCGGGTGATCGGACGATGAGCGCAACGTTGACCCATCGTTCAGAGAAGAGCGGCCAATACATCTGGCCCATGATGGGCTGAGTGATGTTCCAACGTGTATCGCCAACGACTCCGATGACTTCGCCGACCGTGCCGTCGACATTGATCTTGATGTGTTTGCCGATGGGATCTTCACCGGGGAAGCACATCTCGGCCGCTTTCTGACTGATGACGACCACATTGGCACGATCGAGGCGCTCGTCAGATGTGAAGATGCGACCGCGGATGAGCGGGAGATGGATGGCAGCGAAGTAGCCCGGGTCTGCTCCGCGAATTTGCAGGTCCAGGCCGGTGCCTTTAGGGAGCGGAGGGTGTTCTACGACGGTGACGAGGTCGTCTCCACCATAGCCCTGGCCTGGAGCAGCACTGACGA
>DATJEO010000044.1:0-2380 GCA_035496515.1 Occallatibacter sp.
ATTGAGATGGCCCCCCCTAAAGTGGCAAGAACGCCAGCCCTGCATTTAGAATCCGTAGTCCCCCTGAACGTCAGCTCTCGAGGAGCATCACGTGATTCCACGCTACACGCGACCCGACATGGGGCGCATTTGGAGCGAAGAAAACCGCTTTCGAACCTGGTTAATGGTCGAGGTAGCAGCCACTGAGACTCTGGCTGAGGCTGGATTGGTTCCCAAAGCAGCCGCACGGGCCATCCGCGAACGCGCTGACTTCAGTCTGGAGCGTATCCAGGAGATCGAGGCCGAGGTGCGTCACGATGTGATTGCTTTCACCACCGCCGTCGCGGAGATTGTTGGGCCCGAAGCGCGCTGGTTCCACTACGGATTGACATCGAATGACGTCGTAGACACAGCTCAAGGCCTGCTCGTAATGCAGGCGTCGGAGATCATTGCGGAAGATCTCCGCAAGCTGTCCGATGCGTTAAAACGGCGGGCCTGGGAATTCAAAGACACGCCGATGATTGGCCGCACCCATGGCGTTCATGCGGAACCGATAACCTTCGGGTTGAAACTGGCGAACTGGTATTCCGAAGTACAGCGCCACATTACGCGCTTCGATCAAGCCGCCGAGGACATGCGGGTTGGCAAGTTTTCCGGCGCAGTCGGCACGTTCGCCCACTTGAGTCCTGAACTGGAGGAAAGAATCTGCGCCCGGCTCGGTCTCAAGGCGGCAGCCATCTCTTCACAAGTCATCCAGCGTGACCGCCACGCTGCGTATCTGGCTACTCTGGCCGTGATCGCCTCGACCCTGGACAAGATTGCTACGGAAATCCGGCACCTGCAGAGAACTGAGGTTCGGGAGGCGGAAGAGTACTTCAGCGAGAAGCAGAAAGGTTCGTCGGCGATGCCGCACAAGCGCAATCCGGTGACTTGCGAGCAGATCAGCGGATTGGCGCGGGTGGTGCGCTCCAACGCCCAGGCGGCTTTCGAAAATGTTCCACTCTGGCACGAGCGCGATATTTCCCACTCTTCGGTGGAGCGCATCATCCTGCCCGATTCCACCACGCTGGCAGACTACCTGCTGAGCAAAACGACCAACCTGATCGAGACAATGTTCATCTACCCTGATCGCATGCTCGCGAATCTGGAAAGCACCGGTGGTCTGGTCTTCAGCGGGCAGTTATTGCTCGACTTGGTGGAAAACGGTGTCTCCCGTGAAGATGCTTACCGGGTGGTGCAGCGCCACGCCATGCACGCCTGGAAGACCGGCGAGAACTTTCATGACTTAGTCATGAACGATGCCGGCATTACCGGGCGCGTACCGCGCAAGCAACTGGAAACTGCATTCAACTTGAAGCGGCAGCTGCGCAACATCGACAAGATCTTCGCCCGCGTGTTTGCCATTGAGCCATCCAAAACTGTCCGCCTCAAGAAGAGACCTGCCCGAAAACGGTGAAAAGCCAGCTTCGCCAAGAGCTGCTGAAGGGGCCTCATGCCTGTAACCTCATTTCGAACTGCCGCGATGATCCTGATCGCCTGCTGTCTGGCGGTTGGACAGTCGCAACCGGATCAATCGAATTCATCCCAGAATCAGACCCGGGAACAATCAGCGTCACCTGACAGGTCCAAAGACGCGGACTCAAAGCAGGAGTCAGAAAAAACTGGCTCGTCGCAAACCAGCGCCGAGGCTATCACCATACCCGATCCTTCCCTGCCACCATTGGAAGGAGCTTGGCAATTACTCGAGGCCGGAACGAAATCCGACAAAGCAGGCGATCGAGCCGCAGCCTTCCAGGCGCTGGGGCTGCTCACCGACAATTCTCGTGCCGGCCAACTCGCTGAGACCGGGCTGCAGGACGATAAGCCAGATGTGCGTAGCGCAGCCGCCGAGGCGTTAGGCCAAATGAACGACAAGAGTAGTGTTCCCAAGCTCGAAAAGATGCTCGATGAGACCGACCCCAAAGTCGTCCTGTCAGCCGCTCACGCACTCGTGGAGATGAAGAATGACGCCGGCTACGAGGTCTATTACGAGATTCTCACAGGCGAGCGCAAGAGCGGGCAAGGCATACTTTCCAATCCCACAGCCATGCTCAAGGACAAGAAGCGGATGCTCGCGCTCGGTTTTCACGAGGGCTTGGGATTCGTTCCCTTCGGCGGCCTGAGTTACGAAGCCTTCAAGATGCTCACGAAAGATGATGTGTCTCCTTTGCGGGCGGCAGCAGCCAAAATGCTGGCCAGTGACCCCGATTCCGGCTCTTACAAAGCGCTCATCAACGCCTCAGGTGACAAGAACTGGCTGGTGCGGGCCGCTGCCATCGACGGGCTGGCGCGCCGCGGCGATCCCGCTGCCCTTCCGACAGTGGCGTTGTACATGTACGATGAGAAACCGGAAGTGAAATAC
>DATJEO010000045.1:0-4440 GCA_035496515.1 Occallatibacter sp.
CGCTTCGTCTTTTATCCACCGCTCACCTGGATGCTGGGTGCTGCCCTCGGCGCGATCTTCCCATGGAAAGGCGTCCAACTCGCCATCCTCTGTTCCTTTCTCGCGCTCACCGGACTCGCCACGCGCGCGCTCGCCCGCCAGTTCGAACTCTCCGATGCCCCCGCCACCCTAGCAGGATGCGCCGCGCTCTTTTCGGGCTACTCAATGTTCACTGCGTACGAGCGCTCCGCATTCGGGGAACTCGCCGGCGGATTTTGGATTCCGCTGCTCCTGCTTTTGATTCTCCGCGATCGCAATCCGCAGGCGTCCGTCTTTCAACGTGCCTTCGACGGCTCGGCAGGTTTACTCGCACTCGTGATTGCAGGTGCGTGGCTCTCCAATGCCCCGCTTGGCGTGATGGCAAGTTATCTACTCGCTGCCGTGGCACTCGCCATCGCGCTGATCCGCCGCTCATGGGCTCCAGTTATTCGCGCATGTGCCGGCGCGGCACTGGGAATTGGGCTCTCCGCAATCTATCTTGTCCCCGCGGCTGTCGAGCAGCGCTGGGTCCAAATTCGCCAGGCGGTTGATGATCCCGGACTAGCTATTGAGAACAGCTTCCTCTTCGCACGTCACGCCGATCCGAACCTAGAGCTACACGATGTCGAACTGCTGCGAGTCTCTATCATCGCTGTGGCCATGCTGGGAATCGCTCTGTTGGCTCTGTTTCTTGCTTGGCGGCGCGGCAAGCTTCCCCGGGATCGCGCGCTCTGGATTCCGCTCGCACTCATCCCCGTGGCGATCCTCTTTCTTCAATTCCCGATCTCCCAGCCAATCTGGAATGCCCTGCCTAAACTGCGCTTCCTGCAATTCCCATGGCGCTGGCTCGTCGCAGTCGAAGCACCGATGGCCATCTTCTTCGCCACCGCGGTCTGGCCCGCGCAGAGATGGCTTCGCAACGTCGTGGTTGCATCTTGCACATTGTTGTTCATCGGGATCACGGCTGCTTCCCTCTTCATGTTGCACCAGGGCTGTGACGCAGAGGATCGCGTCTCCGGAATGCTTTCGGCTTATAGCCACGGCCAGGGCTTCGAAGGCGTCGACGAGTACGCGCCGCCCGGCGCCGACAATTCGATCATGCCGATTGGCGTTCCCGATGCGTGCCTGGTTACGAACGCCACCACCATTCTCGCCACGGCATCATCCGACGGCACCGTTCCCGAGTGGGACCCGGCCAACGGACATTGCAATGCGACGTACCCCTGGACTCTTCATGACGGGCAGATCGCGACAGAGCACCGCCAACTCGTCGCCGAAATTCCCCACGCCGGCTTCCTCATCTTGCACCTTCGTGACTACGCTGCGTGGCAGATCCGCGTCAACGGCCGACTGATCGCATTCGGGGCAAATCCGGTCCTTACTCCTCTGCCGCATCGCGATGACGGCATGATGGCGGTGCCTGTCCCACAGGGCCGCGTCGTGCTCGCAATCGACTGGGCCATCACCTCGGACGTAAAGGTTGGCCGCTGGCTCAGCGCCATCTCCCTGGTTCTGCTCGCCACACTTTACATTGCAGAGCGACGGATCTCTTTGCGTACCAATTCGCAACGCACCTCTTAGCATCAGAAATCTGTAACTCAGTTATCATGGAAGTAGATGCCGACAGACGTGAAATCCCTGATTCAGGAGGGCGCAGATCTCACCGATCGTGCGCTTGAAACCCTGATCCCTACTGCTGGGACAGTCCCGGCTTCCATTCACGGCGCTATGCGGCATAGCGTTTTCGCGGGCGGCAAGAGGCTCAGGCCCGTGCTCGCGATGCAGGCGGCGGCAACGATCTCTGGTTCGGTTCCCCCGGGCATCGAGCGTCTCGGTGCAGCCATCGAGATGCTGCACACCTACTCTCTCATTCACGACGACCTTCCGGCACTCGACAACGACGATCTACGCCGCGGAAAGCCAACCTGCCACGTCGCGTTTGGGGAAGCCATTGCCATCCTCGCCGGTGACGCGCTGCAGACACGTGCATTCGAAATCATCGCCGGCCTGGACACGCCGCCTGCTGCTACGGTTCAGATCATCGGACTCATCGCCAACGCTATCGGCACCGTGGACGGCATGATTGGTGGCCAGGTGCTCGACATCGAAAGTGAACATCAGAAGCCCACACCGGAGCTCGTCGAAGCCATTCACCGGGCCAAGACCGGCGCACTCATCCGCGTCAGTGTCGTCACGGGCGGCGTCTATGCCGGAGCCACGCCCGACGATGTCGCCCGGCTCGACACCTTCGGCCGCAAAGCCGGACTCGCCTTCCAGATCGTCGACGACGTGCTCGACATGACCGTGGACTCGGCACACCTTGGCAAGACCGCCGGCAAGGACCTTGCCACCGAAAAAGCCACTTGGCCCGCGGTGTACGGGATCGAGCAGAGCCAACGCGATGCAGCCGCGCTGATCGAAGAGGCGTTTGCGGCCCTCGTACCATACGGTTCCCGCGCCGATGGCCTTAAGGCGGTTGCCCGCTACCTTGTGGATCGAAAGAACTAACGTGACATCTAATTAAGCACAGGGGACTGCAGGCCAGGAGCCGCGGTACCAACTGAGGGTGCGACGAGAGTCTTGCCCGGGAGTAGTAAATGCTTCGCAAGTTGTTGAAGTCGAAGATTCATCGGGCCACTGTTACGAAGTCGGACTTGAACTACGAAGGCAGCATTGCAGTTGACGCAATGCTGCTGGAGGCAGCCGATATTCAGCCCTTCGAGGCGGTTCACGTGTGGAATGTAACCAACGGCACCCGGCTCCAGACCTACGCCCTTCCCGTAGAGCAGGGCGGCGGAGAGATCTGCCTCAATGGCGCTGCGGCACGTCTGGCGCAGGCCGGCGATCTCGTGATCATCGCGAGCTTTGCCTGGCTCGACGATAAGGAAGCTGCTGCCTCGAAACCTAAGCTGGTTTTTGTTGACGCCAACAATCAGATCGCCGAGATAAAGTCTTAAAACAACCGTCCACTCACCGATGCTGACTCAAGATCAGATTCTCGCCGCCCTGCGCGACTGCTTCGATCCAGAGGTTAAGCTGAACCTCGTCGACCTGGGCCTCATCTACCGGGTCGAGATCGGCCCCGATCCCGATTCCACCCCAGCGTGGCCCCGCCAGTGGGTCAAAGTTACCATGTCCCTCACCGCGGAGTATTGCCCAGCATCAGGATTGATCCTCGAGCAGGTTCATAACCGGCTCGCCACGATCCAGGACGTCAGCAAGGTAGATGTGAATCTCGTCTGGGAGCCCAAATGGACTCCCCATCGAATCAGCGAGGCTGGCCGAAAGCAACTGGGAATCTGAATCAGGCGGGAATGTTAGAATCCTGCTCGCGCGACAGCACGCGCCGCAACGTTTCGCCCTTTTCCGAGATTCCTTCCATTACGTCGCGCACTTGCTCGAACATGGACTGCGCGCGATCTACGTAGCCCGGCAGGGCCTCCCACCAGCGCTTCAGCGTCTCTTCGTGATCCATCAGCGCGAGCGCGGTGCCCGACGCTGCCATGACCAGTCCGGCACGCTTGTGCCCGGTCAGCAACAGCAAGCCGCCCGCTAAAAGAGAACCACAGGCGGCGACTTTAGCCCAATCGTAAGGTTCATTGTGCGCCATTTCAGTGATCCTCGAGGAACGGCTCTCCGGGTTCGGAAAAGAGGCGATATTCATGCAATCTCCTTGGTTCACTCAGATGCAGGCCTGCTGCATCGGGCAGCTAGAGAACTGGGACCAACCTGTTTCGGATTAGTCCAGATCGAAATCACGCAATGGCTTGCCCGCCGGGGCATCCTTTGCCTTCTTCAGCGCCTCGGCAAACTTCTTGTCGAACAAATCTTCCTTGTTCTTCTCGGCGTCGATCGACTGCCGGAAAATCGATTCCTTACGCTCATCATGTTCCCGCATTGCCTTTGCGGCAGTTTCAAGATCTTCGAACATCTTCTTGCGCGGAGCCGAGGTGTGGCTAATCACCAACCCAGTGTTCGCATCCACCAAAATCATCGCTCCGCAGTCCGGACAGGCAACCTGGAATGTGTCTGGCTTCGAATTACCCATAACAGAGGGTATTTTAGGCCCTCCCCGCGCATCAGCCAAGCCATTGGCCCCTTCGATTCGGTGCAGAGGGTGGTTTGACGCGCAACTCACTGATTGGTTGCATTACCACGCACGTGCAGAATGACTCGCCGGTAGGACGTCAGCTTTGGCGATCCCTCATCCGTGACAGCCAGAATCATGTGAGCTACGCCGTCTCCTTTGCAGGGGATCATCGGCAGCCAGAACGGCCTGCACGCAGCATCTGCCCGCACCGTCACGCGAGCCGCCTGTGCCCCGGATAAAGTCATGGCAGCCAGATTCCCATCTGACAGCCCGGCCTCAGCATAGTGGAACCAGTGGTAATGAATCGCCTGCCCCTCGGGATCGCTGCTTTG
>DATJEO010000046.1:0-12819 GCA_035496515.1 Occallatibacter sp.
GAGCCGCCTGGCTGCTCTACCGGGCGTTCACTCCATCTCTCTCGTTCGGCTCCCACCGATGGGACACATCGTGTCGCGGGAAGATACCGAGATCAACGGCCGCAAGATCAAAATCTATCCCAATTGGGTGACTCCCGGATACTTCCAGACCATGCAGATCCCGGTTCTGCTCGGCCGCACGTTTCAGGCAGGTGAAAAGCACTCCGTAATCATCAGCCGGAGCTATGCACATTTGGTCTGGGGTGGCAAAAACCCCATCGGCCAACGCGTCCCCAATAGCGACTCAAAGGACATCGTTATTGGGGTGGTCGGCGACGCACACATAAACGCGCTCAACGATGACGATGCGCTGGAAGCATACTACGCTGCACAGTCGGACAACATGCCGGGTATGGTGATCGTGGTCCGCTCAAGCGGACTGCCTTCGGCTGTGGAGACTGCGGCACGTTCGTTCAGCGAAAGCATTGATCCGAAGCTGCTTCCGGAGATGCACCCGCTGAAGGATCTCTACCAGGACATCACGCTGCAAATTGAACAGATCTCCGCCGTGGTGAGCCTCATCGGCATCGTGGCCGTCCTTCTTGCGGGAATTGGAATTGTCGGACTAGTGGCATTCAGTGTCTCGCAACGCACTAAGGAGATGGCGATTCGGCTGGCGTTGGGCGCGACAAAGCGAAGGCTATGCGCAGCTTTGCTCCGGCAATTCACCTGGCCCATACTTTCCGGATTACTGGCCGGTACGGCGCTGGCTGCATTTGCGTCCCGGTTTCTTCGTGTTGCGCTGTTTGGCGTAAGCAATCTTGACCCTCTTGGTTACGCCGCTGCTCTTACCGTGCTGATCGCCATCATCGCCGTCGCTGGTCTTCTGCCTGCGCGACGGGCTCTGCGGCTCGATGTCGCCCGCGCTCTTCACTATCAGTAACGATCCGGCAGGCCGCTCGCCGGATGTTACACTCCGGCGAGGACAGACATGCGAGCTACGGCAATTGAGTTCCGCCTCCGCATGGCGATCAACGTCGTCATCATCATCCTCGGTTTCTGGTCGCCATGGATCGAAGCGTGGCGCATTGGCAAGCGCATTTCACTCATCGAGTGGCTCGCACTTCAGCTCAGTCGATTCGGCATCGCATCCTTCAGCCTTGTGACCTCTAGTCTCCTGGCTCTCGCACTCCTCTTCGCCTTGGTCTCAGTTATTCTTCGCATCTCCGGCACGGCATGGCTCGGCCCCAACACTGTCAACAGCATCAACATGGTTGCAGGTCGCGTCATGGCCGACGGTCCCTATCGCTTTGTGCGCAATCCGCTCTACATCGGACTCTGGTGCATGGTTGTCGCGATGGCATTCCTTATGCCCGCCACTGGCGCACTCTTCGCAATCGCACTCGTCACGCTCTTCATGGTTCGCCTCACGCTCGGCGAGGAATCATTCCTGACCCAACGCATCGGCGAATCCTACACAGCCTATCTCCTTGCTGTTCCCCGATTCATTCCGCGGCTTCGCGGTGCGGCCGCCGCCACTGGCTCAAAACCGCACTGGCTCCGCGCTTCGCTCGCGGAACTCATGCCGATAGGCGTTTTTGTCGGCATCGTCGTCTTCGCGCGCAACTATGATCTGGCTCTCGCTGGCCGCATCATCCTGGTCTTCTTCGGCGCCTCGCTGGTCGTACGCGCCTTCCTGCCCGGGTCCATCATCAGCTCCGTGCCGGAGAGATAGTAGCTTCGCGCTTGCCCAATCTGCCAAGGTGCGTGAGTCCGAACCCATCCGAGTACTTCAGCCCGTATCCCAGCAGCCGGTCCACCCCGATGTGATTCACCCAGATCAGCGCGACTGGCAACAGCGCATTCGCGTTCAGTAGCCATCCCAGCAGTCCCAGCACTCCCGGCAGCAGATACGTGTGCGCCGCGTTGTAGTACCGCGCTCCCAGACAAGGCCGCTTCAGGTACGCCAGCATAGATAGATCCGGCGCGAGCCACAGTCCCGCAAACAGCCACCAGCTTGCACCCGTGCGCGCATACAACAGCGCAGATGCAACCGCCGCTACCAACCCCTCCAGCCTGAGCAGGATCGACACTGATCCCGTCACCGCGCCTGTACCCGATACTTGTTCAACCTGAGTTGCCATGTTCTTTGGATGTGCTCGATCTGAAAAGTTGCGCAAACTTTGCGTTCGAACCGGTCCTTAAGAGCACACGAAAAAAGGGGAAGAGCTTTCGCCCTTCCCCCAGCTTGTACTACACCCCTCAGGAAATGAGACTACTTCTTCGGCGGCGCGATGGTGTCCTTGGCCGACTTCGCCACGCGGAACTTCACCACGGTCTTCGCCTTGATCTTGATTGCCTCACCCGTCTGCGGGTTGCGGCCCATGCGCGCCTTGCGCTCTGCCTTCACCAGGCGGCCAATGCCGGGGATTACGAATACGCCGTTCTTCTTGGTCTCCTTGATTGCGGTCTCCGCAAGAAGATCAAGGAAAGCGCTTGCCTGCTTGTTCGTCAGCTCGAGCTTCTCGGCCATGTGCCGGGTCAGCCCAGTCTTTGTCATTCCAGTTGCCATGTGATGTTCTCCTTCGCTAGTTGTTGCCTGGTATCCCGCCGCCCTGCCTCTTCAGCAGACCTTCGTCAGAGAAGCCGTGGAGCGACCGCATGGGGGAGTGCGACCTTAGGCGCTTCCAACCTCGTACTTCGAAACGCCGGAGGCAACGTAATGCACGAAACCCCTTTATTCATGCGGGTTCTCGAGAACCCTGTCGTTCGTAACAATGCGGCTTGGGGCAGGGCAAAGTCAATGGAAAACTTCGGCTTTTCCACAGTTTTCTTGGGTTTTTGGCCGTTTTTAGCTCAAAAAGCCCGTTTTTACAGGGTTTCTATCTCTTTCGGGTCAGAATACTTGTAGAAACTAGCCTTCAGCTCTCGGTGCAAACCGAAAAGCACCTTCCGCTTCGGCCCAACTGACGCCGCGATCGGCGTATTCAATGCGTCTACCATCGGTGCCAAAAGCCTGAAATGCTTCACCAGCACCTTCGAGAAGTCTTTTCGCTGTGCCGCACCCGCAGGCAGAGTCGTGCTCATGCCCCACTGCTTGCACCGAATCAGATCCATGCCAGGGTGATCAGCAGGAAATCCTTTCGGCGGCCTCGTTAGTGCCTCACCTTCGAACTCGCTGAAAATTTTCCGCACCGCCGGCTTCTTCAAAATCTTCCGAAACTCATCGTGATTCTCAAGCAGCCAGTTCCGAATCGCCGCCAATTGCTCCTTCTCCGGCATGTACGCACCCGCGGCGATGATTACTCCCTTCGGACTCACCTGGAAGTAGTAACCCGCACCCGAAGTCTTGTCGAAACCCATGTGCGTCCACCACGCAGCGACATGCGTTTTGTACGGCCGCTTGTCATGACTGAATCGTGTATCGCGATAGATCCTGAACAGAGACTTCTCCGCCGGTCGCACGTGATTCGGAGCGAAATCCATCATTGCCTCCGTCACCTTGCGCACAATCGCCAGCATCGGCGCCTTCAGCAGCGCCTCGAAATCCGCCTTGCGCGGTTGAAACCACTCGCGGTCATTGTGCTTCGCAAGATTGCGAAGAAACGCAATCGCCTCTGGCCGCAGATAAGCCGCCGGTGCTGCTGCAGAAGTCTTCGAAGTGCGTGGCATACGTGCCAGTGTAGAAAAGCGCGGGCCATAGTGCATGCACAGCCCGCGTAATTCCTGAGGAAATTAAACCAGTCACTTCACGATGACGGGCGCCCACGACTCTACCAGAGTTTGCGGGAGCATCTCGCCTCTGAGACCTGGGTTTAGTTCATTTCGGCGGAGCACTTTCGGCCCCAAGCAAAAACAATCGCCCGATAGTCGTTCGATCGAAGCCGAGCGCTGAAAGCTGAAGGCTAACAGCTGTTCCTAACGAATCACCTTCAGCGCCGCCCTGAACAGCCCGTCGAAATCCCCAGCCAGCGCCTTCTCCTTCGCAACCGACTGCTCGATCGCCTTCTCCGCCGCTGGCCGCTGATATCCAAGGTTCGTCAGAGCCGACAGCACATCATCCACCGCCGGACCAGCCACCGCGCTCGGTGTGGGAGCAACAGCGAAGTCTTCCAGTTTGTCTTTCAACTCGACAACCAGCCGCTCCGCCAGCTTCCTTCCCACTCCCGGAATCCGTGTCAACTGCGCATGATCCTGCGAGCGAATTGCCTGCACCGTCCGCTCTGGCGACAATCCGCTCAGAATCTTGATGGCCAGCTTCGGTCCCACGCCGCTCACCGTGATCAGCCGTTCGAATAGCCGCTTCTCCTCGCGATCCAGAAATCCGAACAGCGCAATCTGATCCTCGCTCACCTGCGTATGAACGTGCAGCGATGTCTCCGCTCCCACGCTCGGCAGCGCCGTAAACGTCGGCACCGAAATTGCAACGTCGTACCCCACGCCGGACGCTTCAACAATGGCCTGGCCGGGTTCCTTGTGAATCAACTTGCCGCGTAGATGCGCGATCATTGAGGTCTCTTCAGTGCGAGATGTGCTCACACCATCTTACAAACATCCGCCGCAATCTCCCGTGAGCTGATCACATTCATTTCTCGATCCACAATTTCGCTTTTCGGGTTATGCTTAGTCGATTCATCCTTGCCCAGTTTCTTCGCGTGATCGCGTCCTGAAGATGGTGCCGGCGCTTCACTCATATTGAAGATTTGCCTGCAACAGACTGAGACCAAAAACAAGACTGATCGTTGCCGTGAAATCTCCGCCCCCGGGAGAAATGGGTACATGAATAACTTCCTCGCGCTTGTGAAATCATCCCTGGCAGCACTGGGTAAATGGGCCAGCTTCGCGTATCTTCTTCGCTTCGCAATCCTGCTCTGGCTCTTTGCTCCCGTCCTCTGCATTCTCAACATGGTCAGTGCGACTCTGACGAGCGGAATCCTCGTCTGTGAAGCTTGGGAGCAATACCTCTGCGTCTCGTTCTTCCTCGTCGCCGCTGCATGCTCCGCACTGGTTCTGGCGCGCATCGCGCTGATCTACGGCCCCGAGCGGCTCGATCTGTTGACCACTCCTGACGACTGCCGCCCGCCTGCATTGAAGAACCTCCTCGTCAATGACGACGGCAAGCGAGAGTTCCTAGCCATCTTCATCTCGCAGCTTCCCAATGTGTTTGTCTTCAGCTACCTGATCTACTTCGGCACAAACCAGGGCGTACCACCCACGCAGATTGTCCTCGGACTCATCATCGGCGCATTGCTCGCCTGCATCTTCTGGTGGAACGCGAACGCCTGGTACTACCTCACGTACAAGGCGCTCTCAAATACTCCACTCAAGTTCATCCTCGGCCAAAACGCAGCCCGCACCATCCTTTTCCCAAGAGTATTGTTCGGTTTAAATCGGGCCAACGATTCATGCCCCGGCAAAGCAACAATCGAACAGGCTCACACCGTCTTCTCCTACCCGATCTTCGCAACGATGCACAAATTCTCCGGTCTTGGTCTCTTTATAGGGCTACCCGGCTACGAGAAGAATCCAAACGCAACCTCCCTCTATGAAGCTCACAACTTTGCCATCATCTCGCTCGTTATATTCGGAGGACTGTATCTCCTGCTGTGGCCTCTGACCGCCCCCGTGGGCGCACCCGTCGCGTCCTGGATTGCCATTGCGGCCCTGGGAGCATTCATCGCCTTCGTGCTCTTCGTGTTCTGGTCAGCCAAACCGATGGCGACTAGCGGCAAGGTCGCGCATCTGAGAAAAATTCAGATCTGGAACACCGTCACCATCATTATTTTCTTTCTCACTGTCCTGTTCCTCTATCTCTTCACGCAGATTGAGCGATTCCCAATCTTCGCAACCGTCCTCATCCTTGTTATCGCCGTCAGCTGGATGCTCGGGGCACTCGCGTTCTTCTTCGATCGATACCGGGTTCCCGTCCTCACCTTGCTGCTGGTCTCGCTCGTGGTCCCGCGCATGTTTCACCTCGATCGCACTCTCTATGTCGACTCCGCTGGCCTTCACGCAGGCAATGGTCAGGAGGAGCACTATGTCTCCGTCACGTCAGCAAAGCACGATGCCTCTTCGGAATTACCCGATCCGTCTATGATCCTCCAGGACCGTCTAAAGGCCATTCAGGATGACAAGCCGCTGATCATTGTTACCGCTACCGGTGGCGGCCTCCACGCCTCAGCCTGGACTGCCACAGTCCTCGCGCATCTTGAACAAACCTTCGGGCCTGATTTCCATAAGCACCTCCTCCTCGCCAGCACTGTTTCTGGTGGCAGCGTCGGCCTTATGGCTTACCTGCGCGAACTCCACGATGGCACCCTCGACTCGCGCCAACGTCTCGCAACACTGCGTATGCAGAGCGTAGCGCAGTGCTCGAGCCTCGAAGGCGTTGGCTGGGGTCTTGTCTACTACGACTTGCCCAAGGCATTCATCCCTGTGCTTCCCTGGTTCGTTTCACCATCCTCCGGCGACGGCGACCTCGATACGAATGGCCCTGGCCGCACTCCGCTTGGAAAGGATCGCACCTGGTCGCTGCGCAAGTCATTCCTTCGCAACCTCGACGACACCTACTGCAAACATGTATGGCAGTCGGACACGAATGCCCAGGCTCATTGGAAATCGCATCAGGACACCAACAAAGTCCACTCCAAATCAACCGATCTCACGGGCAGCGGCCTCACTCTCCGAGACTTTCACGCTGGCTCGGGTCCCGCATTTACGATGAACACGACAGTCGTGGAGAGTGGCGAAAGATTTCTCTCAGCGAATTACAAGATTCCCGATTGCAAGCTCGAGGGCGAATCCCGTCCCGACTACCGCGCCCGCTCATTTCTCGAAACATTTAAGAAACGCGTCGTCGGCCAAACAGACGCCGGCTACACCGATCTCCCCATCGCAAGCGCTGCTCAACTCTCCGCCACCTTTCCCTACGTCTCCTCTGCGGCCCGAGCGCCCATGGTCGTGGACAACGCCGTCAACAGCGTGCACTTCGCCGACGGCGGATACTACGATAACGACGGCACCTCGTCTGCCATCGAATTCCTGCGCTACGCCCTCGGTCCTGCCAACTCCAACCCGCCTTCCGGCACCACACCAGAGCCTCCAAAAGCCGCAACATCTTGTCCGGCTTCCCCCGCGGTTCAGGACAAACCTCTGCGGATCCTGCTGATCGAGATCCGTAACAGCAATGGCATCTATGGCAGCGGTCCCGAATCCGAACCCGACCACAATGCCGGAACAGCACCCTGGAATCTCTTTAGTCAGGTCGGAGGCCCGCTGCTCGGTTTCTGGCAGGCCGGTCACGAGAGCATCACGCCGAGGGATCAATCCGGCCTCGAACTCCTTGAACATGCCTATGCCGGCAAGCTCATCATCCAATCACTCGTCTTCGCTGATCAGTGGTCCAATGATTCGGTCGGCACCGATCCGCTGAATTGGTCTCTAACGCCTCGGCAAAGAAAAGAGGTACACGCATCGGCGAAGCGGAGTGAGATGACAGCGCTCTACCAGCTCGCTCAGGAGTGGTTCAAGGCCTCGCCAATCGCCTGGAGCAAAGACCCGGTGCGCGACGGAGGTCCTCAAGAAGTCTCAGCCAAGTAGTCCCATGCGCTTCGCCACGCGCTCCAGCGTCTCCAGCGCGCGATCCATCTGCGCCTTCGTGTGTTCGCTTGTCAGAATCAACCGGATCCGCGCTTTCCCCTCGGGCACCGTCGGGAACGCAATCCCCGTACCCATCACGCCTTCCTCAAATAGCGCGCGCGAGTAGTCCATCGCCGCGCGTCCTTCGCCGATAATGACCGGCGTAATCGGCGTCTCAGTTGCCGGAGTGTTCACACCGCCGATGTTGAATCCGGCACGCCTGAGCTCACCTTGGAAGTACCTGGTATTCGACCACAGCCTCTCGATCCTTTCCGGCTCTTGCTCCAGAATGTCGAACGCCGCAATGCACGTCGCCGCCACCGACGGTGGATGCGAAGTCGAAAACAAAAATGGCCGCGCGCGATGATAGAGATAATCGATCAGGTCCTTCGATCCGCACACATAACCACCCAGCGCCCCAATTGCCTTTGATAGCGTTCCCACCTGCACATCCACACGCCCATGCATTCCAAAGTGATCAATTGACCCGCGCCCGTTCCTGCCCAGCACGCCTGAAGCATGCGCATCATCCACCATCATGATCGCACCGTACTTCTCGGCCAAAGCAGCCAGCTTGTCCACCGGCCCGATATCGCCATCCATCGAGAACACACCATCCGTGATCACGAGTCTGTGCCCCGGCTCGTTCTGCAGTTCCTTCAACAGCTCTTCGCAGTGCGCCACATCCTTGTGCCGGAACACTTTGATCTTGGCCCGCGAGAGTCGTGCCCCATCAATGATGCTGGCATGATTCAGCTCGTCTGACAGGATGAAGTCGTCCTTCCCCAGAATCGCGCTCACTGTGCCCGCATTCGCCGCGAACCCGCTCTGGAAAACAACGCAAGCCTCCACGTTCTTGAAGCACGCGATCTTCTCCTCAAGTTCCATGTGAATCCGCATTGTGCCCGCAATCGTGCGCACCGCGCCAGAACCAACTCCCAGCTCCCCCGTCGCCTTCAGCGACGCCGCAACCAGCTTGGGATGATTGGCCAGCCCAAGGTAGTTATTGCTCGCGAGGTTGATCACTTCCTTGCCGTCGTAGTGGCAAACGGGCGCCTGTTGGTCATCCAGAACGCGCAACCTGAAGTGCGTTCCCTTCGCCTTCAGCTCGTTCAATACGTCGGTCAAATAAGAAAGTTGCGGACGCGCAGCCGTATCGGTCATATCCATCACCCCAACCCCAGAAGAATACCGCGCCCGCTACCCCCAGCGCGCCCCCCGGTCTCTGCGACCCTACTCCCACGTCCTCAGTCCTACATCCCTATGTCCCTAGGCCCCTAGGTCTCTGCGTCCCTGGCTTCTGCATCCTTCCTTTCGTCACTCATTCCTTGACACCCCTATCCAACTAGGCCTAGCCTTCTATGTACCGAGAAATTTAGGGGTTCATCAGCAATGGCCAAAAACGATCTTCAGGGAACGCTCGACCTGCTTGTCCTCAAAACCCTCGATCAGAACGGCGTTCTACACGGCTACGGCATCGTTCTCCACATCCAGAGCGCTTCCAACGATCTTCTTCGCGTAGAAGAGGGCTCACTCTATCCCGCCCTACATCGCATGGAACAAAGCGGCTGGATCTCCTCCGAGTGGTCTCTCACGGAAACTAATCGTCGCGCCAAGTACTACAAGCTCACGGCGCCGGGACGCCGCCAGTTAGAAGCTGCACAGGAAAGCTTCGATCAGCTCGTCCGCGGTGTTCGTGCCGTCCTGCGCTACGCCTGAAAGCCAAGTTCCACGGAGTCGTCTCATGGCCCTCTTCCGCCGCCTGACCAATCTCTTCCGACAGCCCGCCATCGACCGCGACATCGCCGATGAGCTCCAATCGCACATCGACCTCCGCATCGAGTCCAACCTCGCCTCCGGCATGACGCCCGAAGGGGCCCGCCGTGACGCTCTCCTCCGCTTCGGCAACCCCACCAGCACAAAGGAGCGCGTCGCCGCCTTTGACGCAAGCCTTGCCCTCGCCGGCTTTGGTCGCGACATTCGCTTCGCTGCCCGCCAGCTCCGCAAATCTCCCGGCTTCACGCTCACTGTTATCGCTACACTCGCCATCGGCATCGGCTTCAATGTCGCCATCTTCAGCAGCATGGACGCCGTAGTCCTTCGCCCTCTCGCCGTCCCCGCGCTCGATCGCGTCATGGTCCTCGCCGAACAGCAGCAGCGCGGCAAAGAACCCTTCACACTCGCCGACTTCGATGATCTCCGGCGCCAGAACCGATCCTTCGAAGGTCTGGCCGTCCTGCAGGGAGCCAACTACACACTCTCCGGCGCCGGCGACGCAGCACAGATCAGCGCCGATCTTGTCTCTTCATCTTTCTTTAGGGTCCTCCGCACGCAAGCCTTCCTCGGCCGTGTCTTCGACGAGAGCGAGTGCCAGCCCGGCCGCGACGCAGTCGCTGTCCTCAACTACGGCTTTTGGAAACGTCACTTCGGTGCCAACTCCCGCATCATCGGGCAGAAGATTCAGCTCGACCAGCACGAATACACCGTCATCGGCGTGCTTCCACGCACCATGCAATATCCACCGGCAGTGGACATGCTCCTGCCCTTCGCCCCAACCTCATCGCAACTCGCCAATCGCAGCGAACACGGCTATCTGGTCATTGGCCGCCTGCACAATGGCGTCAGCTTGCATTCAACGCAGTCGGAGATGCAGCTCATCTCCGAGCGCCTTTCCAAGTTTTACCCAGCTACCAATCAGGGCTGGAGCGTTCACGTCGAGCCTCTGCTCAATGACATCAATGGCGACCTCACCCCGCTCTATTACAAGCTCATCATGGGCGCCACAATGTTCGTACTCCTGGTTGTATGCGCCAATGTCGCCAATCTCCAGCTTGCTCGCGGAGTCGCGCGTCGCTCAGAGATCGCCATGCGCACAGCCCTCGGTGCAACCCGCAAACGTATCATTCGCCAGCTCCTCACAGAAAATATCCTGCTCGCCCTCGTGGGAGCGGGGCTCGGCATCGCACTTGCAGCAATCTATTTGCACCTCACACTCATTGCCATGCCCGCTCGTGTCGCCCGCTATATTCCCGGCTGGGACAACATCTCCATCAACGGCCGCGCCCTCGCCTTTTCCGTCCTTCTCGCTATCCTCTCCGGCATCATCGCCGGCCTTGCACCCTCCTTTGAAGCCCTCCGCTTGCGCCTTGTAGATCAGCTTCGAGCCGGCTCGCGCCAGGCCACAGGCCGCAGCCGTCTGCGCAGCATTTTCGCCGTCGCTCAGATCTCCCTTGCAGTCGCCCTCGTCATTGGCGCAGCGCTCATGGCCAAGGGCATGAACTCGATGTTTCATCAGGCCGACATCTACTCACCCCAAAAGGTCCTAACATTACATCCCGACCTTCCCGCCAGGCGCTACGACACTCCGGAGAAACAGGCAGATTGGTACGCAGCGGCACTCGATCGACTTCGCTCAATGCCCGGCGTCTCTCGCGTCGAACTCGCCACAGCCCTCCCCTACACCGATTCCGGCTGGCAGCTCGACCTCGCCATCGAAAACCACCCCACCACGCCAGGCAAACTTCAGACAGCCGTTCGCCTCGCTGTCACGCCCGGCTACTTCGACGCCTTCCACATCCCCATCCTCGATGGCCGCAACTTCGCGCAAGGCGATTCCGTTCACTCCGTTCCGGTCGCAATCGTCAGCCGTCGTTTCGCTGATCTCTACTTCAGTGGCGCCAATCCCATCGGCCATCGCATCCGCCTCGGCGATAAGAAAAGCGACGAGCCCTGGCTCACTATCGTCGGCGTCTCTCAGGAAGCGAACTATTCTCTTTGGGAAAACGACCTGCCGCCCGCCGTCTACACGAGCTTCGCTCAGCAGCCGCTCGCCGGATCAACCATTGCCATTCTTGCCAAAGCTGATCCTCTCTCTCTCGCCGCGCCCGCGCGAAAAGCCCTCGCCTCCATCGACGCCGGCGTCCCCATCGACCCTGTCCAGACTTACCGCGCTCTCATTCGCGACAACCTCGTCGGCCTCATGTACGCCGCCTCCATGTTGGCGCTGGACGCCTTCATCGCCTTGCTCCTCTCCGCCATCGGCATCTTCGCCGTAATGGCCAACCTCGTCGGCGAGCGCACCCGCGAAATCGGCGTCCGCCTCGCCATGGGAGCCAACAGGCAAGACGTACTGCGCATCATCATCCGTCGCGCTTCATGGCTCACCGGGACCGGCCTGGTCATCGGTCTGGCACTCGCTTTCGCTCTGGCCCGCCTTGTAGCCAACCTCCTGCGCGGTGTGCGCCCTGACGACCCCCTCACTTTCGCAACTGTCACCATCGTCATCGTGGCTGTAGCTCTCGCCGCAAGCTGGTTCCCTGCGCGTCAGGCATCGCGCGTCGATCCCATGCAGGCTCTACGCTCCGAATAATCCGAAACTCAGGAGATTCCCCATGTCCGCCCTCCGCCGTTTCACAAACCTCTTCCGCCGCTCCGCCATCGACCGGGAAATCGACGACGAGCTTCAATCCCACATCGAACTGCGCATCGAATCCAACCTTGCATCCGGCATGACACCCGAGCAAGCCCGACGCGAAGCCCTCCTGCGCTTCGGAAACCGCGTCATCACCAAAGAACGCGTCACCGCATCCGACACGACCCTGGGCCTCGCCGGATTCACCAGAGACATCCGTTACGCAGCACGTCAGATCCGCCGCTCCCCCGGCTTCGCCCTCACTGCCATCCTCACGCTCGCACTCGGCATCGGCGCCAACGTCATCGTCTTCGGCGTACTCAACGCCATGATCCTCCACCCGCTGAATATTCCCGAACCCGATCGGCTAGTGCAGCTCGCCAACGAGCATCCCGGCGACGACAATCAGTCCTATCCCGATTTCCTCGACTACAAATCACGCAATACCACGTTTTCCGATATGGCTGCCTTTCGCATGTGCGCCGTCGGACTTAGCTCCGCGGGCAATGCGCAGAAGACTTGGGGCTATGAAGTCTCAACCAACTACTTCGACATGCTCGGAACCCAGCCGCAGATAGGCCGTTTCTTCCACGCCGGCGACGACCACGGTCCAAACTCTGCCCCTTACATCGTTCTCACAGACGCTTTCTGGCGCAACCGCTTCAACGCCGATCCCCGAGTCATTGGCACCCCGGTTGACCTGAACAAACATCCATTCACTATCCTCGGCGTGGCCCCCAGAGAGTTCCACGGAACGGAACTCTTCTTCTGGCCAGAATTCTGGATGCCCA
>DATJEO010000047.1:0-19935 GCA_035496515.1 Occallatibacter sp.
TACGCCGCCCCATGCGCAAATGCGCTCGGCAGATCAGGAGACACCACGCCCTGCACCATAAATGCCAGACCGATGAACCGAAAGCTGTGCAGCATTAAGATCGGTTTCAATGCCTCTGCAGGCGTCTGCGTGCGAAGTTTAGGCCAGATATATCTCGCCGTGACCACGCTCCACGCGATCAGGCTAAACGCGATACTCACAAAAAACAGAATCATCTGTCGCGGCATGAGAAAGGTCTCCTTTGGTGAGGTTCCATCCGGTCACTTCATCCGTCTTCCCTCGGACTTCGCAATCGGTCACAATACACTTAAAGAGTACGATCGTACTCTTCCGATTCAAAAAAATTACTCTTCAGCGAAATTCGTCAAAAACATCTTCCTCGCTTCCATCAGAATGTGCTCCCGCCGTTGCGCGTCCGTCGTAACGCGGACCATCATCATCACTCCAGCCATGCTGGAAAATAAAAGGCCGCAATTCTCCACCCGCTTCTCCAGAGTCTTCCCCGGCATAAACGGCGCCAGCCGCTCGCGATACGCCCGTAACAGCACCTCAATCCTCCGCCGCACAACCACCGGCTTCCGCGCCAGCTCCGGCCCCAGCGTCGCGCGCACGCAGCCCGATCCCGGCGAATTCGCATGCCCTACACTTAAGTAGCGCTCGATGATCGCCCGCAAACCATGCCCCTCGGGCGCGGACTTCGCGATCTCCTCCATGCTCCGCCCCGTCTCCTCCAGAGCCCGCCCCAAGGCTTCAACAAACAAATCATCCTTGCTTTTGAAATGCCGGTAGAACCCGCCCTTCTTCAGTCCCACCTTGTTCATCACGGTTCCTATGCCGCTGGTGTCCGCGCCGTGCTCACGGAAAGAGCGCGCCGCTACAGACAGAATGCGTTCGTGGTTCCGGGCTTTGTGTTCCGCCGAATACCGCATTCTAAAAGAGTACGGGTGTACTCCATAGAAGTCAACCGCTCCTCCGCCGATAGTCCGGCTCACAGGCAATTTGACAATCCAGTGACATCCTTTTTTCCATCCGCCTCCTTCCTTTCGTTATCCTTTCCTTGAAACGCCAACCATGCCACAATCACTATTCATAAGCCGGTTTCTCAACGGCACAGCGTAAGCGCCCAGATAAGGCACGAGCAACTCCCCTCTTTCCCCAGCTCGAGAACCTCGCAACGGAGAATCAAAACTGATGCCGGACCCGAAGCTCCCAGGACTTCAGCAGCTTCAGCACGTCGTCGTGCTCATGATGGAGAACCGCTCCTTCGACCACATGCTCGGCGCCCTCAAGCGCCTCAACCCCGCCATCGACGGCCTCGACGGCACCGAAACCAATCCTGACTCGACCGGCGTCCCCGTCTCCGTCTCGCCCACCGCCGAATACCAGAGCCAGCTCGATCCCGATCCTGACCACCACTTCCCCGCCGTCGACCTGCAAATCTTCGGCAGCGTCTCCTCTGGCCACAATTCCAACCGCACCGCCACCATGCAGGGCTTCGTCAAAAGCTACTTCAACCAGCAGCGCAGTGTGAAGCACTCGCACCTCATCATGAACTACTTCCCGCCAGACAAGCTGCCTGTCCTCTCCAAGCTCGCCACCGAGTACGCCGTCTTCAATCGCTGGTTCTCCTCCATCCCCGGCCCCACCCTCTGCAACCGCGCCTTCGCCCACTACGGCACATCCTTCGGCCAGGTCAGCATGGACGTCTTCTACTGGAACAAGCAGTTCAAGAGCATCTACGAGCGGCTCAACGAAGCCGGCCACTCCACGCGCCTCTACTACTTCGACGAAGCCAGCTCATCCCTTGAAGTCGTCAACCTGCTCAAGAATCAGCCGTCCCTCTTCGGCACCTTCCAGGACTTCCTCGATGCCTGCGATAAGAACGAGCTTCCCGAGTACTCCTTCATCGAGCCCAACTATACCGACCACGACTCGCCCGACGGCATGGGCGAGCTCATCGCCAGCGACCAGCATCCCGACCACGACGTCCGTGCCGGCGAGCAGTTCATCGCAGACGTCTACAACGCCATCCGCAACAACGCCAAGCTCTGGCCCAACACGGCTCTGCTTATCGTCTACGACGAGCACGGCGGCATCTACGATCACGTCCCGCCGCCCGCCTGCACTCCCGATTCGCCCTTCGTCGCGCAGCCCAGCGCCACGGGAACACCTGACCCCTTCTACTTCGATCGCCTGGGCGTTCGCGTTCCCGCAGTTCTCGTCTCGCCCTGGGTCGAGCGCGGCTCTGTCATCAATGAAGTCTTCGAACACGCATCCATCCCCGCGACAATGACCGACCACTTCCTCGGCAACTACACCCAGCGCTCCAAACGCGAGCTCGCCGCCAACACCTTCCTCGGCTATCTCGATCAACCCAATATCCGACCCGATGATCAGTGTCCGAAGTTCAAGAAGAACTAATCAGGAGAAGCATCGATGGAAGTCATCCCAGTCCCACCAACTCCGAAAGAGGCCTTCCACAAAGGCCGTCCCATGTCCGACCTGATCAAGGCGCAGGTCATGCACTTCAAGCACGTCGAAGAAAAGCTCCCTCCCGAGCAGCGAGAGAAAATTCCGCAACACCGCATCACCACAGAAAACGAAGCCGCCCTCTACATCACTGCCATGACTCGCCTGCTCCGCTCCGGCGTCAGTGAAAAGCCCGCAAAGCCCAAGCTCGTTCCCATCTCGGCAAAGAAGGCCGCAACGCGCACCCCGGCCAAAGGCCTCGCCATCGCCGCCAGCGAGTCCCGCACAAGGTCGCGCAAAAACTCGAAATCCAAATCCTCGAAAAAGAAATAACGAGAGCCCATCCCCCATGGCCCAAATCAATCGAATCGCATCTCTCTGCTTCGTCCTCTTACTTCTCGCCGCGCTCTGCAGCGCGCAGAACGAGTCCCGCTTCCAGGCCGACCTCCGCCGCGAAGGCACCGCCCTCAAAGCCTGCTCACAAATTAAGAAATTCGCCGACTGCGGCCAGACCCTAGTCCTCGGCCAGCCCTTCCATCTCGCTTTCGGCAGCCTCGCTCCCGACAACGGAATGGGCTTCGGCCTCGCCTTCGTCGAACACAAGAACTTCGCCAGCGAATGGCGCACCAACCTCAGCCTCGACGCCGTCGCCACGATGAACGGCTCATGGCGCACTGGCGGTTACCTCAAGGCCTACAAGCTCCCCGCCGGAAACAGCTACCACGTCGCGCCGCTCTTCCATCTCTACTCGCAGAGCATCTCGCTCAATCGCGTCGACTACTTCGGCCTGGGCCCCGCAACCACGCCGCTCACCCACACCACCTTCGGCTTCTCAGAAAACGTCACCGGCGCCGACACGGCCTTTCCCATCTCCATCTCCGGGAAGTCCCCCGTCATTGCCATCCTCGCCGAACTCAACGGCCGCTTCCCCTCCGTTCGCTCCGGCCGCGAACACGACATCCCTTCCATCGAAGCGCTCTTCAGCGAGACCACAGCCCCCGGCCTGACCCACCAGCCCACATACTTCCAACCCTCCGAAGGCATACGCCTCGTCCCCTCCTTCTTCGGGGACCGCATCAGCCTCAACTACCTTCTCCAGTTCCAGCAGTTCTTCGCGCCCGGAGACAGCCGCTACTCCTTCCGCCGCCTCAACCTCGACTTCAATCACTCCATCCCGCTCTCCCATCTGTCCAAGTCCATCGGCAAATACTACGGCAGCAGCGCGACACCCACGCTCTCCCACAACACGCCCGACTACTGTGGAGGCGCAGGCCGCGAAAACCAGCCGATGCCGTGCCCTCGCGCATCACTCACCCGCAAACTCGAGGGCTCCATCAGCCTCCGCGCCTTCATCTCTGAATCCTTCGCAGGCAAAGGCAGCCAGGTCCCCTTCTACTTCACGCCCACCATCGGCGGCTCCGATCTCAACGGCACGCCCATCCTGCCCAGCTATCCCGACTACCGCTTCCGCGGCCCTAACCTGCTTCTCTTCCAGGGCACCATCGAGCACTCCCTGGGCAAGCTCCCCATTGGCGCACTCCTCTCCGCCGACGAAGCGAAGATCGGACTCTCCCGCGGTGACATCAGCATCGACCACCTGCGCCACAGCTTCAGCGCCGGCTTCACCGTCCACGCCGGAGGACTCCCTGTCCTATCCTTCATCTATGCCTGGGGTGGCGGCGAAGGCACGCACACTACCGCAAACGTCGACCCCTCACTCCTCGGCAGTTCCTCCCGCCCATCGCTGTTTTGAAAATGCCATAGCCGATGAGAGCGATACCGCTCAAAGCTTCGACGTCCGAAAAAGCTATTTGACAGTTATGCTGTACGACTTGTGCAGCAGCAACTTGCCGTCATAGGTGACCGCGAAGAGGCCAACAGTGTGTGTGCCGGATCCGAGCGTCAGAGTTGCATTGTGGAATGCCTCCGTCGCAAATGCCTCGTACAACTCGCTCTTCTTCACGCCGTCAATCCAGACCTCTGTCTTGCGCAGCGGATAGAAGTAGTTCGCGCTGAAAGCGAAATTCACCGGACTGGAGACCGTAGCGCCTGATGTGGGTGAGCATACGGCAATACCTGCGCCAGCCGGCGTCAAACAAGTTCCGTTCGGAGTCACGCCTTCATTCAACATGATCACCACGCTCCTCGGATGTTCCAGCTGGTTCTCAGAAGAAATCAACGCCACGTCCGGCCTGCCGTCGCGGTTGTAGTCGCCGACGAATGTCTGCGAATAAGGAATCACTCCCGATTGCGCGTTATAGCTGTCATTGGGAAAGAATGGCTGTTGCGTGTAGCTTCCGGTTGATGTGCGAAAGAGTTCGCTGATACCGATGTTATCTTGTGCGGCACCCGTTTGGGCGGCATAGATGATGTCCTTCCGCTTATCGCCGTTGAAGTCCGCGAGCATCGGGTTGATCGAGTCATCATTCGCGGCAGATTGACTTACAGCACTGAACGTCCGGTCTGTTCGTCCATAGTAGATGCGGATCGGATACGCCGCCGAAAAGCCATTCGCCACAATGTCTGACGTTCCGTCCGCATTGAGGCGCGCTGCTGCGATCTCACGAACCGTGTTGTGGCTCACCGTGATCGTCTTCCGAGTGAAGGCGCCGGCGCCATCGCCATATAAGGCAGATAACGTAACCAATGCCGCGGTCACATCATTCGGATCGCTCTCAGTCGTGCGTACGACAAGGTCCGCACGGCCGTCGGCGTCGAAATCTCCGAGCACCAGATCCAGCGGAGTTGTGTACTCGTATCCCGGGCTGGAGCCCGACGGTACGCTTTGCGAGTAGATTGTCTTCGGCGAATTGAATCCGCTTCCGGTGTTCAAAAACAGCAATACACGAAAGACAGATTGGTTCTGGTATGCCAGCGCGAAATCCGGCTTGCCGTCACGGTTGAAGTCCGCGACCACTGCCTGGGTGTAATAACTGCTGTCCTGCCAGGCTGTGGACTTGAACGAACTGAAACCGCCCGACCCATTGCCGTAGGCAATGCCGGTAGGCCAGAAGATCACATCGGCCTTGCCATCCTTATTGAAGTCTCCGCTGGCAACCGGGTAACCGCCTCCGCTTCCGCTCACGGTGAGAGTTTTCGAGGTGTAGTTTCCTGATCCCGTTGATAGGAGTTCCTGGATCTGAGAACTGCGCGTCTCCGCAATGAAGTCGGGGATGCCGTCATTATTCAGGTCAACCTGAACAACTGGAAACAGATTGTCGAACGGATAATACTTCTTCTGGAAGTTCTGTTGTGCGGATGATGTCAACGCGGTTAACGTAAGCACCGCAATTAAGCCCGTCTGGAGAATGTGCTTCATGGATACTCCTGAAGGCCCGAGCGCCCTGCAAGATCGCAAAGGGGAAGTGCGATCAGCATCAGCTTGACCGCTCAGATGCTCCACGGAAAGAAAGGTGGTCTAGGAAAAGCGTTTTGCTATGGCGGTTAGATTAAGCCAGCGCGAAAGAAGAGAGCTTCGTTTCACCAACCCTCTCCGGGACTGCGACTCTGCCATCACAGAATTAGGTAATACCCATCACTGCACAGATGACGATCGTGGCGGATAAAGAATCTGCTGCCCTGCGTCTTCGGGCCAAGGTCCCCGCAGCGAATCCACATCAGTTTGGCCCTCGGCAGGGCGATCGCAGTCCAGATGCTTCGTCTCTGAAGGACTGCGCCTCTCAAAACAGGAACTTCGTCCGGGAGGAAGCCATGCAAACGAAATCTAGGGACCTCGCTCTCCTTGGGCTGCTGCTGCTCGCCACATGCGGCGCCTCAAGCTTCGCACAGAACAAGAAACTCATTCTCAAGCCACCGCCGCCCAGCGATCCGACTTCAGGCGCGCAGATGTACAAGGACTATTGCGCTGCCTGTCATGGACCTCAGGGCAAAGGGAATGGGCCTGCAAGCGAATTCTTGAAATCGCCGCTGTCAGATTTGACGACACTTGCACAGCGCAACCACGGCAAGTATCCGGATGTGCACGTACAGGCAATCCTGCGCTTCGGAACTAAGGGACACGCGCACGGCACCGCCGATATGCCCATCTGGGGCGATCTTTTTCGATCGAGTTTTCACCGTGCACCGGATGCGCGGATCTATAGCCTGACCAGCTACCTCGCTTCCATACAGAACGACCAGGCGCCTCAGCTGCCACCAGGTGACAACAAAGTCAGGTGATTGCCGGCGCGTTCCGCTACCGAAGGTTGATCCTCATCGGCACCTTGCGAAGCCAGGAGAACCGGCTTCGATTGTGCCAGTGTCTTTCAGGTGAATTCCTGCCTGCAGGCAGCCTCCGTCTTTTTGCACCTGGCGAACGTAAGCCAGCTTAACCAGAGCGCCTTCGTCTCGATCCACCCTCGCCGTCTCGAATCGAAGTTCTGAGTCCCTAATCCCTAATCCCTTTGTCCCTGGGTCCCTAGCCCCTTAGTCCTAGTCCCTTGTCCCCTCGCCCCCTGCCCCCTGTACAATCACCTCCATCGCGGAGGTCTACGAATGGCGAAGCACGCAAACATCACTGAAACCGTCGGCAACACCCCGGTTGTCAAAATCAACCGGCTCGCGCCGCCTGACGTAAACCTCTACGTAAAGGTTGAAGCCTTCAACCCCCTCGGCTCTGTCAAAGACCGCCTTGCCCTTGGCGTGATCGAAGAAGCCGAACGCACCGGCAAACTCAAGCCGGGCCAGACCGTCGTTGAAGCCACCAGTGGCAACACCGGCATCGGCCTCGCCATGGTCTGTGCTGCTAAAGGCTACCCGCTGGTCGTCATCATGGCCGAGACCTTCTCCATCGAGCGCCGCAAGCTCATGCGCTTCCTCGGCGCAAAAGTCATCATCACTCCTGCTGCAGGCCGCGCCGTCGGAATGGTCAAGAAGACCGAAGAACTCGCCGAAAAACACGGCTGGTTCTACACCCGCCAATTTGAAAACGAAGCCAACGCCGACATGCACACCCGCACCACCGCACAGGAGATCCTCAAAGACTTTGCCGGCGAGCGCCTCGACTACTGGGTCACCGGCTTCGGCACCGGAGGAACTCTCAAAGGCGTTGCGCGCGTTCTCGCAAAAGAGCGCCCCGAAACCAAAATCATCGTCTGCGAACCCGACGATGCCCCCATGCTCTCCAGCGGCATCGAGCAGCAGCGCAATGCCGACGGCTCCGCCGCCGTTGCTCACCCAAGCTGGAAACCGCACCCCATGCAAGGCTGGAGCCCCGACTTCATTGCCAAGCTCACCGGCGATGCTGTCTCCTCCAATGCCGTAAGCCAGGTCCTCCGCATCTCCAACGCAGATGCTATGCGCTGCAGCAAGGAACTCGCCAAAAAGGAAGGCATCTTCGTCGGCATCACCTCCGGCGGAACCTTCGCTGGCGCCCTCCAGGTCGCTGCGCAAGCGCCCAAGGGCTCCACCATCCTCTGCATGCTGCCCGACACCGGCGAGCGCTATCTCAGTACACCTCTCTTCGCTGATGTCTCACCCGACATGAATGAAGAAGAGTTGCAAATCGCCCGATCTACCCCCGGCTTCATCCTCGAACCGCCAAAATAATCAGGCACGATAGACAGTGGTTGCTTTTCTCAACACCAACAACACTCATCTCAGCCACACCGCTCGCACCACAACACCGACTGTCATCCTGAGCGAAGGTCGTTCGCCTCGGCGAACGACCGCGGTCGAAAGACCCGCAATTGCTTTTGGAAAGCGACCCTCACCAAACCACCCGGCCTGCTCATCCCTTCCGCTTGAAGTGCCACTCATCAATGTAGTCCCAACTCCCATCTGCGCAGCGCTCTTCATTCACAAACGAAAACCGATCCTCGCTCTCCTTCGTCCATTGCATCCGCCACTCGCATTCGATGCCCAGCATCGTCATCGTTCCCGTGAACGCAATCTTATTCCCCTTCCACCCCTCGCGCGATCGTAAGATTCCGTACGCCCCGTTCATCAGCACATACATCCACTGCCTGCTGAACGGATCAAACGTGATCTGCTGTATCTCCCGCCCGTCCGCCGCAACCATGCAGATCCAGTCTCCCTTCTCACAAATCGAGAACTTCCCGTTCCCCACATCGACGTACGCAGGATTTGACTTCGTCGCAGGCACAACATTCTCACGATTCCATTCGCCTGCAATCCAGCTGAACTCTTTCATCCTGGCCGCCCGCAACTCCGGCAACCCCGCAACCGCGGCTGGGTTGAAAACCCCGACCTGCCGTCCCGGATCTACCCGCGACGATCCCATCTGCATCACTCCCGACGAGAACAACTCCTCTATCAGCACTTTTCGGCCTCCACAGTCAATCTTGCGAATATAATACACAACCATGGTTGTTAAATCAGAAAAACCATCCCTCACAGGCCTTGATCTCGGCCACCTCGGCCTCTTCTTTGGTCTGCGTGTCAACCAGCTCGTTATGGCTCAGATGGCCCGCGCCGGCTTCAAAAACCTGCGCGAGAGCCACGGCTATGTGATCCAGCACTTAATCGAATCCGAGCGCACCATCACCGAACTCGCCCATCGCATGGCAGTCACGCAACAGGCAGCTTCGAAATCCGTCGCCGAACTTGTACGCCTGGGAGTGCTCGAAGAATCCGCCGGTCAGGACCGCCGCTCGAAAATGATCCGCCTGTCAGCCCGCGGCTGGAAGGGCGTTCACGCCTCCCGCCGCATCCGCACAAGCATTCATCGCCGCCTGCAAAAGAACATCGGCTCAGCCGCCTACGAACGAACAAAACGTACTCTGATGCAATGCCTCGAAGCACTTGGCGGTGCAGAAGCCGTTCGCGCTCGTCGCGTCAAACAGCCAACCTGATCTCAGGTCCTCACAAAACACGAAGGGCGCCACCATGTATCGGCAGCGCCCCTCAGTGTCGCGTTGCAACTTATCTTTTAGACCATCTGATGGAAACCGAACTCCTGCATCTTCTCGATCTGCCGCTTCCACTCATCCATCTGCTTCTGGTCAAACACAAACGGCTTGCCGTCAAACTGCTTCTGCCACTCCCGCATCTGCTTCTGCAGCTCATCTATCTGCTTCGGATCAGTGCCGAAATTCTGGCCGCCGAAATTCTGCCCCTTGAACGCATCCCGAAACTGCTCCGCCTGTTTTTGGAACTGTTCCACCTGCTCCGGCGAGATCTCAAAATGCCACGCCTGCGGATCGTTCTTCCACTGCTCCATCTGCCGCTGCAGTGACTCCGCCTGCTTCCTCATCTCTTCCGCCGCAGACTGATCCAGCAACAACCCAAGCCCCGCATTCCCATCCGCGAACGCCATCAACGGGCAGTCCCCATCTCCGAAAACACCGTCGAACTCAACCGCGCCCTTCTTCTTCGTGTCCACCAGCAGCGTCACTGTCTGCTGCTTCTTATCGCGAAGAATCGTGACCGCAACGGTCTTCCCCTGGTTCGCCCGCATCGCGCGATCCCAGTCTGAAACCGTCGCAATGTTCTCCGTCCCGACTTTGAGAATCACGTCGAAAGCCTTCATCCCGGCCACGGCAGCCTGGCTCTTACGCGCTACCTGCTTCACCATCAGGCCATTCGCTACGCCCAGATAATCTGCCATCTGCGCCGTCAGCGGTTCCACCAGCGCGCCCACCTTCAGCGAGCTGTTGCCCACAAACGGCATATGGAACCCACCCGGCAGAGGCGCATCTCCGCCCGAGCCCGAGCCAAAAATTCCCAGCCCGGTAATCGGCGAACTGATATCGCTTCCGCTGTTCAGCTTGTTCCAGATGTCCGTATCCAGCTTCTTGCGATCCACAAGCTGCACCGTCATCGTCTGCGTGGCGCCATCGCGGCTCACCACCAGCGTGATCTTGCGCCCCGGAGGAATCTCGCGCATCATCCGCCCGAACGCCTCCGCGCCTTCAACGGCCTGCCCATTCACCTCGAGCAGTACATCGTTCACCCGCAGCCCGACCTGCGCTGCCGGCGCATCGTGATCGATCAGCGTGACCAATGCGCCCCGCGCATCTTTCAATTTCAGTTTGTTTGCAGCATCGTTATCGATGTCCCCCACCAACACCCCGAGATACCCCTGCGAGGCGCCTCCCGAGTGCAACAGTGGACTGGGTTCATCAACAATTTGCGAGATACGCGTTAACTGCGCGCGCCCTGCGTTCGGCGCAAGGATGATTGCGGCTCCTAGCAGCGCGACTCCGACTTGGATGGTAGGCCTCATAAATGTTCTTCCTTCGTTCTCCTTCATCCAGGTCCACACTCTTTTATGGACGGCGTGGTTGCCTGAAAGTAAGGGTCGTTCAGCAGCACAAAACACGGCTGCCTTACTGAATCTCCGGAGCCCGGCTTAGTACCTGCCGCGACACCGTCCGGATGTGGGGATTATGGTCTGAATTTGCCACCGTAGACAATACCTGTCTTACGCTCGTGTCCGCCTCCACCGGCTCCAATATCGTGATCGCCGCGGTCCGGATCCGCGCATCGCTGTCACTCAGCAATGCTTCCAGCACCGCATCCCGAACGCGCATGTCCTCCGCCACATACGGCTGCAGACCCTCCAGCGCCTTTTGCCGCACGGTCACGCTTTTGTCATAACGAAGCGCAACCATCAGTGCATCCCGGATCCCTTCGCCCTGGCACCCGTGTCCCGCCCGGCACTCCGCCGCAAGCAGGCCAACCGAATCGTCACGAACTACAGGAGACGCCGCATTCGCCGACGCCAGCAGAAGCAGTTGCCGGATTCCCGGATCGTCCAGCGAACCCTGGATGTGCTGCGGAACCAGCTGATTGAATGTCACATGAACAATCTCGCTATTCGGCTCGCGCTCGATGCTCGAAATGTTCGCAATCTCAGCTGGACCCGAATGCTCTTGCGCGGCAGCATCCACCTTGGCCTGCGCTACAGCTGCCCGCCCCGCTGCATGTGCCGCGCGCGCCGCAGCATATTCGTAGCCGCCCAGCGTTCCCGCCCCGCCGCCCACAATCAGCAGCAGAACCGCCGCTACCGGAGCAGCCTGCAGGCTCGCAAAGTTGTTCAGCATGCGCTGCCCTACGCGCTCATACCACCGCTTCGGAGGAATCGCGTCCAGCGCCTCCTCCAGCCGCATCCGTGACCGCGCAACAAAGTTGGGATCAAGCTCAGTCACAGGATTCGCCATCGCCAGCGTCTTCAGCGCCTGCAGCTGTTCACGCTCCAGGCTGCAGTCGTTACATGCGGCTAGATGCCGATCGAGCTCGTGTGCCTGTTCATCGGGCAGCTCGCCGTATGCCGCCAGCACGATCCGCTCGTGTGCAAGTTCGCAGTTCATCTCGTTACGTCCTTACGCCTCAAAAATTGTTGCCCGCACTCCGGCCTTCACCGCAGTGCTTCTACCGCAATCCCGCCAGCTGAGTCCTCAACTTCTTCGTCGCTCTGAAGAGCGTATTTTTGGCGGTCTCTTCCGTCGTATTCAACATCTCTCCGATCGTTCTCAACCGGAGTCCTTGATAATGCTTCAGTTCAAAAACCATCCGCTCCCGCGGAGTCAGCTTGCTCAACGCAGCCTGGATCCGTTCGCCCAGAACCTTCCGGTCCAGCTCTTTCCCAGGATTCGAAAATGACCGGTTGTCCGAAACCGACGACAGCACATCGATCTCGTCTCCCGACTGATCCACAACCACTGCCTGGTCCTCGCGCCGCGTCTTCTTCCGCCGCAGCTGATCCAGGCACAGGTTCGTCACAATCCGGTAGATCCACGTATAGAACGAGCACTCGAACCGGAAATTCCCGATATACCGAAACGCCTTCAGAAACGCTTCCTGGTAAATATCCTCGGCATCGTGCTCAGAACCCGTCAGATGCAACGCCAGCCGTAAAACCTGCTGCTCATACTGCCGCACCAGCGCATCAAACGCTGCCCGCGACCCCGCCTGCGCCTCGCGGATAAGCTCCATCTCCGGAGCCCGCGCCTGCAGACGCTCCTGCGCGCGATCTGGTCCGTCCATTGCTCGTGACGCCATGCCTGCCGAAGATTGTACAGGTCTTTTGGCCGGCCATGTCAGTGCTCCAGCAAGTCCATTTGTCGTCGAAGGGTAGCTCAGAGCATCGGTTGCCATCGAGAAGTTTCTCCGGTGGTAGAGACGTACTCGCATCTCTGTAGACGCCCGCCAAACACGTTTGTGAGCGCCATTTGCCCCCTCCGCCCCTTCCTCGTCACCAATCCCTAATCCTCAATCCCTGGTCCCTTTGTCCTCAATCCCTTTCTTCCCTCGTTCCCGCACCCTGTCTCGTTAAACTAGCCTCATGCCTCCCTCCCTTTTCCCTGACTCCGACTCCCCCGCCCCTTCCGCCTGGTTCACCGCCCACTGCGACGGCGGCTCTCGCGGAAACCCCGGCCCGGCCGGCTACGGAGCCGTCATCGAAGACCCCCAGGGCCGCATCGCCGCCCGCCTCAGTGAATTCCTCGGCATCCAGACCAACAACTACGCTGAATACAAAGGCCTCCTCGCCGTCCTCGCCTGGGCCGGCCAGAACTCCGCCCGCCAGCTCCGCGTCGTCTCCGATTCCGAGCTCATGGTCAAGCAGATGAAAGGCCAATACAAGGTCGCCAGCCCCCTCCTTCGCCCTCTCTGGGAAGAAGCCCGCCGCCTCGCCCGCTCCCTCGACACGTTCGAGATCACCCACACCCTCCGCGGCGGAAACAAGGAAGCCGACCGCCTCGCCAACGAAGCCATGGATAAAGGAATGGGCCGCACCCCGGGCACACCCGCCGCTTCAACTTCAGCCAACTCTATGCAGAGCAATAAATTGTCTCCACAGGTCCCCCGCCACGACAGTACCGAGCAGGTCATCGAGGGCTATGTGAAAAATGGTGTAGTTCATCTACTCGAAGGTGACCTGCCCGAAGGTACTTTCGTTAAGGTCATCCGGAAGTAGCGCTGCTTCCAAAGCAAGCCTTCGCGAAGTCCAAAATGTTCTAATCGAATAGGTATCTGCGCCACTGCTTCTTTTTATTCCTCCCCTGGGTCTGATCGGTACGCCTTGGCCCCTCGTACGTTAAGAGAAAACTTCGGAGGAAAGAGAATGGAACTCAAGCAAGCCGTCCCATTACGAAAGCTTTTCCCACTCGCTATTGCAACCTGCTGTCTCGCTGTGGCCGCTCTCTTCATCGCGGCATGCAGCAGCATGAATGGAACGGTCTCAACCGGCACGGCCATGATCAGCGTCAAGGTCAGTGATCCCACCACTTGCGCCACACCCAACGGCCCCTTCTCTCACGTCTACGTCACCATCACTGACGTGCAGGCAAATGTCAGCACCTCCGCCGGACCCAATGACAGCGGATGGGTTGACCTCACACCCAGCCTGAAGACTGCGCCCAAGCAGGTCGACCTTCTCGGCCTCGCCAATAACCAGTGTTTCCTCGCCTCACTCGGCGACTCGCAGCAGCTTCAGGCCGGCACCTACCAGCAGATCCGTATCATCCTGGCGAGCGACAGCACCGGTCTCTCCAGCAATAGCTGCGGAAACGGCGCCGCCAACTGCGTGCAACTCTCCAAGGACTCGAGTTTCCACACCCTCAATCTTTCCAGCGAAGACCAGACCGGCATCAAGATCCCTGCCAGCCACATTGCCGGCGGTGGTCTCAAGGTTGAAGCAGGCAAGACAACCGATCTCGACATCGACTTCCAGACCTGCCAGTCGATCCTCAAGGAAGGCAACGGACAGTACCGCCTGAAGCCCGTCCTGCGTGCTGGCGTCGTCAGCACAGTATCGTCCTCCATCAACGGCAGCGTCATCGATGCCGCCACCGGCAAAGCTGTCGCGGGCACCGCATGGGTGGCTATAGAGCAGCCAGATGGCACCGGCGTCGATCGCGTGGTGCAATCCGTCATCGCAAACACCGACGGCACTTTCGTCTTCTGCCCGCTTCCCGCCGGCAACTACGACGTAGTCATCTCCGGCGTGCGCTCTTCTGACGGCGCGCTTTACGCTCCCACCATCGTCACCGGCGTTGCCGTCGGTGACACGACCGGCGCAGTCAAGATCAATCCGCCCACTCTCGCGGCCGCCAGCTCCTTCGCCAACCTCACCGGCCTCGTAACTTCGGCGAACACATCGAGCGCGCCCATCGCCATCGACGTCACTCTTACGACCCTCGCCACCGTGAATGGCAAGATCTTCACCATTCCGCAGCAGCCGGCGGCAACTCCGTTCTACGGCATCTCTCAGGTAGTCACCACCGGCGCAGGACCCGTAGGCAACCCCCCGGTTGCATGTCCCAGCGGCACCGACTGCATCAACTACTCGCTCCCCGTTCCCTCCACCGGCGCGTACATCGGCGCATGGTCTGCGGGCGGCGCGACCCTCACTCAACCCGCTCCGCTGCCCAGTTACGCAGTTGACGGCATCACCACCAGCACCTGCTCGGCGTCCGACGTGAACTCCAACCCGCCGCTGGCCCTCACCGGCACCGGCCCGTTCACCAGCGTCGCTATCACTCCCAACCTCGCCTTCACCGGCTGCCAATAAGCTCTCCCGCTAACCCTGAACCAAAATGGCCGGAGCCCTCAAAGCTCCGGCCATTTTCTTTCCTGGCAGCAACTCCCACCTCGGCCTGTCTCCGCGCCGTTCCAGCAAGCGACAACCGTCAAAGCCAAACTGTCTCACCGCAGGGGTGCACCTCAATACCTGTCAACCCGGTCTTCTACCCCTCACTCCCAACTCATTCATTCCACTCACAAAATTCATCGCGCCCATTTTGCAATTACCTACAGATAACCCCAATCCCATGTATTACATGCAAAAAACAGGGAGTGTCTGACACCTCTCCTACCCGCTCCAAGCTACTGGCTACAAGCTACTGGCTACTGGCTGCTTCTCCCACCACCACTCTCTCCCCAGCCCCGATATACCCCTTGCGCCGAAACCAATCCTCCATCCTCGCCTGCAGCCGGTCCAGAGGCACCCTGTTCCCAGCTTCCATCAACCCATCCGCCACCGGAAGCGTATCGTCGAAGATCGCGTCGTTCGTGAAGTTCCGCATCGCGAAGTTGTCGATCCACTTCAGCGGACACGGATGGCTCACCCCATCCGCATCCACCCGCATAACCGACAGCTTTCTCGCGAACATTACTTCTCCACTCCGGCCTTCGCCTCTTTTTGCTGCTGCGCCTCTACCTTGAATCGCTGGTAGTCGTAGCATCGCTCCCTGAAGTGTTGCCGCAGGTTCTTCAGCAGCAGCACCCGCGCCTGCATCGTCCCTTCCGCTCCAGTCGGCAGCCAGATCTCCCCGTTCACCTTCGCCTGGTCAAACCGGAAGTTCGACCCTTTCTGCACCGTCGCCACCAGCCCGCCCACCATCCTGAAGTTCTCGATGAAACTCACCTCCACGTGCGCCACCTGCCGGTCCGCCTCGTTGATCCAGATTGTCCCTTGCAGCTTCTTTGAAGCATCCTCCGCGAAACCATGAGTCTTTGCATTTTTCCGCCCGACGAAATCGAACACGATCGTCGGATCGCCGCGATACAGCTCCCGCCGCTCATTTCGCACATCCATGATTTCCAGCAGGCGTCCGACCGTAATGCTCGGCCCCTCCAGCGGCTTGTCCCGCGGAGTCCTCTCCGCCTTCTCCACCAGCTTGGTGACCCGCTCCGTCTCCTTGCGCTGGGCGTTCTCATCGAGCGGTTTGTCATTCACCTTCACCTTCCGCTCGATCACGTGCCCATTCACAAAGAAGTCCTGGTACTCCACTGTCTCCGCCTTCTTCACCTGTCCGTTCGCATCCACGTCCTGCACCACCTGGTAGGACGTGTACGTGTAGTTCTCGCGAACCTGGTCGAGCTTTTTCTGATGTTCTTGCACCTCGCGCATGAGCTCGCGAATGTCCGGCAGCGGCGCCTGCCCGGTCTGCTGACAAACCGCGCCCTGCAGCCAAACTAACCACGCAATTACGACAATGATCCCAGAGAGACGATTACATCTGTGCATGAGGGAGATTGGCCCTTGGTGACACACTAGTCGAAAGTCATACGTACTAAAGAAGGTACCCAGCCGTTACTTACTAGAATGGTCGCACAAAAGCGCGCTCTCGCATTGCAGCTCGCGTTATGATTGCTTACCGATAAGAGTTGAAACTCACGCCGCAACCGCCGCACCGGGAGAAGAACTCAGAATGTTTCGAGCGCTTATCCATTGGATCCTGAGCTCCATCGCCATAATCGTCACATCCCAGTTCGTCCCTGGATTCTATGTGAACGATGTGCGCTCTGCGATGCTCGCCGCCGTCGTCATCGGCGCGCTCAACGCGACGCTTGGCTTCGCCATGAAGGTCGTCACCTTCCCATTCGCCGTCCTCACATTCGGCATCTTCCTCATCGTCATCAACGCATCCATGATCCTGCTCGCCTCGAAGATGGTGACCGGACTCACGGTCTACGGATGGGTGCCCGCATTTTGGGCAGCTGTAGTTCTGGCGATCCTCGGCATGTTCATCCGCTCCGTCATGAAAGACGAATAGCCTGCGCGGATCTCGCAATCGATGCATCTGTGCCCCGTTGATCGCAGTTTCATCGCGATGAATGGGTCATGAATGTGCGAGCCTGCTTCGAAGTCACGAACGGATGAACCGCTCAAGCAGGTTCGTGATCAGGAGCGGTGTACTTATTTATCGGACGACGGTTGATCCGCGGAGAGGGCAGCATTCGCACGCGCCTTGCTCTTCTTCCCTGCCTGCCGCTCAGGTTTCTGAGAAGCCTTTCCCGCTTCCTGCTTCTGCTTCTCTACGACCGGTGCCGCCACGACAGGCCCTTGCACCGTCTTCGGAACATGCATTGCACCTGCCGTGCTGAACCGCCCCGCTCCATTCTGCAGCGGTTGTTCCACAAACGCCGATGGCACCGGCGCAATCTGGATATGCGAATAAACTCCCCACCCGCCGCCCGCAACCGCCAGCACAATCGCCGCTGCGGCAGCTGCTCGCATCCCTGCGCTATGCATCCACCCTTCACCCGATGCAGATGGCCACGCAATCACGGCTCCTCGCCTTGGCGCAGAGCGCAGCCCCGCCTTCACGCGATCCTCCAGCCCCTCTGGCGCGGCCAGCATCGCGATCATTCGCAATGTATCTTCTTCCGCAAGAGCGCCGGCGCTCCGCTCATTTCGATCTTCTGGGCTCATGTTGTACTCCTTTTGTGCTGGAGCAGCTCAGCCAGTAAATTCCTCGCGCGAAAAAGCCGCGATCGCACGCTCGACTCAGTCACGCCGAGCACCGCCGCGATTTCCACGCTCGACAGTTCCTCAAATGCGGAAAGCAGCATCACTTCGCGCTCACGTGCCGGCAACTTCTCCACGCACGTCAGCACCTGCGCATGATGCTGCAGTGCGGCCGCTCTCTGCTCCGCACTCAATCCATCCGCTGGCAGCACTCGCGCCAGGTCGGCTATGTCATCTGTTTCAGGACGTGTTTTCGCACGCCGCTTACGGTCCAGCACAATGTTCCAGACAATCCGCACCAGCCACACGCGATGATCGCGGATCTCGCCCAGCGTCTCCCGATGCCGCAGCACGCGCAGAAACGCCTCCTGCACGGCATCTTCCGCATCCTGCTGGTTGCGTAAAACGGAGAAAGCCACGCGGTACAGAGTGCTCGCATACTGGTCGACCAGCGCCGCCAGTGCTGCTTCCTCCGCGTGCTGGCGAGCTGCGTCATGCACGGCGCTCTCGACGATCTCCATCCAACCTGGAACTAATGTCTGGCTGGCGCTCATACAAACACCAGACGCAGTTACACAAGAAAATGCTCAGATCCACGCAAAACGGCGGCCTGGCCATCCAGACCGCCGCTGATTTATCCAGCTCGGGCTCTCATTCTGCGTGTGTTACTTGTTCCCCGACAGCTTCTGCGCTGCAATCGATCCGGCCGCCCCATCCTTGTCCGAATCTTTGATCTTTGCCCACAACGCCTTTGCCTGGGCCTGTTTGCCGGTTGCGTCATACAGATCAGCCAGGTCTAGCTGCGCCACCCCTGCCGTCACCGTCTCCGAAGGCTTCGCAATGATCTCGTTGTAGAGATCGATTGCCTGCTGGTCGCGCCCAGTCTGGCGATAGATCGAAGCCAGGGCCACCTTTGCCAGGTTCGCAAGGTTCCGGTTCCAGGAATCGGCCACCTTCTTCAGGTCGGCTTCAGCCGCCGCAGTCTGCCCCAGTTCCTGCTCCGTCACACCCTGGAAGTAGCGCGCTTTCGATCCTTCCGTCAGCCATCCATACTTGTCCGCAACCGCCTTGAACTGCTGATTCGCCGCCTTCGCGCGATCCGCCACGGTTGCGTACGTGCCCGACTCAGCCGGACCGCCCGGCAAAGCCAACGGTGCCGTATAGATATCCAGCGCCTGCCCAAGGGCCCGCTCCGCCGCGCTCTCCTGAACGTTCCAGAAAACCAGAAATCCAATTCCAACAACCAATACCACGGCAGCACCAATCGCCCAACGCACCACATTTGTGCGATGTCCGCTGAGCCAGGTAACGCTGGTCTTGGTAGCCTGGGCAAATTTGTCGCCCTTCAAGGCATGACGTGTCTGTGTATCCACTTTTGTCCTTCTCTACGATCAACTTGCAGGCGGGTCCGTACAGGCGGGGCACAGCCATTGCAACCCTACCAGTCTACCAGCGGCCGAAGAACGCAGTCCACCAAACGTGACCGGTATCCTTGCCCGTCAATCCACCCAGACGGTAGGCTAACGATATGTACGAAGACTTCCACGTGACCGACCGCTGGACCGGAGAAGACCTCCACTGCCAGTGGAAAGCGAACATCGTGGCCATCGCCACCCGCCACGCCGATGCGGTCGATGTCCGCTTCGACGTCAATGGTCGCCCTATGGATATCGCCCTTCCCTGTACAGCCTGGGTCGAGCAGAAGAAGCACTCCGGCAAGGTCATCACCGACCGCCTTGCTGTCCAGATCGCCGGTCGCCACCTCAAGCAGTTGATAGAAGAGGGTTACGACGCCGCACGCGAAATGTACACCGTCTCCGTGGAAGAGACTCTCGCTCACCTCCAAGCCATCGTCGCCGAAGGCAAACAGCTCGGCGGTCTCCCCGCTCTCCCCGTGGGAGTAGAAGGCACCGGCTGATCCGGATCAACCTTGAGATTCGCCATTCGTGCGATCGACAGACCTACTTTTGGACCACTTTCAGCACCGCAGAGAACGCAGGCTTCGGCTTGCCCTCGCGATCAAACAGCAGCGGATACGACGTCCTCCCCCTAACCGGCCAGTTGTTCAACCACGAAGTCTTGTCGGTGGTCCCCCAGAACGTCACGCGGTTCACCACATCTCGGTGTTTCCAGAACACCGCAAACAGATCGGCGTAGCGCTTCGTCAGCTTATCCTGAACATCCTCCGGCAATCCGTTCGCATACGGATTCATATCCGGCTTCTGGTCCACCTTCACTCCCACATCTGCCGTATGACCCCAAGTAGAAGGCAGCACATCCATATCCAGCTCCGTGATGGCGACCTTCAC
>DATJEO010000048.1:0-6402 GCA_035496515.1 Occallatibacter sp.
GAGGACGGGGTTGCCGACCATGAATCCGACGCGCCAGCCGGGCATGTTGTAGGACTTGGACAGGGTGAAGAATTCGACGGCGACGTCCTTTGCGCCGGGGACCTGAAGGACGGATGGCGGCTTGTATCCGTCGAAGCCGAGGTCGGCGTAGGCGAGGTCGTGGATAAGGTGGAAGCCGTATTCGCGGGCCATTTCTACGAGGCGGGCGAAGAAGGGGAGTTCGACGGTCTGGGTGGTGGGGTTGGCGGGGAAATTGACGATGAGGGCCTTGGGGCGCGGGGTCATGCGGGGGATGAGCCCTTCAAGCTGGGCGAGGAACTGATCCTGGTCCTGCACGGGGACGGAGACGACGTGGGCTCCGGCGATGACGGGGCCGTAGATGTGGATGGGGTAGCTGGGGTTGGGGACGAGGACGGTGTCGCGCGAGTCGAGGATGGCGAGGCAGAGATGCGCGATGCCTTCCTTGGAGCCGATTGTGACGATGGCTTCGGAATTGGGGTCGATGTCGACGGCGTAGCGGGTGCGGTACCAATTGGAGATGGCCCTGCGCAGGCGCGGGATGCCCTTGGAAACGGAGTAGCGATGGGTGACGGGCTTCTGCGCGGCCTCGATCATCTTGTCGACGATGTGTTTGGGGGTTGCGCCGTCGGGATTGCCCATGCCGAAGTCGATGATGTCTTCTCCGCGGCGACGCGCGGCGACTTTCATTTCGCCGGTGATGTTGAAGACATAGGGCGGCAGGCGCTGAATACGGCTGAACTCTTCCATAGGTGACTCCAGTTTAAGTGCGCAAGGGACGAAGGGACATAGGGACCACGGAGGAGATGACTCCGAAGTTTACCTATGATTTTGGATTGGGATGAGGTGGGACGGTGTCTAGGCGGCCGGGGCCGCCGCACGCGCCGCACAGGCCGCGCTGAGAGAGCGGGCGGTTGTGGCTGATGTGGGAGCGTGGTGCATGAAGGGATTATAAAGCAGGGATGAAGGGACGGACCAAGGGAAGAGTCAACTGCTTCTCGAGGCCTACGTTTCAAACTGCCGGGGGACATGGGGGACCTTAGTTGCCCGAGCTGTCACACGACTGCGTGTGCTTGATCACGGAATGATTTTGGACCGCGGATGCTAAATGATTGGCGTCTCCGTGACGGATCTGCTGAGCTGCGGGTGCGCAGCGACCGGAGTCTGTCTTATTCGCTTCCCGTTTTGTCGGCGTGAGTATCTCCAGAGGTCGTCCGAGATTTTTCCGTGTGGTCTGAACCGGCAGACCTCGTGGAAGACGGAGCGGGAGGACTTATGCGAGCAGTTCGATTTACAGGAGAAGAACGCTTCCAATTCTGGCTGAAGATTCTGGGATCATCTCTGTTTGTTTTGATCGGCTTTTCTGCGTTGGTGTTTGCGGGAGGGAAGGCTGGTGGAGGCCGATACGAGGTCTTCGACGCTCCGAACAGCAGCTACACCTATCCAACCGGGATTAACGATCGCGGTGAAGTGACCGGGTACTTTTTCGAAGCCGATCATCGAATTCGCGCATTTGTGCGAAGGCCGGGCGGATTGATCGACGTCTTCGACGCGGTCCCCGGGGGTACGGAGACGGAGCCGGTAGGGATCAATAACAGGGGTGAGGTGGGCGGCGGCGGCTTCTTGCGAGACAGCGGAGGGCACATCACGCTCTTTAGCGTGCCCGGTGCTTTGCCGGGACGGACATTTGCATCCGGAATGAACGACCGCGGTTCAATCACAGGTAAATTCATCGACGACGTACTCCCACTGGAGCACGGGTACGTGAGAGATCAGCGTGGGCGGTTTGCGAAGTTTGACATCCCGAATGGTTCGTACCTTCAGGTTGCGGGAATCAACGCGCGAGGGGACGTCGGCGGCACGTTTGATGATTGGACCGAGTCCGGCAAGCAGCGAATATTCGTTCGCGATGCGAGGGGCACGTTCACGATTCTCGATGTCCCCCATGGAACCCCGTGGGTCAGCGGAATCAACAACAGCGGCGAGATCGCGGGGATGTACGTCCTGCCCAGTACTGAGGGAGGGGAAATCTTCGGGTTCTTCCGGGATCAGCGTGGGACTTTGGTTGACCTGGGGATTCCGAATCCGGACGTAACGGGGCTGAACAACCAGGGAGAAGTTGTCGGGATCTTCAGCAACCCGGAAAAAGATGGGAAGACTTGCGGGTTTATCTGGAGCCCCCAAGGAACCACGACGATTCTCGACTATCCGAACGCGGCTGCCACTTATGCCTACAGCGTCAATGATCGGGGCCAAGTAGCTGGGGCATTCGATGTCGCCGGTGCGGGCAGCCAACGACGCGGATTCGTGTACACGGAGTTTTGAGGAGACCCGATGGACCGGCCGCTGTTTCGGCGGGTTCCAAGACAACGCGGGCTACACGTCCTGATCGAGCCCGCAGTGATGGGCGAGCTTGGGATTGGAAGTGAAAGAGTAAAGGGAAAACCCTTACCAAACCAAAGCAGTCTTGTGCGTTCACTCCTAACGGCTGGGGTTATGCGCTTCTGCCGCAAGGTGTTCGCGTACGTCGGCTCGCCCTTAAGGTACCGGTTTCTAAGTTGTTGATCTGATTGGTGGGCGCTGTAGGATTCGAACCTACGACTTCCACCGTGTGAAGGTGACACTCTACCGCTGAGTTAAGCGCCCGGTGGGAGAGGCCAGAGGGGCCTCCCATGGGGTAGAGTAACACCAGCGACGGTCCGCGGCCAAACCCAAGGTGTGTCCGCTTGCGAGACCCTCTAAGTACCTGATGCGCTGGCGAGTACGGTCAATCCGAGAGTTGTGCCAGTCCGCTCCCGGGGAGATGGGGAGGGGTCTTTTCCGGCTGACTGGGTTAGCTGGCCTGGAGTCCAGATCAGGAGTTTCCAAGCGCCCCTCAGGGGCTAAAGCCCGCATCAACTTTGCAGGCTTTGCGGCACGGCTGAAGCCGTGCTCCTTCAAAGCCGCCGGGGAGCTGAATCCAGCGATTGCCGGAGCGGGTGTCGGCGTTTACCCGAGTGGGATTTGGACACTGACGCGGCGGGCGGATGATCCTAAGTACAACGGTAAGAAGGGGTCAGGTTCGGGGCTGGAGGCGGGTTCCGGGGCCGGGGCGGCGAGGGGTGCGCGTACGGGGTACGGCGGAGGCTCTGAACCGGAAGCGGATACGGATCGCGAGGCCAATTCTGACCCGGAAAATGAAGGGTTTGCGCAACATCCGGATGACGATGGGGTTCCAGAGGATATGGCAACCCTGGTACTGGACAAAACGGGTCTGGGGACGCGAGTAGGATCGGGTCTGGGACAAGGCGCGGTATTGACTTCGCCCGATGCGCCACGCGCGAACTACGCGGCAGACGAATCCAGCGATGCCGCTGTGATGCTGCGCGTGGCGGCGGGCGATGAAGCGGGGTTCAACTACCTGGTGGGCAAGTACCACCGCGCGATGATCAGCTTCCTGTTTCGCATGGTGCACAACCAGGCGGTTGCCGAGGAATTAGCGCAGGAAGTTTTTCTGCGGGTGTATCGTTCGCGGGAGAGCTACCGGGCGGAGGCGAAGTTCACGACGTGGCTCTATCGCATCGCAACGAATCTTGCGGTGAACCACGCACGGGATACAAAGCACGAGAGGTCGGCGCAGAATGTATATCTGGACGCGCCGGATGAGGAGTCGGGGACGACACCGGATGTGGCGGATGATACTCCGACGATCGAACAAACGATGTTGCGCGATGAGCGCATGGCTGCGATCCGGGCGCACGTGATGGAATTGCCGGAGAGACAGCGGATGGCTGTGCTGATGCACAAGTACCAGGGGATGGATTACAAGCAGATTGGGGAAGTGTTGAAGCTGAGCGAGAGCGCGACGAAGTCGCTGTTGTTCAGGGCGTACCAGACATTGCGGGAAAAGCTGAAGAACTTTGTGTAACCGGGGAACTGAAGCCGGACGATACCGGCGATGAATTTGGGGTGGTTGGTTATGAAAACGATGAACAAATGCGCGGCGATGGACGAGATGAAGCTGGCCGATCTGCTGCTCGACGAAGCGTCGGCGCCTGCCAAGGTGAAGGATCATGTTGCGGAGTGTGCGTCGTGCCAGAAAGAGCTTGAAGAGCTGCGCGCGACGATGGGGATGATGGATGCGTGGACGGCTCCGGAACCCAGTCCCTACTTCATGACGCGATTGAATGCACGGATGCGCGAGGAACGCGAGGCGCCAAGGCTGAACTGGTTCCAGCGTATTCGTGACCGGTTTACGTACGGTCCGCAGATGCATGCGGGGCCGCTGGCGGCAACGGCGATGACGGTGTTGCTGCTGATTGGTGGCGGTGCGTACCTGGGTGTTACGAATGTGGAGCAGCCTGTGCCGCAGCCGAGCGCGAATGCAAGCGTGGTACACGATCTGCAGACGCTCGACAGCAATAAGCAGGTCCTGGATCAGCTTGAGGCGATCTCGGACAATCCGGATGATGCAATCAGCGATGATCCGAACTCGGATGATCCGACGGCGCAGTAGTTGAAAGAAGTACGAGAGGGCAGAGGCGGGGGCCGAAGATGAATGGGGCGAAGTACAAGGGCGAGAGAGCGACGCGCCGTGCGGCTGTAGCCGCAATGGTGGTGATTGCGCTGTGCCTGCCTTTCTCTTTGTTGGCCCAACGGCAGGAGAGGTCGCGTCCGGCGCGGGAGCCGGCGCCGCGCAACTCGGCTCCACCCTCACGTTCAGGACAGCAGACGCATCCGGAATCGCCACGGCGCAGTGAAGGCCAGCAGGCACCGCGGTATCAAGCGCCGCAATACTCGCCCCGCGAGTACCAGGGACGGCCTGCGCCGCAGTATCAGCAGCGAACGCAGCCATATCCGAATCGCAGTGCGCAGCCGCAGTATCAGCAGCGGACTCAGCCTTATCAGCGGTATGAGAATCGGGGATCGCAGCAGCCGCAGTACCAGCCGCGAACACAGCCCTATCCAAGTCGGGATCCGGGTCGTGGTTCGCAGTCGCAGTACCAGCAGTATGGGGCCCCGTCGAATCGCCCTCCGGCAAATGACCGGCCGCAATTTCAGCGTCCGCCGCGAAATCCTAATGCGCCGCAGACGGGAGCGCGTGGGCCGGTCGCGACGCCGCAAAGCGATGTTCCGGCGTATGGACGGCAGAGTCTTCCCGGGACGGCGCAACAGCTCTATGCGCCTCCGGGACATCTTGGATCGTGGCTGAATAATCACCGCGATACGCCGGTGCCCCAGCAGCAGCAGATGCTGAGGAGTGATCCTAGCTTTCGCAGGTTGCCGCAGGGCGAGCAGCAGAGAGTGATCAATCAGCTGAACCAGGTGAATCGCTTGCCAGATGCGCAGCGCGAGCGGCGCTTGGCGCGTGCGGAAAATCTGGAGCGGCTGTCGCCGGAAGAGCGGGCCAGGGTGGCGCAGTCATCGCGGCAGTGGAGAGCGATGCCAGCGGATCGGCAGGCGATGATGCGAAATGCGTTTCGCGATCTGAGGGCGGTTCCGCCGGATCAGCGAGGGATTGTGCTGAATTCGAGCCGGTACCAGGGGCAGTTTAGTCCTGAGGAGCGCGGAGTGCTGTCGGATATGTTGCGGGTGGAACCGTATGCACCGCCGCAGTAAACGCAGGGACAAAGGGATCGAGGGCGTCAACGCTTAGTGAATGCGTTGACGCTCTTTTACTTTCACGGCGGGGGCGCCGGCGTAGACGCTCCAGGATTCGAGATTGCGGGTGGCTACGGATGCGAGGCCGAGCACTGCGCCTTCGCTGACGTTGACTCCGGGAGCGACGCAGGCTCGGGCACAGATCCAGGCGTAGGGGCCCACCTCCATGGCGTAGGCGAGGAGGGGGAAAGCGGGATCGTCGAAGTCGTGGGTGGCTCCGCAAAGGTAGGAGTTCTGCGAGAGGATGGCGTGCGAGCCGATGCGGATGGGGGCGGGGTTGTAGATTTCAGCGCCGTCGGCAACAGCGACGAGGTCTGCGCAGATGAGGTTCCAGGGAGCCCACACACGCGAGGATGGATAGAACTTGCAGGTTGGGCCGAGCCTCGCACCGAAAAGGCGAAGGAGCAGAGCTCGCCAGGCAAAAAATGGACGCGGCGAAAACCTGAAGAGAATTCCCCACGCAATGTTCCAGAGCAAACGCTTCACTCGATTGCCAAGAGAGAAGGCAGGGCGGAGGTAAGGATCTTCGGCGCTGGCGGCGGAGATGTGCTCCGCCGCGTTGTAGTGGATCTCGCGGGGCATCTGAGGTTGAGTTTATCAGCGCTCGATTTTGACGGGAGCCTTGAGACGGATGTCGCGCGAGGAGGCGCCGATCTGGATCTCGAAGGTGCCGGGGTCGAGGGTCCACTGTTTTGTGGATGGGTTCCAGTACTCGAAGGCGGAACGGTCGAGCATGAAATCGAC
>DATJEO010000049.1:0-25384 GCA_035496515.1 Occallatibacter sp.
GAGATCGATAGATACATAGGCAAGATCCTCCAGAGCATTGATGATGCCTTGCTTTATATCGATCTGCCTTGCCACAGCGAGTGCTCTTTGATACGCGTCAGCGGCGCGGGCCAGATCGCCGGCACTCCCGTAGACGTAACCGGCTGTGTTGATCCACTCAAGCTCTGCTCGGATTGAACCACGGCGGTGCGCGCTACGCTGAGCTTCGACAAACAAATCGAGCGCACGTTCTCCATCGCCGAGATTGAAATAGGCCCATCCGAGATTGCCAGTAACCCGCTCAGCAATCTCTTCCGCTCCCAGCGCTTTGCAGTCTCTGTAAGCTGACCTCAACCAGTCCATCGCTTCATCGAAATGCTCACTTTGCAGAGCGGTCCACCCGATGTTCATCTCTGCAATGGCGCGGCGAAATGAGTTCTTGTGAGCATCTTCAAACGCGAGCGTATCTAAAAACGCCTGCCTGGCCTCGAGCAGCTTTCCCTGATTTACCGCGAGAATCCCTCGCGCGTTGAACACGTTTCCACATGTGGAGACAGGATGATTGCGACACAGGATTTCGGCCGGAGCGAGAGTCTGTTCTGCTTTCGCAGCCTGTGCCTGGCGGCCCAGAGCGATACTCTCCAGCGCGAGCTTCAGTACAGTTCCGTCGACGTGGTCAGGAGCTGAAGGATAGGTGCTGAGGAGATGAAGGGCAGGATCATACATTCCACGCCAGACCATGGCCTCAGCCGCGAGGAGCTGGAATCGAGAAGCCCACTCTTTGTTACTGTTCCGGAGCTTCTGGTAGCCGCGTTCGGATTCGCGTTGAGAACCTTCCAGATCGCCTCGCACGTAAAGTCGCCAAGCGAGGTCGTAGTCCGCTGCGGGAATGACTGGGCGCGGATCTCCGCGAAATGCGAGGAGGAACAGACCGAGAACTGCGATCTGTACGCCGGATCGCAGTCCCCATTTGGCTATGGACCGCTTAGGCCGTTGGTTTTGCCGCTCCCCAGATTGAGCATCCCACCGCCGATACAACCCATCTCGCACCTCAGCATGGTCAGCGAGATCATCGTCAGCTTCGGACTGCCTTCGCAGAAATCGGAGTGTTCGATCTTCAAGGTTGCGAGATGGACTTTGCCGAAGTCGGGAATGAAGAGAATATGCCCAAAGGAGCGCCCCGGAAAGGAACCCTCCACCTGGTTTACCAGTGAGCACTCGACGGACCCTCGATCTGCAGAAGCTGACGGAATCTGATTGTAACGCTCCGCCAGGTCGTCCGGGAGATTCTCATGCCCACGGATGGTTTCGTACTGGCCCGCAACTCGCTTCATGAATTCGGAATCGCTGGTATAGCCTGCATCCTCTGCCGGCTTATCCCCGACGATCATGTGATTGTAGTGAATCTTCAACGGGTCGCTCCCCGCGATGCGGAGGTTCTCGATGCGCGTACCGAGGAATGTCACGCGCGGAACGTAGCCGTTAAGGGGGTGATCGGTCGAGATCTGCGCAACCACACGGTCAGCAGTGACGACCTCCATCACATTGAGGCCTTCGATGACGGCGGTAGTGATGGTGTTCCAACCGTGGTCCGGCTTGCTGTCGAGATTGCCGCCTACGTGAGTGTGAGAAGAACGAAAAGTGATTACGCCGCCAAGATGGAAGCGATCAGCGTGCTGTGTTACATATCCGCCGTTTTCGTTTAACTTTGAAGCCGTGTGGGAGCAGGTCTTCTGCGCAAAAGGCAGGTGCAACTCACCTTCAAGGGTGGTTGCCTCTGCGTGAAACTTGTGCCAGTCCTTCTTTTTCGCGATAGCCATGGGATTCTTTCACTTCCTCGGCACAGATTTTTGAAGTCTCAGTTTTCGAATTGTACGTCAAGAATGCGTCTGTCGATTTCGACTCGCTTGTTTTCCGATGTCATACCGGAGATGGCGAGAGTGTACGAACCCGGCCGCAGCTCAGAACCCGGGATGACGAGCGACACGATGCTTTCGTCCCCCGTCCCCCGGCTTACGGCATGTGTCCAGAATTGCTTGCCGTTCGGATCGTATAACTCAAAAACATACGATGAGTAGCTTGATGACTGAGGCAGATCGAGAGAAAGCGCCAGACCGTCTTTGCGATCGGCCTGCACCGCTGTGTGCGCAGTACCTCGCGTTCCCAGATGAATGGGGTTGGAATAGAGGACCTTCGGCTCGGATGCGGCTCGCCGCAGTGAAGGAATTGCGGAGAAGTTCTGATATGCGATGATAGCGAGCATCACTGCGAAGGCAGGCATGGCAAAGGCCGGCTGCCAAAGGAACGACCACGGCTTCTTTTTCGGCTCGGGTTTTGCAGGAGCAGGTCTATCAGGAATGGCAGCCGAAGTTTTCGGCTCCATCTCGGTTAACTGCGTTTTGGCCTCACGGATGAATGCTGCTCCGGCGCGGATATCGAGAGCGCATTCCTGGCAGCCAAACATGTGGAGCTCGAATTCGTCCCGCTCTTCCGGCGTGAGCTCGTCGAGGAGGTAACGCTCAGCTGCCATCATTTGTAGTGCTTCTCCGTGGTCCATCGCCTTTTCCTGGCCGATCCCATCGTTGGATGGTGATGCAGCTTTCATACCCGTTTCACGTTTTTGTTAATAAGTTTCTCCGCCGATTTTCTTAAGGTACTCAGCCTTGAAATCCTGTTTCGCGCGATGCAGCAAAACCCTAAGGTATTCGCGATCGACGGCGAATTCGCGGCAGATCTCGTCCCGGTCGCGTTCGTCGAGGAATACAGCTTTCAGAATCGAGCGATCCCGCACAGGCAAGCCCAGAAGGATCTCCTGCACCTTGATCTTGATTTGTCCTGCAACGGCTATGGTATGAGCGTCAGCGCCTGTCGAGGCAATTTCTTGTGCGCCATCGTCGTCGAGCGACTGGCTTCGTGAAGAAGCGCGATAGTGCTCAAAAAGAACGTTATTACAGACGGTGTTGACGAAGGCGCCGAGGCTTTCGGGTTGGCGGATTGCGCCTGGCTTCCTTAGACCTGCAAACACGCGTGCAAACGTTTCCTGACGCACGTCCTCAATCGCCTGGGGAGACTGTAACCGCGAGCGAAGCTTCATGTGGAGCAATTCGGTGAAGTAGCCAACGAAATGCTCCTGAGTGCGGTGATCCCCGGCGCGGAGATTTTCGATGTACGCTGCGTCGAACGCATGAAACTGCAAGGCATTCCCCGAAAAGCCTGGAGGACGTAAGTATAACATCCCAAAAGGTTGACGAGGATTACGAGAGTCGCGGGTGCGGCACGTTTCCTTGCGGGCGCGGCTGGGGCGGGGTGGAGCTGAGGGGGAAGGCTTAACCATGGGGGACTGTGACCAGACCTTCCTCTCCAGGGGGCAGGCCGCCTCGGGGAAAGCGGCTGCCACTGGAGAAGCTGGCCGATCTGGCTCCTTGCCAGGACCAGATCGACAAGGTTAGAGAACCGAGACAAACGAAAAATCCTGCAATCAGCGCGGAGAGATTCGGCTGTGGGCTAGCGCGCACATGCCCGGTATTCCTCGCTCCGGGTCTGGGTTTTAGAAGAGGGGCCGGCTGGCGGGCGGGCGCCAACCGGTCCCGAGTCGGACAAATCGGAAGGACGTCCCACTCGTACTTCCGAATCGCTTTCGTCTGCCAAATGGACCCAGGACCCGGGCTGGAGACGATCGGTCCGACAAGCATCTGGTCGTACGGTTTCAATCTGGGTATCCAGAACATTCCCCCACAGCGGAGTCCAGTCTGGTGAATCCGCAGGTGGAGGCGAGTTCCACGAAAGAATCGTGCGAATGATCGGCGGAACCTTCGCGGCCTTTATCCGTTCGGGAAGGTCAACTCGTTTGGTGACCAGGCGGATGTGCAGCCGGGATCCGGGCTCATCGCATACATTGAACGCAGTCAGACCCTCGTTGTGCCAGGTCGCGCCGCGGTCGAACGAGAGATAAAAGCGGACGTACTCGCGGGAGCTTGCATTGCGAAGAGCAAGAGAGTATCCCCAGTCACGCTTGAGTTGAATGGAAGCATACAGCTGATCAAGCAGCGGAATGTAGCTGACGCATCCGAGGCTTTCGAACGTGGTGTCGCCGCTCATGTTGAGGACGACTTTTACCGACGTTTCGGGAAGGCTGCCGAAGTAGTTCGGGTTGGCGAGAAGCAGTTTGCGCAGGTTCTGGCTTGCGAGTTCGGGATGAAGTGTTGCCAGATAGATCAGTTCCAGAGCCGGCTGCAATGTCTTGGGAGAGGTTGTGACCTGGGGGGAGGGCATATCCGTTCCTCAAGTTGCATGGGAAGTGGGCCAAGTGGTGCTTGGCCGTGGCAAGGAGATCCTCAACAGCAGGTGTCGAGAACGGAGTAGCCGGTGAGACCACATCCTGGAGGCTTGTAAATCAGCTTTCGAGCGGATAGTGCGGCGGGAGGGGGTACCGTTTCACGGTTACCAGGAATTTTTTTGAATTTGCGATGAAAAGGATTTGGGAAGGGTTGGTTGTTGGTTCGGGGAGAGCGAGCTGTCTTCGCCCTCCCCGAAGGTATCTGGATGTGTACGAATCAGGCCGCCATAGCCGACTCCCAGGGCTTCAGAACCACCTTGGTGCATCGGTCTCGTTTGTCGCGGAAGGTCTTATAAGCCTCGGGTGCCTGATCGATCGGCAATACGTGGCTGATAACGAACGACGGGTCAATATCGCCGTTCTGGATACGTTCCAGAAGCGGCTGCATATAGCGCATCATGTGTGTCTGGCCAGTCTTCATGGTCAGGCCTTTGTTGACATACGCTCCCATGGGCACATTATCGATGAAACTGGCGTAGACGCCAGGGACTGAGACGGTGCCGCCCTTTTTGCAGGCAATGATTGCCTGGCGGACAACGATGGGCCGGTCCATCGACGCGCGCATCATCTGCTTGGCTTTATCCATTGCGAAGACGATGCCATGCCCGGATGCCTCCATTCCAACTACATCCATGCAGGCGTCCGGTCCCTGATTGCCCGTCATTTCGCGCAGGGCTTCCAGCACATCAACCTCGTCGAAGTTGAGTGTCTCTGCGCCGGCTGCGCGGGCCATTTCTAGCCGTTCCGGTACCCGGTCGATGGCAATGACCCTGCCCGCTCCGAGCATGAAGCAGCTGCGAATCGCGAACTGTCCGACAGGACCGCATCCCCAGACGGCGACTGTGTCGCCCGGACGGATGTTGCAGTTTTCCGCACCCATGTAGCCGGTGGGGAAAATGTCTGACAGAAAGACCACCTTCTCATCGGGAATTCCGTCGGGGATCTTGATAGGGCCGATATCTGCAAAAGGCACGCGTGCATACTGGGCCTGTCCGCCGGCGTAGCCGCCCAGCATATGGGTGTAGCCGAAGAGGCCTGATGGCGAGTACCCCATCATCTTCTCGGCGATCCACGCATTGGGGTTGGAATTATCACAACAGGACCAGAGCTTGTCCTGGCATGAAGGGCAATTTCCGCACGCAATCGTGAAGGGAACCACCACCCGATCGCCGACCTTGAGTTTGTCGCGGCTGACACCTGGGCCAACCTCGACTACCTCACCCATGAACTCATGGCCCATGATGTCGCCCTGCTCCATCGTGGGAACGTATCCGTCGTAGAGGTGAAGGTCAGAGCCGCAGATACAGGTGCTGGTGATGCGGACGATGGCATCGCGCGGATTGAGAATGGTGGGATCAGGAACATTGTGCACCTGCATGTTTTCCTTGCCCATCCAGCAAACTGCTTTCATAACAATCTCCTTATTGGTTGGCTCGTTCGTTCAGGCAGTCTTGCTGTAGGCTTGCGCAGCTTGAGGCGCGGCGAGATTCCCTGTTTCGCGGAATAGCACCTGCTCAACGGAGCCATGCACCCCACGAGGACCATGCGACTGGCCGAGAGTTGTGGGAGTCTCGCCCGCTTCGAGCAGCGCTTTAAAGCGACGCAGGTCTTCGCGAACCATAAATTGCGGATGCTTGCCCAGCATGGTGGCAATCGTCTTGGAGAGCTTGCCTCCCGGCGTGTACCTCACAGTGGCTGAGACGTAGGTTCCGCGTCCAGCGCGATGAGGTCGAAACTCTACCGAGCCGCTGGTCTGCACCAGGGAGTCGGGACGCGACCTCCAGGAGATGCGCTCATTCTTAACGTCCTCGATGATTTCGGCGTACCACCGGATCTCACGATCCATGGGGCCAAGTACCACCCATTCAGAATGCGTCTCGTCCAGAACCTCGACCGATTTAACGTGGCGCATGAAGCGGGCGAGATTCGAGAAATCGCGCCAGAGTTGGTAAGCCTGCTCGGGCGAAGCATTGACGAGGAATGTGGCGCGGGTATGAGCGTGTGACGGGTTGTTGGAACGCGATGCGTTCAGGGCCAGAAGGCCGCCGGCCGTAGCAAGGGCCAGGCTCGTCTTCGATCTGCGAGTGATGCCATAGGCCATCAGGGCGGCGGCGCCGACCAGGATGCCCTTTGAGCTGAGAAGATCTTTCGAGTCTCTGTCAAATGAGAGTTGCGAATGTTGTGGGGTCATGAATCGCTCCTTTGTGAATGGCGCATTCTGGGCTGCCGGACGTGAGATGAAGTAGGAGAGAAGATCTAAATCTATGGATGTGCTTCTATGGTTCGCCAAGGCACACACTAGGGATGGCGAGGTCGTCGGTTGAGTTGCCGAGCATCGCCGAAATCCTGTGGAGACGGAACAATCCAAAGTTGAAGCAGGTTGAGCTACTTACAAAAATGAATTTCTCAGAATGAGTTGCATGGATTTCACCCCAAAGGAAGCGGCGGGTCTATGCCGTAGGAATCCGTACAGCTTCGGTTTCGGCTGCGGTTCCCGGCCAGTTGAGCTGCGCCTGTTATTCAGATTCCGTTCTTCGATCCCGATAAGGCCCGATGAATCGCATCGGTTACGGATGCGCGCAGGGCCGTTTCGTCCTTTGCAGGAACTTCTCCTTGCGCGAGATCAGGCGAACCTCCGCCGCGGAGACCAAGACTGGCCAGAGCTTCTTTCAAAATCGAGCCGCAGTTGAATTTCAGATCAGCACTTCGCGCAAGATAAACGCGGACTGGATCAGCATCTTCGGCGCGGAAGAACACTATGGTCGACGGAGCGGCCGCCGCGGCACGGGAAGCCAGCAGTTTCACGAAGTCGCGATCGCGGTCTTTCCACCCACGAACAATCAGCCGGATGCCGTTTTCGAGCGGCGCTTCTTTCACAATCTCAAAGGCCTGGTAGCTTGCGAGTTCTTCACGAAGCCTCTGGCGCTCCTTCGCTGCAGTCTTGCTGTCGACCAGCATCTGCCTGACCAGACCGGGCAATTCCGGTGCGCCGGTCGAAAGGAGTCCGGCGGCTTCGGTCAGGATCGCCGCATCAGCACGAGCAGCGCGAACAGCACGGAGTCCGCAGACGAATTCGACACGAACGCCGCGGCTGACTTTTTCAATGCTGCGAATCAGCAATCCGCCAATCTGGCCCGTCGAGCGTACATGTGTTCCTCCGCAGGCATTCCGATCGAGGTCCGCAATGTCGATGACGCGGATCGTCCCTTCGCGGTCTGGCAGCTTGCGCAGCTCGCCCGAGGCCAGCATCGCTTCGGCTTCCGCCCGCGTTGCATACGATATAGTGACCGGACGGTTCTCACCGACGATCTCGTTAGCGATTCTCTCCACGCGCTCCATAGAATGATGCGCAATCGAACTGCTGGTCAGGTCGATGGTCGAGGTCTTTTCCCCTAGGTGAAACGAAACAGTTGCCGCCTGAAGTTCGCGTACAAACACGGCCGAGAGCAGATGTTGGCCTGTGTGCTGCTGCATGTGATCGAAGCGGCGCGTCCAATCGATCTCTCCCTCAACCTGGGTTCCGTTCGCGATCGGCTTCTGGATCAAGTGCCACACGGTGCCTGCTTCGTCTTCGTCGACCTGCTCTACTGGAATTTCGTCGCTCGAACCCGCAGCCGATGTGGTTCTGAGTAGGCCGGTGTCGAAAGGCTGACCTCCGCTGGTGGGGTAGAAGGCGGAACGATCCAGGGAGATCTGCCACACGGAACCGCTCTCCGAGGCAGACGGTTCGCGAACGCCGGCGACTTTCGCGCTGAAGGTTCTGAGATACGGATCCGAGTAGTAGAGACGATCAGAGTCAGCCAAGTTGAATCTCCAGCGACAATGGCGAACCGCCCAATACAGTTTAGTTCGATCGAGGCTGTCACGTCGTGAGGCGGAGAGAGATTCTCGCGCTCACGCGAACAAATGTGCGGCCTCGCGCATGCGCTACGATACCCGCATGCGCCTTGCACCACGGATTGCGTTGTCTATCGCACTGATATGCACGTTTGGCTACTCTCAGAGTTCGCTCGTTCAGCAAGCCTCCACTCCTCACAAGAACGAGGAGAAACCGAAAGCGCAGATTCGACCGAATGACGCTGGAGCCGCAATTCCCACGCGATTCGATATGCTTCGCGGAGCCTACGGTCCCTTCCGCGCAAACAACGATCTGCTGTACTACCACCTCGACATTCGCGTCGACCCGGAGCAGAAGTCGATTCGCGGCAAGAACAGCATCCGGTTTCGAATGCTGCAAGAGGGTACACGCATTCAACTCGACCTCGACGAGGCGCTGAATATCGACAAAATTCTTCTCGGGAGCGAGTCACTGAAATTTGAACGTGACACGGGCGCTGTGTTTGTCGACTTTCCACACACTCTGCGAGCGGGCCAGGTGTACTCGATCGATTTCTATTACTCCGGGCACCCCAAGGAGACGGGCCATTTCGGAGGCATCACATTCAAGAAAGATCCGGCCGGGCGCACGTGGATCAACACTGCCTGCGAGGAAACCGGCGCGAGCATCTGGTGGCCGAACAAGGACCAATGGCGCGACGAAGTCGAGAGCATGGATATCAGCGTCGCTGTTCCGAACGGCCTGACCGACGTGTCCAACGGACATCTCGTCGGCAAGACCGATCTCGCGGATGGCTACACACGATGGGACTGGCATGTGAGCTACCCCATCAATAACTATGACGTCTCGCTGAACATCGGCGATTACGCGCACTACTCAGACAAACTCGGCGATCTCCCGCTCGACTTCTATGTGTTGCCCGAAGATCTGGAACGCTCAAAGCCGCAATTCGCGCAGGCCAGGGGGATGATCGAGGCATACCAGCACTACTTCGGTCCCTATCCGTTTGCGAAGGACGGATACAAACTGGTGGAAGCTCCGTACTCAGGCATGGAGCATCAGAGCGCGGTCACCTACGGCAATCTTTTCAAGAACGGATACCTGGGGCGCGACTGGACCGGTGTCGGCATAAGCCCGCGGTTCGATTTCATCATTATTCACGAGAGCGGGCATGAGTGGTTCGGCAATGCCGTGAGCGCAGCCGACCATGCGGATATGTGGATCCATGAAGGATGGACCACCTACCTCGAGAGTCTCTACGTGGAGTATCGCTGGGGTAAAGACGATGCGTTGAGGTACCTGAGCGGCTATCGGCCGAAGGTGCACAATCTGCGGCCGATCGTTGCCGAAAGGGAAGTGAATGCGGATCCCACCGAGGACCAGTACTTCAAGGGCGCTCTGATGCTCAATACCTTGCGCAGCGTGGTGAACGACGATGCGAAGTGGTGGACGCTTCTGCGCGGAGTTTATCAGCGGTTCAAATACAGGAACATCCTCACCGAGGAGATGGTTGCATATTTCAACCTGCAAGCGGGCATGAACCTCACGCCGGTCTTCAATCAGTACCTTCGCCATGCAGCCATCCCGCGGCTGGAATTGCTGTTCGGCGAAGCGCCGGGAACGTTGTTGTACAAGTGGGACGCCGACGAGCAAGCCTTTGCCATGCCGGTGCGCATCGGCACGCCGGGCAAATGGCAGACCATCCACCCCACTACGAAGTGGCAGACGATGAAGACCTCGCTCACAAAGGATGAGCTGCAGGTTGATCTGGATCACTTTTATGTCGATGTGAACAAGCAGTGATGCCCTGAGACCGACCTAGCCGTAACCGGAATTTTTGTTACCACTGGATGTTTCGATCAGCGCCGTTCTCTTTGCTCGATGGGCTCTCGCACGACGGGTAGAGGAAGTTCTTGCCATGCAGGAAAAGTACATATATCGTAGGCAATCAAGCTCCCCTCAGTTCCAATCAGGTCTCCCGGATGATTGCAGCCTTGAAGAAGTTGGCCCTCGGTCTCTGTCTGATCGCAGCGGCCACGGCGGTTTTACTCTATTCCGACCTCGATTCAAGACGAGTGGAGGTGCACAGCCAGCGCCGCGTCATGCGCGTGGCAATGGTCCAGCAGATATCTATTCCAGCGCTGGATGACGGCCTCACCGGCGCTCTTGATGCATTGAGAGACCGAGGCTATGCCGATGGCAGTCGCATGGCACTCAGCAAATACAACGCACAAGGCGACATCAGCACCGGCAACGCAATCGCCAAAGAGGTCACCAGCAGCAATTTCGATCTCATCGTTTCTTTCTCCACGGTCAGCCTGCAGACGATCGCCAACGCGAACCGATTTGCCGCCCCGCCGCGGCACCATGTTTTCGGTTTGGTCAGCGATCCATATGCCGTGGGTGTTGGAGTGAGCCGCGAGAATCACCTGCTGCACCCCGCGTACATGACCGGAGTAGGCAGCCTCGCTCCGGTAGAGGAAGCATTTAAACTTGCCCGTCGCATGCATCCGAACCTGAAGCGCGTCGGCCTGGTCTGGGATCCATCCGAGGCGAATTCAGTCGTCACCACGACGCTTGCCCGCAAGGTATGCGCATCGATGGGCATCGCGCTGATCGAAGCCAACGCCGAAAACTCCACAGCGATCGGTGATGCAACGGCGTCACTAATCAGCCGCGGAGTCCAGGCGATCTGGATCAGCCCGGACCTGGTGGCATCGCATGGAACAGAGTTGATCGTCAGCAAGGCACGAGGCGCGCATCTCCCCGTGTTTTCATCAGTGCCGGCCAGCGGCGTTTCGGGAGCGCTCTTCGAGTTGGGCGCCGACTACCTGGCGATCGGCAGAGTCACCGGCAACCTCGCCGCAGACGTGCTGGATGGGCGCGATCCTCGCAGCGTTCCAGTGGAGAACGTGATTCCGGTTGCGCTGAAGATCAACAAGAAGGCGCTGAAAGGTCTTCGTGAGAACTGGAAGATCGATGACGATATGGTGGCCAAGGCCGCAGTTGTCGTAGACGAAAGCGGCATCCACTCAAAACAAGAGATAGCTCAAGCGCACTGAATTATTGCACCGATGCGGAGTTGAAGATCAAGTTCTGCGAGGACGAGATTAGCTGATGCAGATAACGCAGCACAGAGACGACGAATTGCTGGAACTGCGGCTCGCAGGCCGGATCGATGCGACTTGGGGGGATCACCTGAGCACCACGATTGAAGAGGCGGTGCGGGCCGGATCTCATCGCGTTGCGCTCAATTGCGGTGCTGTCGATTACATCAGTTCGCTGGGCATCGGCGTGATCGTAACGCAATATAAGCTGCTGCAGTCGGTGAATGGCAGTCTGATGGTGACGAATCCCAGCAAGTTTGTCCGCGAGATACTCACCACTGTGGGGCTCGCCGGGATTCTGCTGGAAGGCGGGAAAGGCGGAGCGCCTGCCGGTCCGGCCCCGGCTCTTAAAGAGACGAAGGGCGGCGCCTGCTATGAGGTTTACAAGCAGCCGATCTCCCAACCGCTGTCATGCGCGCTGATCGGAGACCCGCGCAAGCTTTCTTCAAGCGGATTCAGCAAATCTGATTGCCGTACTGTGGACTTTCCTTCGGGCACATTCGGCCTTGGACTCGGCGCGTTTGGCACAGGTTTCGATGACTGCAAGGACCGGTTCGGTGAGTTCTTTGCGTTGGGCGGGTGCTCCCTCTCTTTGCCGACAGGCGGTGCTGATGCCGTTCCGGACTATGTCATTCAAACTGGGAAGCTCATTCCGCAGATGGAGACGCTGTACGCAATCACCGGTGCTGGCGATTTCTCCAGCATGGTGCGTTTCGACGCTATCGCAGAGGGATCGGGCAAGATCGGCCTGTCAGAACTTGTCACCTCATTGATCGAACTTTCCTCGGCTCCGGCAATCGCCTTCGCAGCACTCGCTGAGGCGACCTGCATTATCGGCACAAGTCTGCTCAAGTCGCCTGCACTAAGCCCCATGCCGCAGCAGGTGCCCGCAATGCGCGACTGGCTTTCATTCACGACCGAACGCGTAAGCAAGAAGAGCCTTGCCCTGGTAATGGGTATCGCTGGACGAGAATTTCCTGAAGAGGTTGGCCCTTTCGTGCGCCCGCTCTGCCCGGAGTCTTCGATTCAAGCACACATCCATGCCGCAATCTTCAACTATCAACCAGTGCAGCGTGGTGAGCTGCCCTTCGCGGGCATTGTTTCGAAGATTATTTCCTCTTCCAATCCGAACGCTCTGCTGCACCTGATGGCGGATGCGCGGCCGTATGAAGGCGTTGGCGAAACGGATTTGGCGCGCGGCGCGTGCTGGATCGGTCCCATCAAGACGTTCAACCGAGGATGAAACTTCAATGACTCTCTTGATTGGCGCAATGACCATGGGATTCATACTCGCACTGCTTGCGCTTGGTGTTTACCTCAGCTTCCGAATCTTCAATATTCCCGATATGACTGTCGAGGGAACAGTGACTCTGGGCGCATCAGTAGCGGGCGTCATGATGGTGAACCACTACAATCCGGTTCTCGCCACCCTTGTCGCTGCTCTTGCCGGAACGGTGGCTGGGGCAATTACCGGGGTCCTTGCAACCAAGTGCAGGATCAACGCATTGCTGAGCGGCATTCTGGTGATGACCGGACTGTACAGCGTCAACCTGCACGTGATGGGCAAGAGCAATGTTCCTCTGCTCGAAGCGACAACGCTGTCAACCTACGCGGAACATTTCGGAGCGCGATACTTTGGGAGCTCAGCCAACCTGAACGTGGCCGGATGGGCCGTGAGTGTTCGCGATGCATCGATTCTTCTGGGCATCGTGCTGTTTACGTCTCTCATCTGCGTTTTGCTCTACTTCTTCTTCCGCACAGATCTCGGCACCGCAATGCGCGCCACTGGCGATAACCCGCACATGATTTGCGCGCTTGGAGTGAGTGTCGATGGCGCTACAATCTTCGGCCTTGCCATCTCGAACGGGCTTGTCGGCCTGTGCGGCGCGTTGATTGCGCAATATCAGGGCTTCGCCGATGTACAGATGGGCGTAGGAATGGTGGTGCTTGGAATCGCCAGTGTGATCATCGGCGAATCGCTCGTTGGATCTAATTCTGTCGGCCTGCTGATCGCGGGAACAGTCATGGGTTCGGTTCTGTTTCGACTACTTGTCGCCATCGCATTGCGTTGGGGGCTGAATCCGAATGATCTCAAGCTGATTACGGCGGTTTTCGTTTTTGCCGCCCTGGTCTCACCCAACTTCGCCCGGCGAATAACTTTTCGCCGGCGCGCACTGCCTGAAACTGCCGAGTCCTATGCTGCAGATTGATCAAATATCGAAGACGTTCAACGGCGGCACGCAGAATGAAGTGCGGGCTCTGCGGAATGTCTCACTGACCATGCCCAGCGGAACGTTCCTGATCGTGCTCGGGACCAATGGTTCCGGAAAATCGACACTGCTTAACGCTGTCGCGGGCACATTCAAAGTCGACACCGGCAAGATCTCCGTCTCGGGTCAGGAAATTACGAGTTGGCCGGAGCATCGACGCGCCCGGCTCATTGGACGAGTCTTCCAGGACCCCTTCCGCGGAACCGCTCCCACGATGTCCATCGCCGAGAACCTCGTTCTGGCATCGCAGCGGGGCCGCCGGCGCGGTCTCGGGCTCGCGGTAAACAAGCGTTCGCTGGGGGAACTGCGCGATCGCATCCGCCCGCTAAACATGGGCCTGGAAGATCGCCTGCATAATCCGATTGGAAGCCTCTCAGGAGGGCAGCGCCAGGCACTCACGTTGCTGATGGCGTCGTGGCTTAAGCCGGAACTGCTGCTGCTTGACGAGCACACCGCGGCGCTTGATCCGAAAACCGCCGATCAGGTCATCCGGCTGACGCACGACATCATCACGCGCGACAAGCTCACCACGCTGATGGTCACGCATTCGATGCAGCAGGCGGTTCACCTCGGCGAACGAATTGTCATGATGCACAAGGGACGCATTCTGCACGATCTCCAGGGGAGTGCGCGCGCGCGCGTGCGTCCTGAGGATCTACTTCGCCGATTCGAGGATGTCCGCAGGCGTGAGCAGCTCGATGGCGAAGTGGCAGAGATGCTCGCCGCAAACTACGTTTAGTCATTTCTGAAGGAGGCCAACATGTTCGTATCTTCTCTCACTCGCCGCCGCATGCTGATCCAGTCCGCCGGTGCGCTTGCACTAGCAGGTTGCCGCCGCTCTTCTCGCGGCTCTGGTAAGTCCCGAGTCGGCCTGCTGTACTTTGCGCCGGAAGCAGGCGCCGAGCTTTGCATGAAGGGTCTCTTCGATGGTCTCGCCCAGGGCGGTTTCACCAGGGACGGCAACCTTGAAGTCATCAGCTCTCATGCGCAGGGAGAGATTTCGAACATCCCAATGCTCGTCCAGAACTTCACGACTCAGGGCGTCGACCTGATCATCACACTCACCACACCTTGTCTTACAGCAGCATGCACTGCGGCCCGCAACACTCATATTGCATTCACGTATTGCTACGACCCTGTCGCAGCCGGGGCAGGGAAGTCTTCCACTGACCACCTTCCCAATGTCACCGGAGTCGGATCGTTTCCCCCTGTTGAAGACACGGTCGATCTGATTCAGAAACTCGTGCCGGGCGTGAAGTCTGTTGGCACTGTCTACAGCAGCTCTGAAGCTAATTCGGTGAAGGTGATCAGCGTAGCGCGTGAGGCTTTCAAGAAGCGCGGGATCGCTCTGCAGGAAGTGACAGCCATGAACACGAACGAGGTGTTCCAGTCTGCGCAGGTGGCGTGCCACCGAAACGTTCAAGCCATGTGGGTCACGGGCGACAACACCGCGCTGCAGAGTTTCGATGCGATCGTCAAGACGACGACCGACGCCAAGCTTCCGCTCATCATCAATGATCCCGAGTTCACCGATCGCGGAGCTCTGGCGTGCGTCGGTCTTGGCTGGTATCCGGCAGGAAAAGCCGGCGGGGTGCTGGCTGCCCGTCTGTTGCGAGGAGAAGACCCCTCTACGATCCCGTTCCAGGAAGTTGCTGAGAAGAAGCTGGTGCTGAACAATCAGGCAGCGGCCAGACTCGGCATCAAGTTCCCCGCGGATGTCGTGGCGGAAGCGAAAGCATAAGCCGATCGTTCGGAAAACTACTGTTTCGACGCGATTGATTTGATCTGCTGCGGAGGAACGCGGCGGATAACGATCTGCACGTTCAAGGCGGCATCGTCGATTTCCGCTCGCACAGTCGAAGGCGCGGACACGGTCTCATAGATCCCGTTGGCAATGAATTCGTCTGGCACAACGCTCAGGGGAAACGGCCCGTGTTTACCCATGCGCGCAAGGAACGCGCCAGTGCTGTCGCTGTAGACCACTTCTTTGCCGATGTGCAGCGCCGCTCCTTCCACCGGTTCGCCATGGTCATCCTTCACTATGCCCTGCACCACGAATTTCGCGATCGAGAAAGTCTCAGAATGCGCTGACGACATGCCGCTCATCCGATACAGCCAGGTGCTCATGCCGAACGTATAGCGCAAGTGACCAGTCGGATCGACGTTCGAGGCAGCCGTAATCTGCATTGGCCCAAACACCCTCACCGCCGCATTCAGAGCCAGTGCCTGCTGAAACGGATGATCGGGACGAAACGGCAGATACATGTTCTGATAATCGGCTTGCAGCATTAGCCGGTTGCTTGTTAAGTTGCCTCCGAAGGCGACCGTGGTCTGCCCGTTGGTGCGCGAAATCAGCTGCAGCAAGCCGACGCGCGAAGAGAAATTCTCGCGTATGGTTCCGGAGAGAATGGTACTGCTTGGTTGACCTTCCGACTTGCTCTTGAACCAGTTTGCATTGGTTTCAAGCAATCGACCGAAGCGGCGGCCCACATAGAGATTCGTTCCCTGCGTACGCAGGCCGGAACTACTTGAAGAAAACAGCCCGCTGCCGAAGTAGAACTTCTCGACGTGGACGTCCGCAGAGAGTTGGTCCACAGCAGCATGCTGCATGGCGCCGCCCAGGGTCACTGGCTCAAGGAGATTCTGGTGGCCGGCGGTGAAGCTGACCGACTCGAAGGGTTTGTACAGCAGTTGCGCATTCCCCTTGTCGACTTCGGAACTCAGCGGGCTGGCCAGCGATATTCGCTGGAATGATTTGCCGGTCATCACATAGCTCGTCCGAAAAATGAGCTTCTCCGTCTCGGCGTCCAGGCTTGCGGCGAAATACTTCTGATTCGAACCGATGCCCGCCGCGACCGAAGCTTTTACAGACCGATTTGGCTGATATTCCAGCCCCTGCAGCGAGGTCTGTCGCCGCGAGAGGATGTTCCGCGAGAAAAATTTGAAATGGTCGCTGATCTTGCGTTCGTAGAAGAGCATTCCAACCGGATCGTCGCTGGTGGCCGCGTTGAAGAGACCTGTGCCAAGCCAGGTAGAGGTTGTTCCCGCAAATACGTAATACTTCAAGACTGCGTCTTTATGAGAGACGCCGATACCGCGCACGGAGAAGTAGTGGCTGGCATCGAATACATCAGTAGGCAGGACGAAAGGAACACTCTCGTCTCCCGTTAGCAATGTGAAGTTTTGAAAGTGGTAGCGGTTCTCGGCTCCGTAGCGAAAATGCCCATCGAAGTAGCCGAGATTCACGCTTCCGTCATACTTGGGAGCCTTGAACTCGACCGATCCGCCCTGTGCATTGAGCATCGTCGAAGTTCCGCCCTGCACACGAAACACCTGCGCCTCCGCCCTGCTGGCCAGCAGCATCGCCACCGCCAGCAAAGCGCATTCAAGCTTCGGGAGCATCGCCAGGCTCTAGGGCTTTTCCCCAGTGCTCCCTGTCACTGAGGATGCTACCGAAGCTAGTTGCAGGTCGCTATTCGATTTCACCCGCAGCTTCTCTTCGACTTTGAAGTTCTCGAACTGCAGACTTACTTCATCGGGAACAGTGTCAGCCTTAGCCTCGAGCGGCACCTCCAGGATGCGCTTGCTGTGGGGAAAGATCGGGAAACCAGGAGCGTCCTGCTTCTTTCTTCCGCTCGCCAACTGCGTTTGCAGCACGCGCCCGAAGTTATCGCCTGTGTTCTCGACTTCCAGGATGACTCTATTTCCAGGTGCATCCAGTTCTGCCCGCACAACTCGGACATCCGCCTTCTCGGTCCTTTGCTTCGGCAGCAGATAGACCGTGTGAGGCAACTGAAGCCGTACATTCATTCCCTGCGCGGTGCGGAACGCGAATCCCGAGAACGACGCGTAGATGACAAACCAGGTTGGGCTCGGCGAAGCACTTGCTTCATAGAACACGTAGTACGTCTGCTTGGGCTGGATGCGAAAACTAGTTGCCGAAAGCTTCAGATGAATATTTGGATCCAGCGGGCGGTAGTTGATCTCACCTTTTTCCGAGACGGTAAAGCTCTTCGCCTCGAGCACCACATTCAGCGGCGTGAGACCGTCGTTCACATACTCCACACGGCCTTTGCCTGGGTCGCCAAGCTCGCTGATCACGGGGCGCACGGTTTGCGCGTTTGCGGCTGCTCCGAGAACAACGGCAAAAAGTCCACTCATCAACAGAGGAAGTGCTTTCATATTTCTTCCTAAGGTCGGTTAAAAGGCCTGAGCCTGGATGGTCAGGGTTCCTGTGTATGCGCCGGCCGGCAGATTTGGCAGGGGCGCCAAATTGATGTTGAACGTCATCACGTCGCTGTTTGTGCCCGTCTTATTGAATCCGCGAATCGGCACGGACGACACTTGCAGGCCTGCATTGGCGCCGCCAAATGCCACAGTATTGGTGAGGGCGGCAAATGCTCCCCCATTGGCGGAGATCTGAAAATCAGCTGACGGAATGTTGTGCCCGGCTCCGTCGCTGAGCGCGGCCGTAGACGAACTGAAAAATGCGTACAGTTTCAGGCTGTTCACGCTTGGTCTCAGTACCCAGGTGGTAGTCGCCGTGATGCCCGTGTTTCCGGGATTTGTGGCGCTGCCACTCACCAGCGTGAAGTTCACCGCATTGCCTGACAGCGTGAGCGTGATCGAATCCGAAAGAACAGCATTCAGCGCAATCGGACTCGCTCCCGAATTCAGCACCTGTGCGCGGGCGGGCGTCACAAACATCATCGTCGCCACAAGCAGTGCTGCCACCATTCCGAATTGAGTCCGCAGTCGCATGAGCTTTCTTTCGTGAACACACGTTCAGCACAGAGGAATAGGGGCGCACACCTCGCTTGTTTGCGATTCCCGCCCCTGCCGATTGCAACCGTTTGCTGCGTTTACGGAGTTGCCTGTGCCTGGATGTTCAGCGTTCCTGTGTAGGTATTGGCAGGAAGCTGAGGCAGTGTGCCGCCAGTGAGGTTGATATTGAACGTCATGGCATCAGTGCGGCTCGCAGTCCGATTCGCCGCGGTGATCGGAACAGTTGCCAGCTTGAGACCGGCATTCGCCGCGCCGTAAGCAACGGTGTTGGTCAGTGCGGCCGCTGCGGCGCCATTGTCCGAGATAAAGAAGGCGGAAGACGGGATGTTGTCTCCCGAGCCATCGGTCAGGGCCGCTGCTGCGCTGGCAAAATACGCATAGACGCCAACTGAGTTCCGGCCCGGAGCCAGCGTCCACGCTGTGGTGGCGGTGATTCCAGCAGACCCGGCGTTTGTGGCGCTACCCGCGCTGAGGGCGAAGTTCACTGTGTTCGCCGAAAGTGTGACAGACAAGGATTCGGCAAGGTTGGCGTTCAAGGCAATGGTCTGCGCGCCCGAGTTCAGCTGCGCGGAAGCTATCGAAGCCGAGAACGTTAATGCGAACCCGACCATCACAGCCCAAGAGATTCTTACGATCTTCATCTTTCCTCCGAGTGTAGGTAGCAGCAACTTCTCGCCAGCGTGTTCGCGAAGGCCGATCGATGCAGGGCATCTCGTAACCCATGGCGTTTATATGAGAAGCGGACCATACGTCCTACAGCACTTACGTAATGAAGGGTTCCTGTTTTGGATCAATATGCCAAAAAGGCCAGCGGACGCGGCGACCGGCCTTCTCTAACATTGCCGGCGATATCATTGAAACTAAGTGACTTAGGATCAGATAATACTTTTGTTATTTAAGCGCTCAGGCTCACAGCCTTTGGTAACTGTACCCTTCGTAACTCCAGCATTCGATTGAACTTGTCAAGGTACAGAGTGACCGTTTTTGCGACAATTTCTTGACCTTGTGCCAAAGCCGATCAGTCCAGGGGTTCGGGCCGGGCTCACCGCACAAACGGAAGGTAGGCCCTCGTCGTCGCACGATATCTCGCGTAGGTCTCGCCAAAGCGGTCGGCCAGCAACTTCTCTTCAGCGCGAACCCGGATCTCTGTACCGACGACATAGAAGATGAGTGCGGCGGCCAGCAGAGGCCACCAAGCCTTTACCAGCCCCGTTTGCAACAGCATCCCGAACATCGACGTGTAAATCGGGTTCCGAATCCACCGATACGGCCCGGTGGTGATCAGCTCGTGATCTTCACTCAACGCCGCTTCGAAGCGCCACTGCTTGTCCAAATGTCGCGTTGCCATCCACGCCAGCACCACAGCCAGGGGCCCGACGACCATCGACGCTACGAGAGATGCCTCGGACTTGTGAAACCCCTTCGGAAATACGAATGTCCAAACGCAGGCATACCCGAGCATGACAAGTCCGATACCAATGCGTGACGACGCTGCCCGAACCACCTTCTTCTTGCCTGCGGCACGTCGCCGTGGGCGTACAAAGGCCAGTATCCAGGCGATCCAGCAGATGCCGAGAACAACCCACGCTGCGATTTCCAGGGGCGCCGAGATATTCACTTTTCACCTTCTCCGCGGATCGCATCCAGCAGGCGCTGATCATCACCGCTCAGAGAGGCAGCGTTCAAGAGGTCAGGCCGATTCCGCAGGGTCTTGCGCAACTGCTGCTCTCTGCGCCACCGCCTGATCTGCTGGTGATCGCCGTTCATCAGCACCTCCGGCGCGCGCAGTCCAGCGAATTCGGCAGGCCGCGTGTAGTGCGGATAGTCCAGCAGCCCGCCCGATCCGTGTTGCGACCGTGGCACTCCCTCCACATCCACTGCGATCTCAGAATCGCCGATGCCAAAGCTCTCGAACTCGCCTGAAGCCTCGTTACCCAATACGCCTGGCACAAGACGCATCACTGTATCGACTACGACGGCCGCCGCCAGTTCTCCGCCGCTCAGCACGTAGTCGCCGATCGAAAGCTCCATATCGCAGTAGAGCTCATTGATGCGCTCGTCCACGCCTTCATAGCGTCCGCAGATCAACACGATGCGCGGCATCGTCGCAAGCTCTCGCGCTACTGCCTGGGTCAACGGACGCCCCTGTGCGGACATGAGAATGACGCGCGGCCTGGTAGTCTCCGGTTCGGCCGCACGATCGGCAAGGGGAGGAATCCCAATCGACGCAAGCGCCTCGGCCAGCGGTTCCGGCTTCAGCACCATGCCCTCGCCACCGCCAAATGGCCGGTCGTCTACCGTACGATGCCGATCGTGCGTGAACGCGCGCAGATCGTGCACGCTCACGCTGACCAGCCCTTCAACCTGCGCACGCCGCACGATCCCGTGCTCGAATATTCCTTCGAAGAACCCGGGAAAGATCGTGATGATCTCGAATCGCATAAAAGGTGTCAATCACGATCATAGAACCGGCTGGAGATGTGGCCCCACTCAAGATGAGCAGCTATCCAAACCTCGTCAGTGCGTCGCAGCGTCGCGGGACGGTTACCCCACGATCGCGAACGCGAACTTCATCCACCACTCGGGCTTGGTGATCACCACGAACAGCGCGAACGCCTGTCCTGCCACGAAGAGCGGCAGGCCGGCCTTGTACACAGCGTGGATGCGCCGGTTCACGATCAGATCCCGCACGATCCCAATGACAAGCAGGAAGTCCACCCCGGCATAGAATCCGCCATTCGATAGAAGGGGAAAGCGTCCCCAGCCGGCAGCGGTAAGTGCGCAGGTTGCCAACAGCATCATCCGGCGGTGATGTTCCGGCTTCTTCCGCCAGGCGATCGCAAGCGCGAAGCATACCGCAAAGCACGTGATATCCCAGAACGGCACGATGAGAAAGTTCGCCTCGGTGCGGTGGAACTGGTGCAGGTAGAACCTCGCCATGCTCAGCGTGGTCGAGATTCCCAGGTAGATCATCGACACGCCCAGAACAGCGCCGAACCATCCCACGTTCCGATGCCAGCGCACACTGCGGGCGCGCACCAGCGCGGACTGCATGATGAAAAACAGCAGCCAGCTTGAAAAGACGATCCCGTGCACCCACAGAATCCACGGCCGCTCAATGTCGGGATGGATCAGGTTCTTGTTTACCGTGTGGCTGAACCCCCAGAACACAACTACGGCGATCAAGAGGGACATGGAGAGGTAGAAATACTTTTCCAGGACTCGCACAAACGAAGATTTCTCAGCAACACTGATCAACGGAACAGGGGCGGTAATTGCCATTGCATTCTCCTTCAGGTTTCCCAATGCGCGTTGCCTTCGTGACGTGAGTGCTGACACTACCTGTGAGTGCCGCACCGAAACCAGATTGTCTGAGTTGATTTCGAACTGGATTCTCGCGCCGGCACCTCACGGATGCAGCGGCGCGAGCTATTTCTCCCGATCAGATAGGCCGCGCTTCGAGCAGGCACAGAGGCGATCGAGTGGGGATGATCCTCTCCAGTGCGAATCCCGCCGAATGCAGAAGCTGCTGGAACTCGCTCCGCGTCCGTTCCTTGCCTCCGACAAATGCCATCATCTCGATGTCCAGCAGCTTTCCTGGATGCGGATCGGCGCTATCGTCGAGCACACCCTCTGCAAGCACCAGCTTCCCATTCGCGGAGATGACACTGCGGATGTTCCGCAGAAGCTGAATAGCAGCTCCATCTGCCCAGTCGTGCACGATGTGCTTCATCAAGTAGCAATCGCCGCCTTCCGGAACAGCTTCGAAGAAGTTGCACTCGGTGGCTTCGCAGCGATTCGCCAGCCGGTCTTCCGCAATCGCCCTCCTGGTTGCGGGAATCACCGCAGCCATTTCCGCCACAACTCCCTGGGCTGCGGGATTCGCATGCAGAATCGACCGCAGCAGCGCACCGTGCCCTCCGCCTACATCGACAATCTTGTTGAAGCCGCCGAAGTCGTATGCCTCAAGGAAAGCCGGAATGCACATCTCGCTGATGCTGGTCATTGCGTTGTTGAAGACCGCAGCCTCGTCCTTGTTCTCAGCCTTCGAAAGCCAGTTGAAGAACGGCTCGCCATAGACCTGATCGAAGGTGGTCTTCCCCTCTTCCACGCTGCCCTTGAGTTCGCTGTAGAGCTTCAGATGCAGAGGGTCTGCAATCCACTCAATGCAATCGGCCATCGATCCCGGAACACCTCGCCGCAGCAGTTGTCCCGCGTCCCTCAGTTTGTAGCTGCGGGCAGAGGTGCGAGCAACGATTTGGCTCACCTCCAGCACTCGCAGAATCCTGTACAGATAATCCGGATCGGTTGCCGATTCCAGCGCAAGCTTGTCAACGTCTGTCGAGCCGTCACCGATCAGGTCCGGGATCCTCAGCTTCACCGCGGTGTTGAGACACGCCGAGGCGATATACGCCAGTCCCGTCTGGAGTAAAAGCTCCTGTGGGTTCCTCGCCGGTGCTGCTCCAGCCGCGATTACCGGAGCTTCGATTGAATCAAGGGTCTGTTGCGCTACGAGCGTTTCCATGTGTGCGTCTCCTTTAGATGTGCAATGAGCTGGTGCTACCAGCTGGGAAGAGTGGTGGACAGATGTGTCGGCGTATCGAGGTAGGCGGAGATCAGTTTCCTAACTGCCTCCTTCGTGTAGGCCTGACCGCTCAATTTGATTTCTGTAGCCTGATTCGCACCCGGCGCGGATGTGTCGCTCCGGTCCGTCGCTGAGCCCGCCTCCCTTGCGCGGCGCATCAGCATCCATGCCGCAGAAAGCACAGCGTCATGACTGATGTTTGCCATTTCTACTGCTCCTTGATCGGGGAAGAGGCCGGGACCAGGGGAAGGACCGGATCCGTATCAATCTCCGTCGGCCTCTGAAATCTCGTTCACTTGTTAACGCGCAGAGCCTCGGGAAACCGGCTCACCTATGGGAACTATTTTTTTAGAATTGTTTCGTCTTTAGCGGCTGTCCACGGCCGCCTTGGCTCCTGAGTGCCCGAACAGCCGCCATCTGGCGCGTTCGGAATTGCCGTCTTCAGCGCCTGCATGTCGAGAGATAGCTCTGCTGTTCCGTATCCGTGGCGGGACGCGAGCCCTCCGGGCGATCCGCAAACAGGATGCCGGCGCCTGAAATCAAAACGCAATAAACGATGGTCCAGGTAATCCTCAAAACAAGCTTTGTCATGTGTATCTCCTCATCCGGACGGCCTCCCGGTCCGGCAGGTATCACGCTGCCTGCGGCTCAGTGAGGCAGCGTCACTCAGATACGCGCAGGTCGCGCTGAAATCGGCTCATCGCGGCCCAGATCAGGTGGCCAAGAGCAATGTGAAGCCGCAGCTCTTGTGACACTTGGAAAACTGTATGGAATCGGCTCTCTCGCACGCTGATGACGCCTAATCTCAACTCCAGATCGCCTCCGGAGGAATCCGGATCGACTGATGATTCTTCAGCGATCAATTTCACTGGCCCTGTGCTTTAATGGTGCGCAACGATCATGATTGACTACGAATCGTACCTGAACCGCTGGCTATCCGCGGGCGTTCTCGACGCAGTTACTGCCTCCCGCATTCGCTCCTGGGAGTCCGCACAGAAACCAGCAGCGCTGCCACCCGCCCCTGAACCGAAGAGCACTGCCCGCGAATCGGGGCTGGCATGGCAGGGAAGGGTAGCACTGATCCTCGGCGGGATCCTGCTCGCCAGCGGAATCATTCTTTTCGTCTCCTCCCACTGGGATCAGCTTGGCCCCGGCATGCGCTATGTGCTGGTCATGGCCATGGTCACCATCTTCCACCTCGGCGGAGCAATCACGCGCGACAAGTATCCGGCCACCTCCAGCACTCTGCACGCGGTTGGCACGTTCTCAACTGGCGCCGCCATCGCGCTCGTGGGCCAGATCTTCAACATTCAGGAGCACTGGCCTGCTGCCGTTCTCCTGTGGGCCATTGCTGCTCTCTGTGGCTGGATACTTCTTCGCGATCAGGCTCAGCAGACCCTCTCGCTGCTGCTTATACCCGCGTGGCTGATTTGCGAGTGGTCCTATGCCGCGGAGAACCGCATCGGCTCGGATGTCTACTTGGGGCGCTTTCTCTTTGTCTGGGCCGTCCTCTATCTCACGTTCTTCATCGACACGCAACGTCGGATCGTCCGGGGCGTGCTCTTTGGCCTTTCAGCGATCGCCGCCGTAGTCGGAGTCTTTCTGCTGTTAGAGAGCTGGGGATCGTGGTATGGCATGCAGCCGTACCCGCAACTGCACACCCGAGTATGGGGATGGATCATCATTGCCGCCATTCCGCTGCTCTTCTCGCTCGCTCGCATGCGGAAGGCCACAATCCCCGTGCTCGCGGCCGTCGCCTTCGTCATAGCCCTGCCGTGGTGCGAGCGCGTGTGGACATACCGCTATCAGTACGGCACCACATACAACTCCTACACGCGAACGGAACCGAACCTCATGGCGCATGCGCTGGTCGCGGGCTTTTGCGTCTTCCTTATATGGTGGGGCGTCCGGCAGGCCAGCCGCGGCCTGGTCAACCTGGGCGTGATTGGCTTTGGCGCTACAGTCGCGTGGTTTTACTTCAGCAATATCTTCGACAAATTCGGACGCTCGCTCGGACTCATCGGTCTCGGCGTACTCTTTCTCGCTGGCGGATGGGCGCTTGAGAAAACCCGTCGCGGCTTGCTTGCCCACATCGCACAAACCTCCGCGCCGCTCCAGGAGGCACGATGAGATTCTCTCGAGTATCCATTACTCTGCTCGTCATTCAGGTAGCCATCGTTTCGACCGTGGCGCTCAAGTATTTCTACCAACGCGCTACCTGTCCGCGAGTGTGGACGCGCGCCTCCTCCTACGATCCATATCTCCTCATGCGGGGACGCTATTTAAGTCTGCAACTGACTGTTGATGGCTGCAGCAGTACCTTGCCCTCGGCAAAAAACGCGCAGTTTCCGCGCAACGTGAATGGCACTCCTTCAAGCCCGAATTTCAATGTCAACGCGCCCGACACCTTATGGTTCCAGGCGCGGCTCGGGGTCAAGGACAACAAGTTGATCGCTACCCGAGTCCCTGAATCGGAGAGTTCGG
>DATJEO010000050.1:0-33302 GCA_035496515.1 Occallatibacter sp.
GTTTCAAAGAAGCTGTTGTCCCACTTCGTTGGAGTCGGCGTCCAGATGCCTTCCAGTCCGCTCGTGATCGCGTGCGCGCCCACGCCGGTCTCGAACGTGTTCTTCCATCCCAGCCCCATGTCCTCTAGCAACGCACCCTCGGGCTCGGGACCGACATAGCTCGCGCTCGCTGCACCGTGAGTCTTGCCGAATGTATGTCCGCCTGCGATCAAGGCAACGGTCTCATAATCATTCATCGCCATGCGGCCGAACGTCTCACGAATATCGCGAGCCGACTGTAACGGGTCAGGATTGCCGTTCGGACCCTCGGGGTTCACATAAATCAGACCCATCTGCACGGCTGCCAGCGGATTCGCGAGTTCGCGATCCCCCTTGTACCGTTCATCGCCAAGCCACGTGGTCTCCGGACCCCAGTCGATGTCCAGCTCCGGCTCCCAAATGTCCGCGCGACCGCCGCCGAAGCCGAAGGTCTTGAATCCCATCGACTCGAGCGCTACATTGCCGGCCAGAATCATCAGATCGCCCCACGAAAGCTTGCGCCCGTACTTCTGTTTGATGGGCCAGAGAAGACGCCGGGCCTTGTCGAGGTTGCCATTGTCTGGCCAGCTGTTCAGAGGAGCGAAGCGCTGTGCGCCTTTGCCTCCACCGCCACGGCCATCGTAAATACGATAGGTACCAGCCGAGTGCCACGCCATGCGAATGAACAGAGGACCATAGTGGCCGAAGTCCGCCGGCCACCAGTCCTGCGAGTCGGTCATGAGCGCGGTCAGGTCCTTGACGACTGCATCGAGATCGAGGGTCTTGAACTCCCGTGCGTAGTCGAACTCAGCCGCCATGGGATTGGAAAGTGAGGATTGCTGATGAAGAATCGCGACATTCAGTGAATTCGGCCACCAGTTGCGGTTGCTGTCTCCGCCGGCAGCGGTGTGCTTGAGCATGTCGCCCGAAAACGGGCATTTGGATTCGTCAGACATCTGTTCTCCTTGATTCTGGTTGGGAGGGAGAGGATTCCGGGGGAATTCCCGGCAGATACACGTCGCGTCTCAGGTAAAGGTAGAGGGAGGGGCCTTGATAAGGCAAATCAATTGTTTCTACGATGATGATTGTCGCGGTCTATGATTGGACCATGAGTTCATGGTTCTCATCAGAACTAATCAGAGTGTGAACTGACGTTATGAATCTCCAGGAACTCCGCTACCTCGTCGCAATCGCAGAGCATCGGCACTTCGGCCGGGCAGCGGAAGCCTGTCACGCAAGCCAGCCGACGCTCAGCAGTCAGATCAAAAAGCTGGAAGAAGAGCTGGGCGTCACTCTGCTCGAGCGCACCAACAAGCGCGTTGCGCTTACGCCTGCGGGCAGCCAGATACTCCTCCATGCCCGACGCGCCCTTGCCGAAGCAGCCCAGATCGAAGCCGTCGCGCGCGCCGCGCGCGACCCGCTCATCGGCCCTCTGAAGTTGGGCGCCATTCCTACACTCGCGCCTTATCTGCTGCCCCTCATCTTGAAGCCATTGAAGCAGGGCTATCCTGGCCTCACGATCGAACTTTGGGAAGACCAGACACGTGTCCTCGTGGACAACCTCCGGAACCATAAACTCGATGCTGCGCTGCTTGCCACCGAGACCGATGCACCTGAGATCACCGAGATCGTCCTTTTTGACGAGCCTCTTCTTGCTGCCCTGCCCAGAAATCACCGCCTTGCCACCGCAAAGAAAGTAGATGAGCAATCCCTTAAAGAGGAACTGCTCCTCCTGGCCGACGGACACTGCCTCGCCAATCACGCACTTGCTGCCTGCGGAATGAAGCATGGACACACCCACATCCGGGGTGGGTTGCAAGGCGCTATGCAGGCTGCCACACTCGAAACGCTGGTGAACCTAGTTGCTGCCGGGTACGGCTCAACTCTCATTCCTGCCTTAGCCGCCGATTCACTCAAGACACGGGGTATAGTCCTGGTCCCCCTCGCAGGTCGCTCGCACCGGACGATCAGGCTCGCAAGCCGACCGGGATTCCCGAGAGGTCAGGCACTCAGGGCCGTCGAAAAGGTCATCCGCAAGGCCGTCAGCTTCGCCTGAACTCGCACTGTCCGGCCCGATCTGTCAGTTCGGCCGGGTTCCAGAACCAGTCTCGAAGGGCTTGGACGGCGATTACACCTTAGATAACTCCGCAAAGTTTTTGCCCCATTCGGGTTGCATTCTTTCCTGTGGAAAAATCCGCCTAAACGCAAGAAAACTGCCCTCATTACCGAAAAAAGCCTAAGATAAACGGAGAATGTGGATTCGGGCCCCCCTTATCCACAAAAGAACCCCCTGATGAGATTGACCCTGACTTTTGAGGTCAATACAGTCTGTAATCGAAGAGGACTAGTCCCCTTCAAGGCGTGAAGTCGGCGCCGGTCCACCATTCTCCACAGGCAAACCGCCTTGTCGGAACCATGGTCCCAGCCGACTTCGGTAATCCCGTTCGTATTCTGCTGACCCGGAGAGAGCATGATGAAACTGAAAAAAATCCACATCCTCGGCTTCAAGAGCTTTTGTGACCGTACCGAACTGACGGTGCCGGGGACAGGAATCGCCGTCGTGGTGGGGCCGAACGGGTGCGGAAAGTCCAACATCCTCGATGGTGTCAGCTGGGTTCTCGGCGAGCAAAGCGCAAAGAGCCTCCGCGGCGGCAGCATGCAGGACGTCATCTTTGCCGGAACCCGCGAACGCAAGCCGCTCGGCATGGCCGAAGTCACCATCACGATGGTCGACCCTGACGCCTATGACGGCCCGATCCCCGTCGAGCCCGAGGTTACCGTAGACCACGAGAGTCCCGCTGACTGGGACGAAGAAGAACTTCGTCGTCAGAAGGCCGCCGAAGCCGAAGAGATTATCGCCGCCGAGCAGCCGGGGCTGGTAGAGGAGGACGAAACTTCAGCGGATGACACCGCCTCGGTGCCGCCGATCGTGGAAGCAAACGCCGAAGTGAGCGCAAACGGTCCACAGCCGGTTGTCCTTAAGATCCGCCGGCGCAAATTCAACCGCACTCCTCAGAAGGGCGAGGTGGTCATCACACGGCGACTTTTCCGCACAGGTGAAAGCGAATACCTACTGAACGGCAAGCTCTGCCGCCTGCGCGATATCCAGGACATCTTCATGGGCACCGGCCTTGGCCCGGAGAGTTACGCGATCATCGGCCAGGAGCGAATCGGCCAGCTGCTCAGCTCCAAGCCGCACGACCGTCGCGCGATCATTGAAGAGGCCGCCGGCATCACGCGCTTCAAAACCAAGAAGCGGCTCGCCGAACTTCGTCTCGAAAGCTCTAAGCAGAACCTCGCTCGAGTTGACGACATCTTTGAAGAAGTCACCCGACAGATGAACAGCCTCAAACGGCAGGCATCCAAGGCCGAGCGATTCGCCCAGGTTCGCGATGAATTGCGCGGACGCCTTCGCGTAGTTCTATCGAGCCGCATGGCTTTGATGGACGCTGAACAGTCGCGCCTCGAGCACGAGATCGCGGCATTCGCAGAACAAATCACAGCCGGTGCACTCGAGATCGAAACTGCCGAAACCAGCCAGCACGCGCTCACCGAGCGTGGATATGAGCTCGATCGCGCAGGCCAGGAGGCGCAGAACCGAGCCAACTCCTCCGCCGTCGAACTGGAGCGTGCCGCGGCCCGCCAGCGCAGCAACGGGGAGCGCGTGAGCGAGCTTGAAGCGCGCATCGCAGCAGCCGCGGGCGAACTCGAAACGACAAAGACCCAGCTCGGTACGATCGCTGAAGAGCGCCAGCAGCAGAAAGCCTTCCTCGAGACCGCAGCCGGCGAGGCGCACGCCTTCCATGAGAAGGTTCAGGCTCGCCAGCACGAAGCGCGCACCGCTGCAGAAGAAGTTTTCAATGCCGAGCGCCAGCTTGAAAGTCACCGCCGCCACGCAATGCATCTGCTCACCTTGGCCGGCAATGCCCGCAACAGCACTGCTCAGGCGGAGGAAAGCCTCGCCGCCCTCGATCGGGAAGCCGAGCGGCTCAATGCCGAGATGAATCAGGCGCGTAATGAGCAGGAGAGCCTCGGCGTACAAAGCGGCCAGGCACGACTGAACTTCGAGTCTGCTGCCGAGACGCTCAAGAATTTAGAGAGCGAAATCGCCGAACTTCGTGAGACCCTGCAGGCCCGCCGCTCTGAGGAAGCCACCGTTCGCGCCCAAGCGAACAAGCTTCGCAGCGATATGGCCGGCGTTGCCGGTCGGCGCGACTCGCTGCAATCGCTCATTCGCGACCACAGCTACTCCACCGAAACCGTCCGCAAGCTCCTCAGGCCCGGGGCACTCCAGAACGGGTCTACACCGGTTGGGACCTTGGCCGACTTCATCGAAGTCGCCGGCGAGCACGAAGGTGTCGTCGACGAGTTCCTTCGTGACGAACTCAACTACGTCGTCGTCAAGAGCTGGCATGCAGCTGAAGAAGGCGTGCGCGTACTCAAGACCAGTGTCGATGGCCGCGCTACCTTCCTGATTCATCCCGAAAGCAGCCACGGACACGGAGGCAACGGATACACTGACAAGATCAATGCTCCGGGCGTCACTCCCCTGCGTGAACAGGTCCGGCTTCTCAACGGCTTCGGCCACACGCTCGAGACGATCCTTCCCAAGCTGCGCGATGGCTATCTGGTCGAATCTGCCGAACTCGCACAGAACATGGCTAACGACCATGCGCACGCCTACTTCCTGACGCCGGAAGGCGAATGCTTCCACAACGCCACGGTGACAGGCGGCAAGCCCGCAAGCCAGGGTCCGCTCGTCCTTAAGCGCGAACTTCGCGAAACCGAGATTCGCCTCGCTGCTATCGAGAGTGACCTGGCCAAGGCCGAATTCGAAGCGGCAGCTCTAACCAGGCAGATCGAAGAAGTTGCTGCCCGGCTCGAAGCACGCAGCGAAGAACGCCGTAATGCCGAGCGCGAAGCAGCCGACCAGGGCGCGGCGCTCAAACACATGGAGAACGAAGCGCAGCGCATCGAGCGCCGTCTGCAGGAGTGGATGACTCAAGCCGAGCGTAACAAGGAAGCGCGCCAGGCCAAACACTCCATCATCGAGCAGAAGCGTGAAGAAGCGGTTCGCCTCGAATCAGAGCACGCCGCCGCCGAAGTTGGCCTTGAAGAACAGCAGAACCAGCTCTCCACGATGCGGCAGAATCGCGAAACGCTCCAGCAGGACGCAGCCCGGCTCACCGCCGAGCTCGCAGGCCTTGAAGAGCGCCGTCGCGGCGCCGAGGCAGCTTTTCAGCGCATCGACCGCCTGCACGCTGATCTCGAGCGCCGCGTGATGGCGATCGAACAGCAGCGGGCATCTGCCGAGTCCGAGCGCGAGCAGCGCATCACAGAGACGGCTGCCCTTGCCCAGCGCGAACAGGAACTCGCCACCCAGAAGGCAGAAGCTCTCGCGCAGGCCGAATCCATTGCTGCGCAAGCCCATCAAGTTCGTCACCAGCTTGCCGAGATGGAAACGCGGCTCAAAGCAGCTCGCGCCGCCCTCGACCAGTTGCGCGATGAGCGCAGCGGGCGCGCCAGCCAGGCGGCCAAGCTGAGGTCAGACCTCGAGCACCTGGAAGCAAGCTGTCTCACCGAGGTCAATATAGAAGCTGCCGAGCTGCGCGCCGACCAGGAGATCGTTCGCATTGCCGATGAGCCGCTGGCGATCGAAGAAGACACATGCCGTACCTTGAAGCAAAAGCTCGAGCAGATGGGCCCCGTGAACATGATGGCCCTGGACGAGTACAAGGAGACAGCGGAGCGCCACTCGTTCCTCGAGACTCAGCGCAAGGATCTGATGGAGTCCATCGAGAATACGCAGCAAACCATCAAGGAAATCGACCAGATCTCACGCGAGAAGTTCGACGAAGCGTTCGCTCGTATCAACGAGAACTTCGGCCACGTGTTCACCAAGCTCTTCCATGGCGGCCAGGCATTCCTGCGCCTCACCGATGTGGAGAACCAGGCCGAAAGCGGCCTCGAAATCGTCGCCTCGCCTCCGGGCAAGAAATTGCAGAACGTTCTGCTGCTCTCGGGCGGCGAAAAGGCCCTCACCGCTATTTCTCTGCTCGTCGGCATCTTCCAGTTCCAGCCGAGCCCTTTCTGCGTACTCGACGAAGTCGACGCCGCTCTCGACGAAACCAACGTCGGCCGACTCGCCGATCTGCTCCGGACGCTGAGCAAGGAAACGCAGTTCCTCCTGGTCACCCACTCCAAGCGCATGATGCACGCCGCCGATATGATTTACGGCGTCACCATGCAGGAGCCCGGCGTCTCCAAGGTGGTAAGCGTAAAGCTCGGGCATGAGCAGCAGCGAGCAACGGCTTAGGCGGAAGCTATTTGGGCGACCAGTGGGTGCCAAGGTAATACGGCCAGATCACCACAGCCCACACGCTCTTCCAGAACGTCAGCTTGAGAAATCCAATGGTAAACAGCCAGGCGGCCAGCCAGAGGCCGCCTGTTGTTGTGTGCTGAACAATTCGGATCTTCGGCTGTTTGTTGCAGTGCTTCTCTTGATCCACGATTCCTCCAAGAACAGGACTATGCAGCTTCCGCGGAGTGCACGGTTGCGAAGCTCATCATCGTTGGCTGCACCAGCTTCTTGTAGTCTGCCCACGACATGCGAATCAGCTCTCGATGAGTGCCGGCATTGAATGCAATCACTGAGTCCTTTTCGAGCGTCATATCGGCGTACACGGGAACACCGAATAGATTGCCAAATGGAGGCATTGCGCCGGTTTCGCATCCGGCAAACCGGCTCTGGAAATCCTCTTCCGACGCGAGCTCAACCGTCTTCGCCTTCGCCCGTTTTCTCAGCAGCATCAGATCGACGTGATACTTGGCGGGCAGCACCGCCATCACCAGCTTGCCGTCAAGCAGCACGATCACTGTCTTGGCCAGCTCCTGTCCGGGGATGTGCGCCAGACCGGCGATCCCCTGCGCGGTATACGCCGGAGAGTGATAGAGGATTACGTAGCGGACTTCGTTTTCATCCAGGTAATTCAGCAAACTAGCGAGTGCCATTTGATACCTCCTTTGCTGGGCCGTATTGTTGGCCAACCCTCTGCGCCGAGCGGGGAAGAGGGCTAGCGTTTATAGCCGAACTTGCGAAGGATCTCGTGCCGCCAGGCGACACCGGTTTCGTCTTCCACTCCTTTCGGTGAGCTTCCGTCAATCACGCCCAAGACTCCCCTTCCCTGCTCACTCTGCGCCACGACGACCTCCACAGGATTCGCGGTCGCGCAAAACACCGTGCATACCTCCGGGACATTGCGGATTGCATGAAGCACATTGATCGGATACGCGTTTTGTATCAAGAGAACGAATACATGCCCTGCGGCGATCAGTTGCGCGTTGTGGATTGCTGCCTGACGCAGATCATCGTCGTTTCCCTCACTGCGTATCAGGCATTCGCCCGAGCTCTCGTTGAATGCCAGCCCGAATCGTGCTTGTGGCGTGTGGACCATAGCTTCATACAGGTCCTCGACTGTCTTGATGAAATGCGACTGGCCGATGATGATGTTTGTGTCTTCAGGAATCTCCATGCGTACTTCGAGCAGTTCGATCATCGCTTCTCCTTCGAGCTAAGGCATCGCTAAACGATCTTGTGCGTCGCCGCCACGCCGAGGCCGGCCTAGCTCCTGACGGCGAGTCGCGATTGGTGGCACACCCAGTTTGGGCCGACGGGGTGAGGTCTCAGTGATTCCGGTCACTAATGGGTGTGTCGGACAAGATGGGGAGGGAGGAACGCTCGAGGAAGGGAGTGCGGGCCGATTCGAGAGGCGACCCGCTAAGGATTATTTCAGTGAAGAAGGTGCCAGCAGGTTTGACGGCGGAGGTCTCTCATTGCGACGGCAAAGCCTGTAGCGCCGCCTCAGAAACGAGGTTGTGGCCCCGCGTGGTCGGGTGAAGGTCATCCCAGAACAGATACGTATCCGGGTTCACAGCGAAGATATTCTGCGCTGAATCGGTGATATTGCCCAGGGAGACCGCGCCGGGATTCGCCACGATCTGCGTGAACAGCGAAAACACGTTCACCTGATAAATCGCAACATGATGCCAGCGGTATAAATCTCTCAGAACAGCGATGCCGGTCCCCAGCCATGAGTTATAGAGTGCCGAAGCGGCGTTCGCAGTCTGCGATGCTGTCAAAGACCCATTCAGACGGGGCGTGAGGCCCAGCGGCGGCAGGTTCAGCACAAGAATCTGCGTTGCCCCCGCGGCAATGAGCCGCTGAATGTCGAGGGTCTCCTGGATGGCCGCAGTTACCACCTGCGTCGGCGACGTCGCATTGAGCACGTCATTTGAGCCGCCCCAGACCACGAACAGGGTCTTGCTGTTGATCTTCGGATGCGTTGAAAGGTAATCCGTGATTTGCCGACCCATATTCTCGACGTCAACCGTGACTTGCCCGCCCGCGAGTTGCAGAGTGCTCGTGCCACCACCCGTTAGAGCAAACCCGTAAGAGTAGTTCGTTCCTCCATCCAGCGAGTTCGTCACAGCTGGATGCGAAGGGATCGAGGCCGAGAGCTGCTCGACCCACACTCCGAAATAGTTTTGAGCGGCGGGGATAGTGTCATAACCGTCGGTAAACCGGCCAAGGGTATAGTTGCCGCCGATGGGGCTAGGAACAGGAATTCCATACTTCGCGAAGGTGAGATGCGCTACGTTCCCGGTATCAGAAAGCGAGTCGCCAAAAACTACGATTCGCGTGTAGTCGCGGACCTGCGCGATTGCGGCAGTTGCAGCGAGGGTGAAAACGGCTATGGCTGCGAGAACGCGGCAGGAGTAGCGAGACGAGCGGGGATTCGGCATCGATTGACCTCCGAAAGCAATTTCTAGCGAACAAGCGGGCGAGCTGAGAAGCAACCGAAATACTACCCGCCTCCAACGACATTCGAAAGCAGAATTTCTGCTTCGTCCCACAATCCTGAAAATGGGGTCGCTACTCGGGAACGCGGGTGCCATGTACTGTCACCACTTTTCGGTGCCGTCCCCCGGACTCCCAGGTCTCACCGACCTGCAGGAAGGACGTCGGAGTGATCTCGGAGAACGTCTCGTGCCAGAGCGCCCTTTTCCCATCCGCAGAAGTCTGTGGTTCTTCAATCGTAAGTTGCCTCCCGTCCCACTTGATCGCAACATCCTGCGAAGCAGCGGCCTTCGCGTTGCAGGCATGCGTATTTTGATTGATGCACTCCATCCCTCGGAACTCCTTGCTCGTTTGATCCCACCAGATCAAGCCAAGCAGGTGAACCGTAGCTTGCGGCAGTTGAATCTTTTCCTCGTCGGAGAGCACAAGACCATCCGCAAGGGGCTTCCACAATTCCTCACCCTTACCGTTTGCACCATTCGGCATCTCCGAACTCGGTTCAAACTTCAAATCGATTACCCAACGACCGGAGATGGCATGGACTAAACCCTGCATTTCAGTCGAAGCAGCATCCAGGTTCGCTGCGGAACCTGCTGCGGCGGAATTCTGCGCGTTGCCAGAAGAATTCGGCTGTGGCATCGGATTGGAAACAGCAGGAGAGGCAACGAATGGGAACATCACCAGGGGAAGCAGGAAGGTGAACATGGCATCTCCACTTAGGTCAGTTTGAAATCCCTCGCTCATCCTTACAGATTCCCCGTCGTTTCATAGGTCCTTGTTCGACAGTTGTGACGGGTAGGCGCTGCAAACAAAAATTCGCCCCCGAAGGAATTCGTCGCTTCGGAGGCGCTTGTATTGAATATCACAAGATCAAGACGGGGACCAGTAGCCGGCACTGGAGGTCGGTAGTACGCGGCTACTGGCGATCCCTATAGAACGAAGCGAGCCGCGGCTTCCCCTTTCCACTGCTGCCTCGTGCCATCCGGCTCAAAGGGGCCTTCTGACGGGCTCCCGAACCTTGATGACAATTGGAGTTTCGCCCATCTCTGCTTCCCGCTCCGTGACGGTCGTCACAGAGCATTGTGGGAATCCCGCACGAAACCCCGACATGCGTTTCGCACCAGTCAATTTGTTGGTTCTGTTGCGTTTGACAAAGCGAGCCGCGCCCTCGAAAATCGAGGGTTCACGGCGCGGCGATGAACACAGAGCCACGCGATCAAGAGGCATCATTTTCATATACTGAGCTCCAGCCCGAGGTAAGGCCTTCCATGACAACTCTCCTTAAGACAGACCTGGGCGCCACGCCCCTGATCGGCCGCGGCAAGGTTCGCGATCTGTATGCAGTCGGTGACGCGCTGCTGATGGTCGCGACCGACCGGATCTCCGCATTCGACCATGTGCTCGGCAGCGGCATCCCGGGTAAAGGCAAGATCCTCACCCAAATCTCGCTCTTCTGGTTTGACCTCGTCCGCGACATCGTTCCCAATCACCTCATTGCCACTGACGTTGAGGACTTCCCCGAGCCTCTGCATCACTATGCTGACCAGTTGGAAGGCCGCTCCATGCTCGTCAAGCGGGCACAGATGTTTCCTGTTGAATGCGTTGCACGCGGATACATAGCCGGCTCCGGCTGGAAAGAGTACAAGACAAATGGAGCCCTCTGCGGCATCGCACTACCTGATGGCCTGCAGGACGGATCGCGTCTTCCCGAGTCTCTGTTCACGCCATCCACCAAGAGCCAGGACGGCACACATGACGAGAACATCTCGTTTGCAGCCGTTGAAAAGACGGTTGGCGCGGAGGTCGCAAAAGAGCTTCGCGATCTGACTCTCGCCATCTACAGAAAGGCTGGCAAACATGCCGAATCAAAGGGCCTGATTCTCGCCGACACCAAATTCGAATTCGGCAAGGTTGGAGACAATATCGTTCTGGCCGATGAAGTGCTTACTCCGGACTCGTCCCGCTTCTGGGAAGCCTCGCAATGGAAGCCAGGCGGAGCCCAGCCGAGCTTCGACAAGCAATTCGTCCGTGACTACCTCGAGAGCATTCACTGGAATAAGCAGGCGCCCGCGCCCGCTCTGCCAGACGAGGTGGTCCGTCGTACACTCGAAAAATACCTCGAAGCATTCCGGCGATTGACGGGTCGCGATCTGGACGTGACGAAATGATCCTTCGCACGACGAATCTACTCAACCTGAGCGAGGACAGGAACCCATGTACGTTGGCGGGCTGACACTGGTTGACTGGATCATCGTGATCGTGCTGGCAGGTTCAGTGCTGGCAGGCCTTGCGCGCGGATTCTTTCGTTCAGTCTTTTCTCTCGCCGGCCTTATCGCAGGCGTAGCGCTCGCATCATGGAACTACTGGCGTGTAGCAGGCTTCCTCAAGAGATTTATCCACTCCATCGAGATCGCTAACGCTGTGTCATTTCTGTTCATCGCGTTTCTCGTGATGGCGGTCGCTGCCATTCTCGGATCGCTGCTTGCGAAATTCTTCGAGAAGGTTGGACTGGGTTGTCTCGACCGGTTTGCCGGTGCGCTCTTTGGCTTCGTAGAGGGCCTGGTTTTCGTCACGCTCTGCATTCTGGTTACGGTCGCGTTCTTCCCCCAAACAGCGTGGTTGACGGAAGCCCGCCTGCCGCGATACTTCTTCGGTGCACTCCATGTGAGCATCCAGGTGACTCCGTCTCGGTTGGGGGAACGCGTGCGCAAGGAATTGAACACGCTTGAGACAAAATCGCAACAGTGGATGAATGAGGAAAAAGGCAAGTAAATTTTCGCGGGCCGGGGCCTGCGCTTTGTGGCAATCTAATAGAGCAAGAGGGCGACGTGAGACGAGACCTGGACAGCCTGGTTACACAGATGCATTCTACCGGCATCCGCTATGAGGATGCGGTAAGAGAGTTCAAAAGACAGTATCTGCGCGAAGTGCTGACGGCTAACAAAGGAAACCAGTGTAAAGCGGCGGAGGAGCTTGGAGTTCATCGGAACACCCTGAGCCGCACCATGGCTGAACTGGGAATCAGCCTCGCGGAAATTCGCGCCGGCCTCAAGCGCCCGCCTCGCTCCGAACGTCCTGTATTTGGAGTCATACGCCAGGGCAGCCGCCAAGGTTAACAGCAATTCCGGAAGAGCATCCCTTCCGACCGGCAGGTCAGCTTCGTTCGAGATAGCCAGGTTCCATCACTGGAGCCCCGGATTGCTTTAATCTGGAGTTGCGGGCGGTATGCTCCGTGCCGAGATGCAGATTATCGAACAGAACAATGAATCGCGGATAGCAATCGAAGACGGCTTTGCCTGGGACGGGCAGGACGCCTATCTGTTCGATATCGACGGCACTCTATTGCGCAGCCGAGATCGCGTTCACGTTGATAGCTTCACGACGACACTCAAGAGAATCATGGGACCCAGCGTGACTCTCGAAGGCGTTGCTTTGGCAGGAAACACAGACACTTCCATCCTTCGCGAGGCATGCGCGCAGGCCGGTATTCCGCCCGAGGTCCTCGAGTCGCAACTCTCGGCAATCACAGAAGCGATCTGCCACAACGTCGCCGGACGAAAGCACGAGATGCACCCATTTCTCATGCCCGGCGTGGAAGACACTCTTCGCTACCTTGCCGATCGTGGTGCGATTCTGGGGCTGGCTACTGGCAATCTCGAGATGATCGGCTGGATCAAGATGGAGCGCGCAGGTCTGCGTGAGTGGTTCCGGTTTGGAGGCTTCAGCGATAACTTCCCAGTTCGTGCCGAACTGATAGGAGACGCGGCGAAGAAGGCACGTGAACTGGCTGGGCCAAGCGCAACCGTTTGCGTTATCGGCGACACCCCGCGCGATATCGAAGCCGCACATGCCAACGGTCTGCCTGTGATCGCGGTCGCTACAGGACATTTCTCGTTCGATGAACTCATGCAACACAAGCCTGAAGTCTGTTCGACGTCACTGGCCGACCTTCTGCAGGTCACACGGGAGCGGTCGTGAAGCGCCTGAACACACAATTCGTGGCTATCATTGCGACACTGCTTTTTTCGGTCGTGGCATTGGCTCAGCAGTCCGCACCGGTGCCGCCTCGATCAGATCAGGCACCAAGCGCACCCCCACCTTCGCAGAAAATCGAATCGCCCGCTCACAAGATCACCAACAAGGAGCGGCGTCAGGCCACGAAGCTTTACCTGCAAGCCACAAAGCTCTTTCAGAAGCAGCAGTACGAAGCTGCGATGAAGGACTACAACGAAGCCGCACGGTTGGACCCCGAAAACCCGAACTTCGCTGCCGCCACTGAAGTCGTTCGCAGTCACGCGGTCACAGAGCTGATCCAGACCGCAACGAAAGCGCGGATGAAGGGCGATATTACGGCAGAGCGAGCGGCACTCCAGCGCGCGGCGGAACTCGATCCGCGCAATATCCAGGTCGCAGAGCATCTTCGAGAGATGGCCGACGAAACCGTCGCATCTCAGACAAAATCACTTTACGCGAAAGACACCGAGTCGCTGGCGCCGGCGCCGTCCCTTGAACCTGTGGCCGGAACCCGGAGCTTCCACCTGCGGACCGATCGCCGGCAGGCGATTCAGAACGTCTTTCACTCCTTCGGGATCGAGGCGTCCGTCGACAGCAGCGTTACGGGTCCCCCAGTGCGTTTCGAGATGGACGATGCCACTTTCGTGCAGGCCATGCAGGCCATCAACATGGTCACCGACACCTTTACCGTGCCGCTCGATGCGCACCGGGCCATTGTCGCCAAGGACACTCGCGAATACCGGAACCAGTACATGCGGCAGGAGTTTGAGACGGTCTACCTCGGCGGCATGCCGCAGGCGGAGATGACCGACATCGGCAACATGGCCAAGACCCTCTTCCAGGCCCAGCAGGTCGCAGTTCAGCTTAGTTCAGGAACGCTCACGATCCGCGCCACGCCAGACAAGCTGAATGCGTTCAATGAAACGCTGAAGCAGTTGCTTGCCGGAAAAAGCCAGGTCCTGCTTGACATCAAATTGCTGCAGGTGGTCCATAACAATCTGAGAAACACCGGTATTACGCCACCTCAGCAGATCACGGCGTTTAACGTCTATTCCGAAGAGCAGGCGATTCTGAGCCAGAATCAACAGCTGGTTCAGGAGATCATCTCGTCCGGTCTGGCCTCGCCTGGAGATACGCTGACAATTCTCGGGATCCTTTTAGCTTCAGGGCAGGTATCGAATTCTATCTTTCAGAATGGCATCGCGTTGTTTGGCGGCGGCCTTACTCTCACCGGCCTCTCAATCGGCCCGGCGAGGGTCAATCTAAATCTGAATTCGTCCGAGTCGCGCGAACTGGATCAAATCCAGATGCATCTGGGGGACGGCGAAGAGGGCACGATCAAAAGCGGCTCTCGCTACCCCATCGAGACGTCGCAGTACTCGGACCTCGGGACATCAGGCATCAACATACCCGGATTGACCTCGGCGGGTGCTTCGGGAAATCTCAGTTCCCTTCTTTCTCAATTGAACTCCGGTGGACAGACCATTCCGCAAGTCGAGTATCAGGACCTGGGCCTGACCTTCAAAGCTACACCGCGAGTCATCCGAAGCGGCGAAGTGGCTTTGACGATGGATCTGAAGATCACCGCGCTTGGAGGCACATCCATTAACGGAGTGCCAATCCTGAACAATCGGAGCTATTCGGGCGTTGCAACAGTGAAAGACAATGCCGCCGTTGTATTAGTCAGCCAGGTAGATAAGGAAGAGAGCCGCGCTCTAAGCGGCTTGCCAGGGCTGACCGAGATCCCCGGGCTGAACACGATCACCAACAAAGAGGTGACGAAGAATTATGCGAGCCTGCTGATCGTCATCTCGCCCCACGTGATCCGCGGGACGCAACCTGGTGGACACACCCCGATGGTGCGCATCGAACGCGGCCGATCAGCGATGTGAAGGCGCTGAATGCACAAAGCCCCGAAGACATGCGATCTCAGGGGCTTTGCTCTTTTGGATGTAAAAACGATTACTTCGAAATGCCGTCCTGCCTGGCTTGGTACTCAATGATCTGCTTCAGAGTCTCGTAAGGCGCGTTCGCAGGAACCTGCCGGCCATTGATCGCCAAGGTCGGAACGGAGGATATATCCAGGTCCTTCGCGAGCTGTACGGAGGCATCCACGGCGGCCTTCGTTTCAGGGGTTTTCGCGCACGCGGAGACCTTTGTCGGCTCAAGCCCTGCCTTGGTCACTGCACTGTTCAGCGTCAGTGTGGCGCCATCGGCTGTTGCCAGTCCGTCCTGTCCCTCAAATACCGCAGCAGCGAATGTAAAGAAGGCCGTGTTGCCCCCCAGCTTAGCTACGCAGGCGCCGTATTGGGCGGCGATCATCGACTCGGGATGGATGCTGGCAATCGGATCGCTTTCGAAAACGATTCGCGCGTTGGGAAAATCGGTGACGAGCTTGTCCATGTTGGCTTGCGCCGCTTTGCAGTGGGGACATTGAAAATCGGCGAACTCGACCAACTCCAGATCCTTTGAAGCTGCCCCACGGTAAGGACCATTGGCGCGCTGCTGAAGAATCGCCCGGTGTTCCTCGAAAGGATGTTCGCCAAAAGGAATGATGCGATCGCCGACCATTATGTGCTTCATGTCAGGCGCCGTAAGAAACGCAAATCTATACGGCTGCTGCTTACCCGTCTTGTCGCCAACAAAGACCACGACACGATTGATGCCGGGCAATTGCGTCTTCTGGATTGCTTGAACCTGCCACATGCTGTTCGGGTCGAAGCCGAGATTCGACTGCATAAAGGCGTTCACCGTCTCCTTGCTAGGAGTGTCAGCGGTAAAGTCAGCAGGATCGGGCTTCGGAAAGGCCGGAGGAGCCGCGGCAGGCGCTGACGGGGCCGGTGCGGCCGCGGGGCTGGCCGGAGTCTGATCCTGCGCTGCTGCGTGGTGGACGGTAGCAAACGAGAAGGCCAGCACAGTGGCGGCGGCCAGTCGAGCGGAAATACGAATCAAGCGTTTCTCCTTAGATGGCGGGATGACTCCCAAAACTAGCTTATACCTGCACCTTCACGGCAATCGGGAAGCGGCGCCCCATGCCGAACGACTTCGAGGTCACCTTCAACACAGGAGCTGCTTGTTGGCGCTTGTACTCTGATCGTTCCACGAGCCGGACTACCTGTTGCACGAGCTCGAGGGGGAAGCCGTTCTTGTCAGAGATGGTTTCAGGCGTTTCATACCGCTCCACATAGGCCTCAAGTATCGGATCTAGCGTCTCGTACGGCGGCAGAGAATCCGTATCTTTCTGGTCAGGACGTAACTCCGCAGATGGCGGCTTCTCAATGATGGCCCGCGGGATGACCTCGCGCTCTCGGTTGAGCCAGCGGCAGATCGCGTAGACACGGGTCTTGACCAAGTCGCCGATCACCGCGAGCGCACCGACCATGTCGCCATAAAGCGTGCAGTAGCCAACAGCCATCTCTGACTTATTCCCCGTCGTTAGAACGAGAGAACCAAACTTGTTCGACACAGCCATGAGCAGGTTTCCGCGAATGCGCGCTTGAAGGTTCTCTTCAGCAACCCCAGGTTGCGTGCCCTTGAATAACGGCCCCAGAGCCTGCGTGTAGTCGCCAAACAGATCACTGATGGGAATCGCTTCAAACCGAATGCCGAGGTTGCCTGCCAGCGCGCGGCTGTCATCTATGGAACCTTGCGATGAGTACGGGCTGGGCATTCCTATCGCTAGAACGTTTTCTTTCCCAAGTGCTTCAGCGGCAATTGCAGCCACAAGAGCCGAGTCAATTCCACCGCTCAGGCCCACCACAACCTTGCTGAACCCGCACTTGCGCACGTAGTCACGCGTCCCAAGCACCAGGCCGCGATATGCTGCCTCAGTGTCGTCGTCTTCTGGCTCGGGAACAGCGGGGGAGCAGAAGGGATCGAAAACAACCAGATCCTCCTCGAATGACTTGGCCTGCGCCACAAGATCGCCGTGCGCGTTGATGCCCATTGACGATCCATCGAAGATCAGGCTGTCGTTGCCGCCGACTTGGTTACACATGATCACCGGAATGCCATCGCGATTGGAGATGGAGGCAAGCATTTGACGCCGGAGCTTACGTTTTGAGTGCCAAAACGGCGACGAAGAAAGATTGATGTGGATCGCAGGATTCTGCCGCATCAGTTCTTCCAGGGGATCGAAAGCGTAGAGACGCCGCGGCCAGAAATTCTTGTCGTTCCAGGCGTCTTCGCAGATCGAAACCGCAATGCGCAGGTTGTCCAGTTCCACAACATGCTGTTTCGCCGAAGGCAGAAAGTAGCGTTGTTCATCGAACACGTCATAAAACGGCAGCAGACGCTTCTGCTGCGCCAGCAGTACGTGACCACAATCCAGAAGCACGGCTGCATTTACGGCAGGCTTGCCAGCATCCGGCGGAGCAGGTAGTGCTACTCCCACAAGGACCGCGGTCGGCAGATTGCGTGTGGCCTCCGAGAGTTCGCTGATTGCCTGGCGGCAGCGCGCAAGGAAGCTGGGCTTTTCCAGGAAGTCTGCCGGTGGGTACCCGCAGACAGATAATTCCGGAAAAACAGCGAGGCGCGCACCCTGGTCTGAGGCACGCCGCGTCGCGGAGATGATCTTTTCCAGATTTCCAGTGAAATCCCCAACCGTGGGGTTGATCTGGGCCAGTGCGATCTTCACATCTTCAGTTTAAAGGAGACAGAAGGAGTCAGGGTCCAGCACAAAAATGGTCTCGGCTGAGCTTAAGAAAGCACAAAGATGGTCTCGGCTGAGGTTAAGAGCCAGTACCCGAGAAGACCACCCCGATGGTGCGCAGAATGATTTTGAAGTCGAGCCATACGCTCCAGTTCTCGATGTATGCCACGTCCAGCGACACGTAGCTGTCAAACGAGGGATCCTGACGCGCCTGCACCTGCCAGAGACCTGTAATCCCCGGAGTCACATCGAGCCGCCGCAGATGGTTCAGCTTGTATTCCATGACTTCGCTCGCAATCGGCGGGCGAGGCCCGACGACGCTCATATCACCCTTCAGCACATTGATGAACTGTGGAAGCTCGTCGAGAGAATACTTTCGCAGGAAGCGTCCTAGCCTTGTAATGCGAGGATCGTTGGTGACCTTGAACAGCACGCCGTCGCGCTCATTCATGTGCATCACTTCAGAGCGGCGCTTCTCCGCATCGCGTACCATCGTCCGGAACTTGTAGCAGCGGAAGACCCGGCCCTTTTTGCCGATTCTTTGAGATCTGTAGAAGATCGGTCCGCGCGATTCAAGCTTGATGGCGATACCAATCAGGAGCAGAAACGGCGAGAAGATAAGCAGCACGAGGCTTCCGAAGAAGACGTCGAGCACGCGTTTGAGAACGAATCCAAGTTCTGGAACGTGTCCCCGGTGCAACGGGATCGTCGGGAACTGGCCAATGTACTCGATGGGATTATCCCAGGCGAGGCCTTCGTAGAGGTCGGGAACCACGCGCAAATCGACGCCATGCATTCGCGCCTTCTCCAGTGCCTCCAGAACCACGCGTCGTTCACACGGCATAGTGAACAGAATTTCATCTACAAACTGCTGGCGCGCGTGATCGAAGAGTGTGTCCAGATTACCTACTACGTCGCCGCTTGACGACATGATTCGGGAAGCGGCACCCGGCGATTCGATGAATCCTTTGAACGTGTAACCCAGGTTGCGAATGCTCTCGAGGTGATGGCGAAGCGCGTGAGCCTCGGGACCGGTTCCTACGATGAGCACATTGCGCGTCTCCTGCCCGCTCTCGTACTTGCGATACATCATGGTCCTGTACACGAATCGCCGGGTACAGAGAGAGGCGGTCACCAGGAACAGCGTGAACATCACGATGCGCCGCGAGATATCCTCGGCGCGAAGCAGGTAGAGCGTACCCGTCAGAAGAAGGCCAGACGTAAAGCAGACCTCAACCGTGAGCCGCTGCTCATGAAGAAACGAGCCAAGCCGAGCGGGATTGTAGAGGTTGAGTCGTTTGCTGCTCACAATCAGTGCCAAGGCGAATCCGAACACGAGGGCCAGCAGAACCCAGACCGGACGACCATAAAACAGGGTGCCATGGTAGAGATAGCGCGCCCCAGCAACTGGAGTGACCTGACGCCCGAAGATAGTAGCGATCGTAGCTGAAACGACAACCGTGAGGAAATCCAGGAACATCCAGAACTTGACCTTGCCCTCAGATTGGCGGCTCGGCATTGCCGCTCCATCCATCACCCATTCAGAAGACGACGGAGTCGGCGCAGAGACTCGCTGCCAGAATTCAGATGTAGCCATATGCGTTCCGCAAGCCTCAAAGGTTCAAGCAACTACTGCTGGAGTGGGGGCGCTCCCTCGATTGAACGTACAAGGAGCAGAATGCCAAATGTTGGGCTTTCGCTATCCGTTGGAAGCGCACAGGCTGAGCTTGGTTGCCTGGGTTCAGCGCTCGTACTGCTTATTCACACGCGTCTTTCGCGTACTACTCAGTCGCTTGCTAATCTCGAGATCACCTTAGCGCGCGATCGTTTCAACATGATTAAGCGCATAGTGTCAGGATCATCATCTTCGATCTGCAGTTCTGTCGGTTTGGCTGAAAGCGGCGCGGTATTGCACAAGTAGATACCACTTCCAGAAACCGGCGTAGGCCGTTCCGCAGAACTCAAGGCAAAGCGGCGTAGATCAGTTGCAATCCAGAAGTGACCTTAGAAAGGGAATTCGTACAAGGTCTTCTACTGGGGGAGTCGGATACGTTCAGCTGTCCTTCCAGGTTGAGCTTTCTTATAGATTATAGGAAAAAAACTGATTACCCGCGGCAAATGTTCATGCCGAAGGTAACACGTAAGCATCCAGCGTAAGAAACTGCTGAATATGGGGATCTCGCGAGGCAAGAAAGTCCTTCAGCGGACCGAAAAATGCCGCCTGTCCCTCATGGAGAAACAAAACAGTGTCGGCCAGGCGTTCCGCAAAACGCATGTCGTGTGTAACTACGATGGCTGTGAATCCAAGTTGCTGCTTGAGGCGCTGAATCAGCCCTCCCAGACGCCGCGCAATCAACGGATCAACCATCGTCGTCGGCTCATCGTAAAGTACGATCTCTGGTTGCGAAGCCAGCGCACGCGCAATTGCAACTGCCCTTTTGCGCCCGGTGGACAGGCTGGCCGGAAGCGAATCAGCCGCATCTTCCGCACCTACGAGTGCAAGTAGCCGATCAACCACCTGAAGAATCTGGTCTTCTTCCTGGCCTCCGCGCTCTCGTAACGGAAACGCGACGTTCTCGCGGACAGTCATCGAGTCGAAGAGTGCTCCGTTTTGGAACACCATCGTGATCCGTTTCCGGAGAGTATTCATCTCCTCTTCCGTGTACTGATTGATCTCCTGCCCATCTACGCGAATCGAGCCGACTTGCGGCTTCAAAAATCCCATCAATATGCGCAGGGACACCGATTTTCCCACCCCGCTTCGCCCGAGAATGCAGAGAGTCTCTCCTCGGCTGACCCGGAAGCTGACGTTGTCCAGGACTTTGCGCTCGCCAAACCACATCGATACATGGCTGAACGAGATCAGTGGCCACGAGGTAGGTTCCTCTTCTGCGGGGCTCGGCTTGTCCCCAACGATATCGGCCAGAACCTCGTCGGCGATCTCCGGGACATCGGGATCTACCGAGGAGTCCGAGAGGGGCTCGGAGTTAGGATCGGGCGCGGCCACGTCACCAGATTACTGCAAGGGCCGCATGCGCGGACCGGCCCCGGCCATCACCTCATCCAGCAGCTTCAGATCTTCAGGAGTATTCACGTTCAGGAACCATTGGTCGGGGTGCAGAGCACGCGGATGCCGCACCTGCCCCGGCTGAACCAGCAGTTCCAGTGGCAGCACACTGAAGCCTCCTATTGCGAAGCCTCCTATTGCATTTCCTGCCGCGCGGAATGCCGTCAGGCAATTGCGGTCACCTGAAAAAAGGCTAGCCTTTAGCGATCCCAATGCCGCACTGTCCACGATGGCTGGGAACGTTTGAACAAACCCCGCAACCGATACCACGGCCACTGCGGCTTGGGTCACAATCGCATGATGCAGGAGATATTCAATCAGGCTTGCTGGAATCAGCGGCTGATCAACTGGCAGAAACGCTGCGAACCGGCACTTGCATGCCGCCAGCGCAGCGCAAATCCCGGCGAGCGGTCCAAACCCCGACTCGTCCGGTGAGTCAGAAACCACGGGGGCAAACTTCGACATATCACTCTGCGCGCCGGCAATACGCGTCTCCAGTCCTGCTTCACGCATGATTTCCAGAGCATGCTGAATCAGCTGCCGGCCTCCGACTGCAAGCGCCGCCTTGTCCTTACCCATGCGGCTAGACATGCCGCCGGCCAGAACAAACCCTTCCGCCTCGCAGCCCGGAAGGCTCAACTGCCCGCTTCCTCCATGAAGCGAATCAATGAGCGAATGCCCAGCTCGAAGTTCTGCAGCTTGAACTTCTCGTTGGGTGCGTGAATGTTGTCGTCAGGAAGCCCGAAGCCCATCATCACGCTTGGCAATCCGAGATGCCGATCGAAGTCGCCAACTATCGGAATCGAACCACCAGATCGAATGAAAACTGTGTCCTTACCCCAGACCTCATGAAGCGCATGCGTGGCAGCCTGGATGTATTTGTTGTTCACTGGAATGAGGCATGGATCACCTGAGTGAAGCAGCCTGACCTCAACCTGAACGCCCTGGGGAGCGATCTTCTCCACGTAGCTCTTGTATTGCGCGAACGCCTTCGCGGGTGTCATGTTCGGAACCAGCCGCATCGATATCTTTGCAACAGCCTTCGCGGGGATCACCGTCTTCGCGCCTGCCCCGGTAAAGCCACCAGGCATTCCATGCACATCAAGCGTCGGGCGCGCCCATGTTCGCTCAAGAACGCCGTAATCTGATTCGCCAACCAGCTTGCTTGCACCGACTTCGTTCTCGCGATAGTGCTCCTCATCGAACGGCAGGCTCTTCCACGCGGCCAGTTCCTCGGGGCTGGGTGGAATGACGTCCTCATAGAACCCTGGGATGTTGATGCGGTCGTTCTCATCCTTCAGCTTCGCGATGATCTGCGCGAGCGCCACAAAGGGATTCGGCGCTGCGCCGCCGTACATGCCCGAGTGCAGGTCGGTCTTCGTACCGCGAACCTCAACCTCCGTGTAGATCATCCCGCGTAAGCCGACGCACAGCGTCGGCAGGCCATCGGCAAAGAGATCGGTATCCGAGACGAGCGCGAAATCGGCTTTAAGATTGTCCGGCTTCGATGCGACGTAAGCTGCGATTCCCTCCCCGCCAACTTCTTCCTCTCCCTCGAAAAGCACACGGACATTCAGCGGCAGCCCTTTGTTTGCAGCCATCAGTGATTCCAACGCCTTCACCTGCGCCCACACTTGCCCCTTGTCGTCCACTGCCCCGCGTGCATAGACATTGCCATTGCGCTCCGTTGGTTCGAATGGGGGCGAGATCCACTCGTCCAGAGGATCGGCTGGCTGAACGTCGTAGTGACCATATACAAGCACTGTTGGCTTCCCCGCCGCGTGCAACCAGTCGCCATAGACAAGCGGGTGTCCCTGCGTATCGATCAGACGTACATTCTCCATCCCAATCCGCTTCAACTCCGTCGCGAGGAACTCCGCTGCGCGCCGGCAATCGCCTTTGTGCTCGGGCAACGTGGAGATCGATGGAATGCGAAGAAGATCCTTCAGCTCGCCAAGAAAGCGCGGATGATTCTGTGTTGCAAATGCGACAGCAGGTGAAGACATGTGCAGCTCCGTTCAAGATTTGCCAATCGGAAGTATATCTCCCATCACTGTGACGGGCACGTGAGCCTGGGCTCAGTATCGCGGGACCTTAGGATCAATCTCCGCGGACCACGCGTCTATACCGCCTCGCAGAGACTGCACGTTCTCGAACCCCTGATTGCGCAGCCATGCGGTCACATTGAGCGAGCGCTGGCCATGATGGCAAAGAACGGTCAGGTGCTCGTCCGGATCAAGTTCCTGATTGGCTCGCGCTGGAACATCGCCCATTGGCATCAAGGTGCTCGGATCGATATGCGCCGTTGAGTACTCCCACGGTTCCCGTACGTCGATCAGTTTGGTTTTATTCTCTTGGAGCAGGTTGGCCGCATCGGCCGGAGAAATCTCATAATCCAGCATGAATCCAGTGTAGCGGGATCCCATGAGGTCGAGAATCCAGTATTGTCGAGCTGGCATGCGGTCATGGAATTTAGTCTTAGAGAGATGCCGCCAATCCTCAACGCGCAATCAATCACCAAGCAATTCGGTGCTACGCCGCTGTTCAAAGAAATCTCATTCACTGTAGAAGACGGCGCTCGCATCGGCCTCATCGGTCCCAACGGCGCAGGCAAATCGGCACTTCTCGCAATCCTCGCCGGAGCTGTTGAGCCCGATGGCGGTGAACTCGCCGTGCGCAAACGCGCTAGAGCGGCGTATGTACCTCAGGATTCCCGCTTCCCCATCGGCATCACTATCCGGCAGATCCTCGAAGCCGCCTTAGGCGCAGCGCACGTTCCGGAGACCGAGCGCGAAGGCCGCCTCCGCGAACTCACCGGGAAGGCTGGTTTCGCCGATCTCGCCGCTGAAGCCGCATCGCTCTCCGGCGGATGGCGTAAGCGCCTTGCGATCGTCGAAGCGCTGGTGTCGCACCCCGACGTGCTGTTGCTGGACGAACCGACGAACCATCTCGACCTTGCCGGTATCGAGTGGCTCGAAGAATTGCTAAGGGCCTCATCGTTTGCGGTGGTCACCGTGAGCCACGACCGCTACTTCCTCGAAGCCACATCCAGCGAAATTATTGAACTCAACCGCGTCTACGCCGAAGGTCTGCTTCGCGTAAAAGGCACCTTCAGCCGATTTCTAGAAGACCGACAGTCCTACCTTGAAGCGCAGAGCAAGCAGCAGGAGAGCCTTCGCAACCGGGTCCGCACTGAGATCGAATGGCTGCGCCGCGGTCCCAAGGCCCGCACCACAAAATCAAAGGCGCGGATCGATGCGGCCAATGAGATGATCAGCAATCTGGCAGCAATGGATGCCCGCTCGGTTACGAATACGGCGGGAATCGACTTCGGCGCCTCCCAGCGCAAGACCAAGCGGCTCGTCGAATTCTCCGACGTTGCGTGTGAAATCGGGGATCGTCGCCTCTTCAGCGGTCTCAACTTCACTCTGACTGCGGGTATGAAACTAGGCCTGGTTGGCCCGAACGGCAGCGGAAAGACTTCCCTTCTCCGACTCATGCGCGGCGAACTGGAGCCCGCCCAAGGCAGCATTCGAAGAGCTGAGGCATTGCGCATGGTCTACCTGAGCCAGATGCGTGAACTCGACGAGAGTCTCACGCTTCGCCGGGCGCTCGCACCCGAAGGCGACGGCCTCATTCACCAGGGCCGCACCGTTCACGTGGCAAGCTGGGCGGCGCGATTCCTGTTCAGCGGAGAACAGCTGAACCAACCGGTCAGAAACCTGAGTGGCGGCGAGCGCGCCCGCGTCCTCATCGCAAAATTGATGCTGCAGCCAGCCGACGTCCTGCTCCTTGACGAGCCCACCAACGATCTCGATATCCCCACTCTCGAGATCCTTGAAGACAATCTTTTGGACTTCGAAGGAGCCCTCGTCCTGGTAACACACGATCGTTACCTGCTGAATCGCGTGGCCTCAACTGTCCTCGGTCTCGATGGAAACGGTCGCATTGCCCAGTTCGCCGACTTCGCCCAATGGGAACATTGGCTCGCTCAAGGGACTGAGATAAGAGACCGGGAATCAGCAGCCCGCGAAAGCACAGGTGATGCAAGCGGCCCTCCAGAGCAAGCGAACCGGAAAAAGAAACTCTCCTACCTCGAAGCCCGGGAGTTTGCTGACATCGAGCAGAAAGTGGAGGAATCGGACGCACGAGTCGCCGCGGCACATGGGCGAGTCGAAGACCCTGCCATCGCATCGGACGCAATGGCCCTTCAGTCCGCCATCGATGAACTCTCTCAAGCCGAGGCTGAAAACGAGAAACTCTACGCCAGGTGGGCCGAATTGACCGATAAGACGGTCTAAACTAGGCATAGGCCCCACAAAGGCAAGATCAATCAGAAGCTAAACTTCGACGACACGCGGCGAAATAGCTGCATCGAAAGATGATATGCAAAACCCGGTGAAAGTTTTGATCGTTGAGGACGAACCCCATGCCCTCATGGGACTCGCGGAGCTGATATCCGGCTGGGGCTACCAGACCGACACGGCTCGCGACGGCATTGAGGGGTGGGAGAAGGCCCTCGTCTGGGACCCTGCCATAGTGGTCACCGACCTGAAGATGCCGCGCATGGATGGCATAGGTCTTTTGACCAAACTCGCGGAAAGCGCCAGCTCCAATGTAGCGGTCGTATTGCTAACGGCACAGGGGTCGATTCAGACTGCTGTCGATGCGATGAAGCTCGGTGCGTACGACTTCCTGCAGAAGCCAGTAGACGCCACTCGCTTGCGCAACATCCTTGCAAATGCGACGCGTCAGCGTGCTACAGAGATCGAGCTCGAAGTAACGCGCAGACAATTGCGTAACACCGGCATCCTTGGCTCCATGGTTGGCAGTTCCAAAGCCATGCGCGAAACCTTTGCGCTGATCGAGCAGATTGCGCCGTCCAACGTATCCGTGCTGATCACCGGCGAAAGTGGCACCGGCAAAGAACTTGTCGCTCGCACTCTTCACGACCTCAGCCCTCGCAAGAGCCGCCCGTTTCTCGCGGTAAACTGCGCAGCCATTCCCGAGACCCTGATCGAGAGCGAAATCTTCGGCCATGAGAAGGGCGCCTTTACCGGGGCAGTAGAGCGCCGCGCAGGATGTTTCGAACTCGCCTCTGGCGGAACGTTGCTTCTGGATGAACTCGGCGAGATGCCGATCGGCACTCAGGCCAAGCTGCTTCGCGTCCTCGAGGAACGCAAGCTCCGCCGCCTAGGCGCCCGCACTGAACAGGACGTCGACGTGCGCGTCTTAGCTGCCACAAACCGCGATCCTCAGGAAGCCGTTGCGCACGGACACCTGCGAGCCGATCTCTTCTATCGTCTCAATGTTTTTCATATTCATATGCCGCCCTTGCGCGAACACATGGAAGATCTTCAGGCCATGGCAGACGCTATGGTGCGGGAGATGAACCAGAAGCATGGACGCCACGTATCCGGCCTTTCAGACTCCATTCTCGACAGAATGCTTGCGTACAGCTGGCCTGGCAATGCGCGTGAATTACGAAACACCATCGAGCGCGCAGTCATTCTGTGCCCCGATGGAACGCCTCTCGATGCCGGCCACCTTCCCCGCACCTTTGGCGCGGCACAACCATCTGCTCCGCCGCGCTTCAATGATGCAAGCATCGTGCCGATACGAGTCGGAACGACGGTAGACGAGGCCGAGCGCATGCTGATACTGCGCACGCTTGAGTCGACCGGTCAAAACAAGACGCGCGCAGCTGAGATTCTCGGGGTCAGTCTGAAGACGCTCCACAACAAGTTGAAGGAATACAACCAGCATTCACGAGAAGATCCGGCCGCCTGAATTCAGCATGACTGCGTCGATCGCTGATTTTGCAGGATCTTCCGCAGAGCTGAAATCTCCTGACAAGACACCATGCGACTGAAGACAAAACTCGTCCTTGCCATTACAGGCCTCGTCTTCTTGATCGCAGGTCTTCTATCTCTGGTCTACGTCAGCCATCTTGTCGATGCCGCCGTTCAGGAGTCCTACAACTCCAACAGGCAGACAGCGAATCAGGTCCGGTTCGCTCTCCAGCAGGCGCTCGAAACAGGACTGAAAGACCAGATGATTGCGCCGGGAGACACTGTGCAACTGATGCAGTTGGCTACCGAAGCCATTCGCAACAGCAAGATTCTGCGCAATGCCATTGATGCGCCCGTGATGTACTCGTTGACGGTGAATGACATTACCATCACCGATTCTCATGACAATATTATTCTTACGACGCTGCCCGGCAGTCCCGACAGGCTCGATTCACGACGCAGATACAGCGACCTCGTCGCGGCCGATCCGATCACCAAGATGCGCGACATCTACGGACCAGGGACAGTCTTCGATATCGTGGTGCCCCAGGACCGCAATGGCGAACCGTTCCTGAACGTTCATGTCGGAGTACGAACCACGCTGCTGCAGCACGTCTACGAGCCCTCGTTGCAGGAAGCCATCACGCTCATGGCCTTCGCAGCCGGCACCGCATTGATCGCCGCATTTCTTCTCAGCAACCTCGCATTGCGCCCCATGGAAGAAATCAGCATGCAGCTTGATTTTCTGGCGCCTGTCCCCGCTGGCCCCAAAAAGGAGGGAGAAGAAGAGCCCAGACTCGACACCGCCGAAAGGGTTTCAACGAAGATCGAGCAGATCGGACAGCGCATCCGCAATGTCGAAGAAGTCTTCTCCGCGCTGAAAGAAAACCTCGACCAGATTCTGGGAAACCTTCAGGATGGCATCCTGCTCTTCACTGGGGATGGGCGAGCAGTGCTCGTCTCTGAAGCGGCCCAGCGCTTTCTCAACAAGGAAAAAGACAACATCCTCGGGCTGCAGGCCAGCGAGATCTTCGATCGTTCGACCGTATTGGGTCGAACCCTGCGCGAAGCCTTCGATGCGGAAGTAACTCTGGTGCAGGAGGAGGTACAGACCGAGTCAGGACGGCGTCTCCAGGCTTCAGTAGATTTTATTTTCGACGACCGTACTCGGACCGGCCTCGGCGCTCTCGTCACTCTGCACGATCTTGAATCCGTCGAAGAGATCGAATCAGAGCTTGAACTGTCGCGCCGCATGGCGGCCATCGGAAGACTCACAGCCGGCGTAGGCCACGAAGTCAAGAATCCAATCAACGCCATCGTTGTCCATCTCGAGTTGCTGAAGAACAAGCTTGGTCAGGAACACGCACCGGCATCGCGGCATCTCGAAGTCATTGACGCGGAAATCCACCGCCTTGACCGTGTCGTACAAACTCTTGTGGACTTTTCACGTCCAGTTGAGCTGCAACTTCGTGAACAGGATCTGCGCACCATCGTAGCCGACGTGCTCGCCCTCGCGGTCGACGAACTGACAACGCAAAACGTGAAGCTGGAAAGCCGGCTGCCCGCGGCCCCGATGATCGTGAATGTCGACTCCGATCTGCTGAAACAGGCCGTCCTCAACGTGACCCTCAATGGCGCCCAGGCGATGCCGAATGGCGGCAAACTCCGCGTTGTGCTCGAGGAGGAACGCAGGATGGCGGTGCTGCGCATCGCCGATGAAGGCGTCGGAATCCCTCCGGAGATTCGCGAGAAGATCTTCGATCTCTACTTCACCACCAAGACAGGCGGCAGCGGCATCGGCCTGGCCATGACCTACCGCATTTTGCAGTTGCACCACGGCAGCGTCGACGTACAATCGAAGGTGGGCCGTGGTACGGAGTTCTTCCTGCGCATTCCACTCGCAGCCACGGAATGGGGACGTCGGCATCTGCAGCCGGCACAAGTGGAAGAGTCGAAGGGGTTGAAGACATGAAGCTCGGCGCAAAAAGCGCTGCATGGCTGCTGCCATTCCTGCTGACCGGGTGTTTCCACCGTAAGCCCCAGGTCGCGCAGAATCAGCCATTGCCGCCGCCAATCGAGGACTCGACTGCGCCCAAGCCGGAGCCTGCTCCGAACCTCAGTCCTCCCGTTGTCACAATTCCCGAACAGCCGATTCAGCAGCAGATCCCGCCTCCGCCGGAGCCGGTAAAGAAACCTCCAAAGCACCGCCGACCCGCGAATACAAACACCCAGGTCGCTTCTGCGGGGCCCCCACCCGCGGTTCCAGCTGCCGGAAATCTCGGCACCGGGGATCCAACGAATTCACGTCAACAGACTGATGCATCCATTGAGCAGACGGAAAAAGCGCTAAACGGCATTACGCGCAAGTTGAACGACCAGGAACAAAAGACCGCTGCGCAGATTCGCGAGTTCATTAAACAGGCGCGTGAGGCCCTCACCTCAAATGACATTAACGCCGCACGCACTCTCGCGGAAAAGGCAAAAGTGTTTTTGGACGAACTGCATCCATAGCTCCGGGTAGAAGACCGGGCGCGCGCTCAATTTTTTCTTACAAAACCTGATCGGAGAGGCGTCGCCGTTCTAGCGCTCGCCCCAGCTCAGTTTGCTGCGCAGCGCCTCGAAGAACCCGCTCTCACTGATCCGCACAAGGTTCACCGTGTAGGCCGAGCGCTGGCAGGTCACCTCATCATCCAGGTGCAGTTCGAATCCGATCTGCCCGTCGACGGTAAGCAGACACTGCGTCGGAACTCCTTCCACGCGCACCTTGACGCAGGCCTCTCCCGGCACCACAATCGGCCTCAGCGTCAACAGATGTGGGCAGATCGGCGTCACCACCAGAGCATCCACATCCGGTGTAAGAATAGGCCCGTTCGCAGCTAGCGTGTATGCGGTCGAGCCCGTGGGCGTGGACACAATGACCCCATCGGCACGAAAATGCGCGACGCTTTTGCCGTTCAGCTCCACAGCGAACTCGCCCATCCGAGCAATATCGCCCTTTGAAACAACGACCTCATTCAGCGATTCGAACGTGCGCACCACCGAACCATCGCGATGCACCTCAGAGTGCAACATGTGGCGTGCATCCAGCGTGTGGCAGTCAGAACACCAACTCTCCAGAGTGGTGTAGAGGTCTGCAAGCCGCACTTCCGTCAGGAATCCCAGCGATCCAAGGTTGACGCTCAGAATAGGCGTGCCCGTCGCCGCAAAGATGCGAGCAACCGATAGAAGCGTTCCATCACCGCCAAGCACAATTACCAAGCCGGGCTTATGCGCAGGCAATTCCGCGCGATCCACCGCTGGAGCAGAATCCGTGTAGCTGGCGCCCTCGTGATCCAGTAGCGGATCGTAATCATGTTTGCGCAGCCAATCAATCAGTTCAGGCAGCAACTGCGAAAGTTCAGGCTTCCGCGGCTTACTTACAATCGCGACAGAGATCATGCGCTCCCAGTGTAAACGGGAAGGCTCGGCAGTTTTCGGCTCGGCACATTTGTACGGCTATAGGTGCCGGTCAGGAGCTAGTAACTGAAAGCTGAGAGCTTGCCTTTCTCGCATAGAGCAAGAACTCGACGTTTCCCTCTGTCCCCGTGATCGGCGACATAATTGTCTCAACGACCTGCCACCCCAGCTCTGCTACTGCACCAGCAACCTTCTCAATCGCCATCTTGTGAACTTCGGGATCGCGCACGATTCCGCCCTTGCCCACGTTGCCTCGCCCGGCCTCAAACTGGGGTTTCACCAAAATCAGTGCTTCGCTCAGCGCGGGTGCCGCCCCAAAAACCGGTTCAAACAGAAGAGTCGCCGAAATGAACGAAACGTCCATCACCAACAAAGTGAGCTCGGGCATCCCCGGCTTTGCAAGTGCATTCGGAGCAAGATACCGCGCATTCGTACGCTCTACCAGCCGCACGCGTTCATCATTGCGCAGCTTCATCGCGATCTGCCCGAAGCCCGTGTCGACCGCCGTGACATGCGCCGCTCCGCGCTGCAGAAGGCAATCCGAAAATCCGCCGGTAGACGCGCCCACATCCAGACACGCCCGCCCGTTCACGCCGATATGCCAGTGATCAAGCGCTGCCTCGAGCTTTAGCCCCCCGCGGCTGACGTAAGGCATGTCTTCGCCAAGCAGGCGAATGCTCGAGTCGGCCGCAACCGACGTGCCCGGCTTGTCCACCTTCTGCTCGTTCACCAGCACACGCCCCGCCAGTATCAGCGCACGTGCCCTCTCCCTGCTCGCAACCATGTTGCGCTCGACCAGCAGCACATCAATGCGGGTTTTGCTCGAACCACCCAACGAATCGGCGCGCCTGCTCCTCAGATTAGAGTAGCTGCTTCGAGTCGGTGTCATTCCTCATTCAGAACCCGAAGGCAGGATCGGCGTGCTTCTAGGAGCGGTCTTGATCGCGACCTTGGGCTTAGGCACCCCATGCTGGTGACAATCCGCGCACCGCACCCAGTGAACGTTATGCGCGCTCTTCGCGTTGGCGAAGCTCGTATCCATCTTCTCCACGTCGATGCCGCAATGCGACATCTGGGGATGACATGTCTTGCACGAAGCCGCAGTACTCTCGCTATGCCCGTCATGGCAGGCAAGGCAGCTTATCCCTTCATGAACACCCATTGGCGTTCGATCGTCACCGGATGCTACTTGCAGACCCCAATGCTTTCCTGCGGCCGCACTCTCAGCCTCGGCAATTCGCGGCGCATGGCACTGGTAACAGAGTGCCTGCCGCTGATCAGGACTGACCTTCACCGGCCGCGCACCGTCGAACAACCCAGGCAGCCCAAGCCGCCCCGCGCCAAAGTGCATCTGTTCTCTGCGATCGAAAAATGCAAGCGTCGCAGGCATCGGCGCTGCAGCCGTGGATATCCGCTGCGAAGGCTTGCTTTGCGTCGGACCCTCCCGGTGCATCTCATGGCATGCCAGGCACGGCATCGCCGGCTCATTCACAAGCCGTGCTCTGACCACATGCCACGGCCCTGTCGTATTCATCGGCTGCACCAAGTCTCGCATCGCGCCGTTGAAATGCATCCCATGGCAGCGGAGACAATCGTCCGCCAGCCGCCGCTTCGCATTGTGAACCGGATCCGCAAAGATTTGCGCGTACGTCGCGCTGTGCGGACCAGCATGCCATGTCGCGTACTCATGCTGATGGCACGCCTGGCACTTCGTCGTCATCGCCAGCACGTCCACATCGCGCAGATGAACCGCCTCGGCCGGCTGCCCAAAAAGGTGCACTCGGATATGCCTCAGCTTCGTCCCCAGACTCGCATCATGACAATCGAGGCAAGTTGCGGTCCGATGCGCCGACGTGTGCACCGCGCTCGTGAACGCCGCCATCTCGTGGCAACTCGCGCACCCCTGCCCATGCTGCGACGTGTAGTAGTACGAAGCGCCATACACTAGCGCAATAGAGACTGCCGCCACACTGCCAAACACCAGCCCGGCCAGTTTGAGAAAGCGCATCACGACCGGAGCCCCGTTCCCTTCCAACTCCGCACCAGCGATGCCGACGCGTAGTACGCAATCGCCATGATCGTCAGCACCGGATTGAATCCGCCGTTCGTCACGTGCACACTCCCATCGATAACGAACACGTTGTCGACATCGTGCACCCTGCAATTGCGATCCACCACTGACCCGTGCGGATCAGTTCCCATCCTGCACGTTCCGGCCTGGTGCTGCCCTGCGGAGACGCCCTCGGGATGCCATGCCATCAGCGACGTATCGATCGCACCAGCCTCTTTCAGCCATGTCTCCGCGCGCTTGGCCTGCACATCTCCAATCTCAAACGTATGCGGATGAACGTTACCTTCGAAGCGCGCAACCGGCAGCCCCCACTTGTCGCGAACTCCGGAATCGACCGTCACCCGACCACTCGCGCTTGGAATCTGCTGCGTCGGCCCCATGATCACGATCGATCGCTTGTGCCATTGCCGCATTGCCTGCTTGTGGGCCAGCCCCCATCGCGGAGTGCCCCGCGGCAGCCGGTCCACCATATGAATCGGCAACCGTATAAACTCATTCGCCAGCATCCCGCCGCCGCACAATCCGGGCGTGTTGTGGTTGTAATCCGTTACGGCGATGCTCGCGCCCGGCCCCACATCGTCATAGGTCTCGAAATCGAAATACCCGATCGCACCTGTATAGTGATGTCCTTGCAGATGCCGTCCGACCTGGTCGTAGCGGTTCCCAAGCCCATTGGGAAACAGCCTGCTCCTTGAGTTCAGCAGCAGCCGCGCCGATTCTATGGCCGCCGACGACACCACCACCACATCCGCCAACTGCTCCTGCAAACGCCCGCGTTCATCGAAGTAAGCCACTCCGCGCGCCCGGCCATGCTCATCAACCAGGATCTCCTTTGCCGTACACTCCGTCCGCAGCTCGCAATTCCCGGTGTTCAGCGCGACCGGAATCACCGTATTCTGCGTTCCATTCTTCGCGTCCACCTCGCATGCAAACCCGCAGCACCAGCGACACCGCATACACGGCCCGCGCCCGTTGTATGGAACGCTGTTACGCAGCATAGGCAGATGAAACGGATGCAGCCCCAGCCTCTTCGCTGCAGGCTCAAGAATCTCGAACTCACGATTCGGCGGCAGAGGAGGCATGGGCAGATCGCGTCGGCGCGGACCATGGAAAGGAGTGCCCGAGTAATCGCCCGAGACGCCAATCTCGTGTTCTGCTTTCTCGTAGAACGGCTCCAGGTCATCGTAAGAGATTGGCCAGTCCTCCATCGAACTCCCCGCCGGAGCGCCATAGATCGAACGCATCCTGAAGTCCTGCGGCATGTAGCGCCACGCCTGGGCGCCGTAGCTCAGCGTCCCTCCGCCCACGCACGCTGCATTGTTCTGGTACGACCCTTCGCTCGGCATCGCAACGTGCGCAGTGCCCAGTTTGTCGAC
>DATJEO010000051.1:0-22911 GCA_035496515.1 Occallatibacter sp.
GATGGCCGGAACAAGCACTATGGCCAAATCTTCACCCGCGTTGGCGTCATCGCGGGACTGATTTCGACGATTCTGATCATCTTTCCAACCGGCGACCTGCATGGCAAGTATGTCGCTAAACATCAGCCCGCTGCAATTGCCGGAATGGAAGGTCTCTTCAAAACCGAAACTGGGGCGGGGATCGTTTTGATCGGCCAACCGAATGAAGAAACCGGCGAGATCGACAATCCCCTGGTCGTGAACAACGTCCTCAGCTTCCTGATCTACGGAACCACCAAAGCCGAAGTGACAGGCCTCGACCGCATTCCGCGCGATCAGTGGCCGTCGGCATTGCCGCTGCTCTACTACTCCTATCACATCATGGCAGGGCTCGGGACATACTTCGTCGCGCTAATGATTGCGGCGGCATTTCTGCTGTGGCGTAAGAAGCTGTATGCCTCGCGCTGGATTCTCTGGCTGCTGCTGATCAGTTTTCCATTTCCGTATATCGCCAACACAGCTGGCTGGATGACGGCGGAGATAGGTCGCCAGCCGTGGTTGATTTATGGGCTGATGCGCACGAGCGAGGGCTACTCTCATGTCGTTTCAGCCGGCAACGGCCTCTTTACCCTGATCGGCTTCATGGGGCTGTATGCGCTGCTTGGGCTGCTGTTCACAGTCCTGATCTACCGCGAGATCAGCCACGGGCCACATTCAAGAGTTCCCGATGTAAATACTGCGATGGCTGACTGAAGCAATTGAACGAATAACGAAGGAATTGTCATCATGATGGGATTCATCTGGTTCTGGCTTGTTGCTGTGATGATCGTCGGATATGTTGTCCTCGACGGATTCGACCTTGGAGTCGGGATTCTGCATCTCTTCCTGCCTCGGACGGAAGCGGAGAAGCGCGCCTGCCTGCATTCCATCGGGCCAGTATGGGATGGCAATGAGGTCTGGCTGCTTGCTGGAGGCGGAACGCTCTACTTCGCCTTCCCACTTCTGTACGCCTCAGCCTTCTCTGGCTTCTATCTCCCGCTAATGATCGTTTTGTGGCTGCTCGTACTGCGAGGGGTCGCGCTTGAGCTTCGCAACCACATTGACGTGGGCGTCTGGTTGTCACTCCTGGATGGAGTCTTTGGGCTCGCCAGTGCTCTCCTCGCGATCTTCTACGGGGCCGCATTGGCGAATGTCCTGCGTGGCGTACCTCTGCAGGCTGACGGCTACTTCTTCCTCCCGCTTTGGACGAACTTTCAGCCGGGCGTCCATCCGGGGATTCTAGACTGGTACACCGTTATCGGGGGGCTGGTGGCTCTTGTCGCCCTGACGTTGCATGGAGCACTGTGGTTGAGCATCAAGGTATCGGCGGAACTGCAATCACGCGCATGCCGACTGATCAACCCCCTGCTGCTTGGGTTGATTCTGCTGACTGTGGTGAGCCTGATTGGGACTATTGCAGTTCGCCCTGTGAGTCTGGACAACTACCATCGCTATCCGGTCACGTTTGTCGTTCCCTTCGGGGTGCTGGCTGCGCTCGCCGGTGTGTGGTGGTTCAATCGCAACCGGCAACCGGTGAAGGCGTTTCTTTCGTCGAGCGTCTATCTTTTCTTTATGCTTGCGGGGGCGTGCTGGGGTGTCTATCCGACTCTGCTGCCTGCAACAACAGGCACAGACCGCGACATCACATTGAGCCGGGCAATTTCGGGCCCTCACACGCTCTCTGTGGGTCTTGCATGGTGGTTGTTTGGCATGACTCTCGCGGTCGCTTACGTGGTCTTCGTCTACAGCCGATTTAAGGGAAAGGCTGACACAGACGGGGCGACCCATTAACGAATGTCCGGAGATGTTTCCGAACATCTCCGAAGCACTAATCTCGCGAATACGGCCGCTCATCCCGCGAACAAACCGGGCGGTCCCGAATTGCTTGCATCGGGTTTGTTGCTGCTCTAGCCTCAACGCGACCTATTGCGGAGGAGGCACGATGAAATCCACTGTTCTGAGTTTGATCTGCATGTTGAGCGCCGTTGGCGGGATTACTTCGACAACCAGGGCGCAAGCTCCCCAGACTTCAACCGACACTACCGCTCCGAGCTATGACATGAAGGCGCAGGCCCTGCTTGATCTTCAAGCGGTGAATAAGAAATGCGCCGATCTGGCCCAGGTAGTACCGAGCGACAAACTTACCTGGCGCCCTTCAGCTGACTCGCGATCCTTCGCTGAAGTTTTTCTGCATGTCGCGGGAGAGCGCTACGGAATTCTCAGCATGATGGGTGCGACTCCCCCCGAGGGATTCAAGGCGAAGGAATTTGAGAAGTCCACGACGGACAAGGATCGGATCGTTGAGGATCTGAATCAGTCGTGGGACTTTGCGAATAAGGCAATCAACGGTATGAGCAATGCGGATTTTGCCAAGCTGCTGCCCAAACTCGGGCCGCAAGCGAATGAAGGCGATGTCGTTTACATCCTTGTCGCAGACGCGCATGAGCACCTCGGGCAACTCATTGCTTATGCACGGCAGAATGGGATAGTGCCGCCGTGGACAGTCGCCATGCAGAAAAAGAAAGCGGCGGCTCAGACAAAGTAGGAGCAGGGAACAAGTTAAGGGGTGAGCAGGCCGGCGTATCCGTTTGCCGGCCTTTGTCTGCGCTTTCGCTACTATGGGTTGTTCGACGCTTCGCTCCGCTTGCGTGGCGCGTCGAACTCGTCGCCGGCGTGCCACTCGATTGAGCGGTGTTGAGCGCTGGCCAGCCACCCAAGGACGAAGCCGAAGCGAGCTAGTTTCGCATTGCCGCGAAAGTCCCAAACCTCTTGGAATTCGTCGGAGGGCTGATGGTAGTGATTTGCCACGTAGTCTTCGAACTGGGCTTTTCCCCAGGCCTCATCGTGCCCTTCAAACAGAGTGCCGGGATCGATCGAGAAGGCTGGAATTCCGACCCGAGCAAGGGAGAAGTGATCGGAGCGGTAGTAGTGACCCGCTGACGGCTGGGAGTCGGGCTGGATCTTCAGGTCAAAGTCCTTCGAGATGGTTTGCACAGTTGGCCAGAAGTCGATTCGTTCCGCGCCGCCAAGAGTCACGGAACGCGGGATGCCAATGGGCAGCAGCATGTCAAAGTTAAGATCGAGTGTAATGTCGCGCGCGGGAACAGGCGGATGCTGCCCAAGGAATTGGGAACCCAGCAGACCTTGCTCTTCTGCGGTAACTGCCGCGAAGTAGACATCGTGGGGCGGCCTCTGTGTGGAGTGCGCATAGGCACGGGCGAGCTCGAGAAGAATGCCGCAGCCGGTTCCATTGTCGGCGGCACCGTTGTAGATGCCGTCTCCTTTGGCGTCGGGATCGATTCCGAGGTGATCGTAGTGGGCGGTGAAGAGGACGGAGTTCTCAGGACCGGCTGATGCGCCGGAGACGCGGGCGACTACATTGGTCGAGTTGTATTTTCTGACTCTGCTTTCGACGCGAGCCTTTAGACGAATGTTGAGCTCTTGAGGATGGAATCCGGGTTTTCCGGCGCGTTCGATGGCCTGATCGAGATCACCCAGGCCCGCGAGCGTGAAGAGGTGCTGAGCTACGTCGTGCTGGATCCATGCGGCGGCGCGAAGCGTGTTAAGCGGGTCGCCGGCAAGGTAGCTTTTCTCAATCGCTTGAGAATTCTGCACAACCTGCCAGCCGTAGCTGGCAAGATCTGTGCGATGGATGATGAGAACTCCGATGGCTCCCCGCCGAGCGGCTTCCTCGTACTTGTAGGTCCAGCGACCGTAGTAGGTGAGTGCCTTACCGTTGAATAATTTGTCATCGTTGGAAGGCGGTTCGTTGACGATCACCAGGGCGATTTTGCCGTGGAGGTCGACTTCTTTACCGTCGGAGCCGGCGTAGTCATTCCATTTGTACTCGGGGGCGTGAATGCCGTAACCCACGAAAACGATTGGGGCGTCGATATCCGCGGCGGGCTGGCCGGTCTGGTCCTTTGAGACGACCTGCGAGCCATAACTCAGGTCAACGGGTTGGCCAGACGGCGGAACGAAAGAGAACTTTGTCTTGTCCTCAATGGTGTGGACGGCGATAAGAGGTACCTGCTGGAAAAAGGATTTATTTTCGCCCGCAGGCTGAAGGCCCTCAAGGGCGAATTGGGTCGCGATGTATTCGGCTGCGAGCTTGTCGCCGCGCGTCCCCGGTCCGCGACCTTCCAGCAGATCAAGCGATAGGAAGCGGACGTGTGCTCGAATCTTCACCGGATCGATTGAAGCCGCGGCGGTACGGGCGGCGGGTGTAATGCCGGCGATTGCAGGTACAGTGTTGGAGTTCTCCGATTGTGCTTGAGAGGGTGCAGCCCAAGCTGAGGTGAGTATGGCTGCAAGAACGCAGGCGACTTTCAAGGGTTGCATGGAATCTCCGCGGAGAGGTCAGGTTCAGAGTACTTCGAGCATAGCGGGTGCGGCAATTGCGTGATGGCCTCTAGTGGGAATGAGTTGCGCCTTGGTGAGAACCTTGCGGGCCAAGCCGGTCAGCGCCATATGTGAGGCTTGCAGAGCGGTCACCCAACGACGGGGGACTGCGGAGCTTGGGAGTTGTTCCTCAGCGAGCCCATGGACGTGCGCGGTGTAGTTGACCTGCATGATCGCGTGGCGGACAGTGAGGATGAGAGCGTCCTTGGAGGCTTTTGCAGGCTCGAGCGTGGGGAGTTCCCAGAGGCCGGGCATAACAGTGTTGGTTGTGGGACGCTGGTGGAGGAGGATTTCCATTCCGGCAAGCGATTCGCGGGTGACAAGGGCGCAGGCGATCTCGCGAGAGGTCATGGGAGGACGTTTCGGGGTGCGGTGTTCGCCGAGGGTGCGGCATTCTTTGGCCCACGGGCAGACAAGGCACTGCGGATTCCGCGGAGTGCACACCGTCGCGCCTAGTTCCATAATGGCCTGGTTGTAGTCCCCAGGGTGCCGGGGGTCGACCAGAGTTTGGGCGAAGTCGCTGACCTTGCGGCGGACAACGGCTTCAGAGACGGAGTCTTCGGAGTGCCACCCCTGGATGCGGCTCAGGACCCGCTCCACGTTGCCATCGACGACGGCGACGGGTTCGTCATGGGCGATGCTGGCGATAGCTGCAGCAGTGTAACAGCCGATGCCGGGAAGGTTTCGAAGTCCTTCGGCAGTGATGGGCATGATGCCGCCGCAGTCGGAGAGGATGGCCTTCGCGGCTTTGTGGAGCATGCGGGCGCGGCGATAGTACCCGAGGCCGCTCCAGAGCGCAAGAACGTCCTGCTCGTCCGCATCCGCCAGGGACTGGATGCTTGGAAAGCGCAGAAGGAATGCAGTGTATCGCTCAATGACCACGGCGACGCGGGTCTGCTGGAGCATGATTTCGGAGACCCAGATAGCGTAGGGATCTCTGCTCTGGCGCCACGGGAGATTGCGCTTACTGGCGTGATACCACGTCAGAATCTCGCCGCGCATGCGGGCGACGGTTTCCGGGGAGTGCCTTCGGATCGGCATGGGAAAAGATTACGGCATATGATGCTGCCAGCTAGCGGGAGTAATCCGGCGCACGCACGATTCGCATCAACTCCCCGTGATCCAGCCAGTTCAGCTCGCAGTGCTCACAATCGTCAATGATCACGTTTCCCGGACCGTTGTAGAAGTGCGTCTCCATCTGCCTATGGCAGTGCGGACACCCGATCTTCCGCACTAGATCATGCCGGTCCGGGGTCGGAGCGACCAGTGTCCCAGGATCGCCGCTCCTTAACTCTTGCACCAGCGCGACGAACACGCCCATCGGTATCAGCATCCCTCGGCACTTCGTGCAGTAGCGAATTCGAATCTTCGCCAGCGCCGCATGCTTCAACGGAACAGTGCAGACAGGGCACTCCTCACCTGACTCCACTTCCAGCACGCTGACACCCTCATCGTCCTTCGACGGAAAGAAGATGCTCTTGCAGTACTCGCACTTCAGATAGTCTTCATCGGCATTCAAGCGCATAGTCGCGCCGCAGGAAGGACAATTCATTGTTCCCTTCCACACGATGGACAGTACTTCACCCCATCCGGCAAAGGCTGCCCGCAATCCACGCAGAATCGCTTTCTCGCCGTTACCGGCGGCAGAGAATCGTCCTCATCACCGTCGGGTCTGCGCTCAAAGCCCGTCGTTCGCGTGTCGGTCCACTCGTCGAAGTCAACATCCCGTCTCTCGTAATCCGGAGTCATGATACGCCTCCCTTGCAGCTGACCGGACCACCCGCAATATGCAATAAACTTACCGAAAACTCTACAGCATCCCGGGATAGCCCGCGAGTGACGATCGGCCAGCGGCGAGAGCAAAACAGCGCCTAATCCGCACACGCCCGTAACCTTCTGGGACAAATAAAAGGGCGGGCCGTGTCGGCCCGCCCTAAATCTCTTTGCCAGAGAATGTACCAAACCATTTCAGGAGGCAGTCTCAGAGTACCCCCCTCCCCCCTCCCCGTCTTGAGTCCTTAGGACGACCCCCACATCCATCGTTAGGTTGAGAAGTTCCTAAACAATTAAAAGCACTTATCCCAACATCCTTTCCAGCCCTCATAATCAAATTAGCGTTCCGCCAGCTTTGGATCGACCACCTTGCCGCAAGCTGATTCGAACCCGACCGCCTCGTCCACCCGCGCCCACCTTAACCCGGTCCCGGTATCCGCCTCGCTCGGCAGTCTGCTCATCCTCCTCGCTCTCATCCTTGCCGCAGTTCCGGGCACCCGCGCTCTCGAGCCGGGCACGCCGCTTTCCGGTTACAGTCGCCAATCATGGGTCATGGAAAACGGGCTGCCGCAGAATACCGTTCAGGCCCTCGCTCAAACCTCTGACGGCTTCATATGGGTTGGCACCGAAGTCGGACTCGTCCGTTTTGACGGCAATAGCTTCCTCATCTACGACCAGAACTCAAAACCGATTGCCCTCCCCGGTAACGACGTCCAATCTCTTCTCGCCACTCCAGACGGCGGCCTCTGGATCGGCACCACTGATGGCCTCGCGCGCTTACAGAAAGGCGCAATCATCACCTTCACCACCGCCAATGGGCTGCCCTCCAACTCCATACGTTCCCTTCAGCCGGATACCGACGGCTCGGTCCTTGTCCTCACTCAGGCAGGAAACGTTGCCATCAGAAACTCTCAACTGACGCCCACCCACTTCAGCAACTCCGGCACCTTCTTCGGGGGCCCTCTGAAAGGTGATCTGTATGCAGACGTCAGCAGAACCGCTGTATCTCTGAACTCGAAGAGCCATGCTCAGCAGACCCTTGCCGTTGGCCGTGATCTCCCCGGCAGTCGTATTCAGTCTGCCTTCGGCGATCGCTCCGGCGCCCTCTGGATCGGCACCAATAACGGCCTCGTTCGCTATGCTTCGGGCAAACTCGATCGCTTCCCGCTCACCGACCCGCTCGCCACGGCTTCCATACTCTCCATCCTTGAAGACCATGAAGGCAATCTCTGGGTTGGCACGGAATCTGGTGGCCTCCACATCCTCCGCGATGAGCGCTTCCGCACCCTCGGCGCCCGCGATGGCCTCTCCTCCGACTCCACCACGACCGTCGTCGAAGATTCTGCAGCAACGATCTGGGTCGGAACCAGCGGCTACGGCCTCAACGCCGTCAATCGCTCAGGCTTTGCCTTCACAAAGACCAAGACTTATACCGTGCGCGATGGCCTTACCAGTGACATCATCCTTTCGCTCGCCGCGGCTTCCGATGGAGATATCTGGGTCGGCACTCCCGACGGCCTCAATCACCTACATCGCGGTGCAATCACTTCCTTCACGACAGCTGACGGCCTCCCCGATGACTTCATCCGCTCCGTTCATGTCGACTCCGACAACTCTCTCTGGATCGGCACCCGTCGAGGCCTAGCTCACTTGAGTTTCACTGCCTCCAACCTGCACATCGACACCTACACCCAGTCCACCGGCCTCGGCAGCGACCTTGTTGGTGCCATGGCCCGCGACACAAACGGCAGCCTTTGGGTTGCAACTCTTGCCGGCCTCTCCCGGCTTGCTGCCGGACCAACGCCAGCCATCACCAACTTCACCTCTGCGAACGGCCTCTCGAGCAACGTAATCACCGCTCTCCTGCCGCGTCCGAATTCCACCCTCCTCATTGGCACACAGGATCACGGGTGGAATCTCTGGAACGGTCGATCCTTCTCTTCGGCCGCGAACACCGGCCTCAGTCAAACAACCATCCACGCTATCCTCGACGACGAGCAGAACCATCTCTGGTTCGCAACTGCTACCGGCATCGCCAGATGCGACTGCGACATGAACAGCGGCTGTTCTCATTGGATGGAATTCGGCCCCGCCGACGGCCTTCACACTCGCCAGATGGCCACAAACAGCCACCCCTCAGCCTGGCGTTCCCACGACGGCCTCCTCTGGTTCGCCACACCGAAAGGCCTCGTCGAAGTCGACCCCGCTCACTTTCCCATTAACACCGTCCCGCCGCCCATCGCCCTCGTTCGATTCGCCGTTGACGACATCGACCAGCCCCTGAATGGCGATGCTCTCAAAATCCCCGCCGGCCATAACCACTTCCAATTCGATTACGCCGGCCTCAGCTTCACTGCCCCGCAAAAAGTGCGCTACCGCTACATGCTCGAAGGCTTCGACCACCAGTGGACCGAAGCCGGCTCGCGCCGTTCGGCATACTACACCAGTATCCCTCCCGGCCATTACACCTTCCGCGTTCAGGCCGCCAACAACGACGGCCTCTGGAGCACCTCTGGTTCATCACTTTCCTTCCAGCTAAGTCCCCACTTTTACCAGACTATCTGGTTCTACCTGCTGCTCCTCGCGTTCGCCGCAGCACTCGTCTTCCTTGCTTTCCGTCTGCGGCTCCTGCGGGCAGAACGCGAATTCCGCGCCGTCCTCGCCGAACGAAATCGCATCGCGCGAGAAGTGCATGACACACTCGCGCAAGGCTACGTCGGCGTCTCCGTACAGCTCGAAGTTCTATCCGAACTCTTTCGAAATAACAAAACCGAAGCTGCCGTCAGCCATCTGGACACAATTCGGCAGCACGTTCGCGAAGGCCTTGCCGATGCGCGCCAATCCATCTGGGCACTCCGATCGCAGGACAGCGGCGAGAACACCTTGCCTGTCCTGCTCCGTCGCGCCACTGAGCACGCCAACGGACACGGCATCGAAGTCACATTTAGTCTCTATGGCGCTTACCGCCCCATACCTCCTGGAACCGAACGCGAAATCCTCCGCATCGGTCAGGAGGCAATCCATAATGTGAGGAAGCACTCTGGTGCAAAGCTCCTCACTGTACAACTGGAATACGGGCCCGCAGAACTCGCCCTCATCGTCAAAGATGACGGACGAGGATTCGAATCTGCCAACGGCGCGTCACCAGCAGGGCACTATGGGCTCACCGGCATGCGCGAACGCGCCGATCTCATCGGAGGTACCCTCGAAGTCACCAGTGAACTGGGAACCGGTACCACCGTGCATCTGCATCTCACCACGCCGAAAGAAGCACACACCAGGGAAGTCAAAAAAGGAATGGAGTCCTGATGGCAGCCGAAGAAACCATCCGCGTTCTCGTCGTCGAAGACCACCACGTCGTACGCCAGGGACTGGTAGCCCTGCTAAATGTCGTCGAGGGCATCGAGGTCATAGGCGAGGCAGCTGACGGTGTCGAAGCCATCACGCAATTCCGCAAGAATCAGCCCCATGTCACGCTCATCGACCTGCGAATGCCACGACTCTCCGGCGTCGAGGTAATCCAGCGCATCCGCATGGAAACTCCTCAGGCCCGCTTTATCGTCCTCACCACCTACGATGGCGACGAAGACATCTACCGCGCTCTTCAGGCAGGCGCCAAAGCATACCTCCTTAAAGGCATGACGACTGATGATCTGGTGTCCACCATCCGCGCCGTCCACGCCGGCAAATCGCATATCCCGCCCGCCATCGCCCAGCGTCTCGCCGAACGCATGGGCACTGAAGAGCTCACCCCGCGCGAGTTCGACGTCCTTGAACAGATCGTCCACGGCCGCAGCAACAAGGAGATCGCCTCCTTCCTCGATATTTCCGAAGCCACAGTCAAGACCCACATCAACAGCCTGCTTGGGAAACTCGGAGTCACCGATCGCACCCAGGCTGCCACCGCGGCCATCCAGCGCGGCATAGTTCCACTCGAATCTCTCCGCAAGCCCAAACAATAAGGTGACCATGAAGCGCCTCTCCCTCTTCGCACTCCTCGCCCTCATCTTCTCGTTGAGTCTGCATGCCCAGAACTCAACGTGGCGTCAGGCCACCAGCACGGAGCTCGCCTCTCTGCTGCCAGCTCGCGCTCCTGTCATCAAAGAGCACATCGAGACCGAGATGCGCACGGCAAGCGGCATCGTTGATGGTCGCGGCCATTGCATCGCCGGAGTTGTTCTCATCACTGCTGGCTACAGCGCTGAAGGCAAGTACTCCCACTTTCTCGTTGTGCAATCGCCCATCAAGATCGGTGGAGTCAAGCTCAAGCCAGGCGAATACGTCTTCGGTTACACGCACTCCGGCGACGTCCTCAACGTTCACTTCAACGAAGCCGCAACTGGCAATCTCGTCGGCACAACCGATGCCCACATCATGTCCGGGAATCGAACAGTCACCCAGCTCCAGATTTGGCCGCCCGCATCCAAATCCGTCTTCCAGATAGGTCGCTTCGCTATTCCCTATGAATTCGGAGAGAAATAGGCGTGCCCCTGACCAAACGCCTGCCGCCCAACGGAACGCGCGTGAAAGGCTCGACAACCTACGGGCTCAGTCCAGAACATCTCCGCACCCTCCGTGCACTCAACACGCCAGCAAAAATCCAGAAGTTCATCGACGAAATCCCATATCAGTACGCCGATACCGCATGGTCGCCTCAACGCGTCCTGCGCGAGCGCAAGGGACATTGCCTCGAAGGCGCCCTCGTGGCCGCGGCAGCACTCCGGGTCAACGGCTATCACCCGCTGCTCATGGACCTCGAAGCCGTCCACGATGATGACCACGTCCTCGCCGTCTTTCGTCAGAACGGCCTCTGGGGCAGCATCGCTAAATCTAACTTCTCTGGTCTGCGCTTCCGCGCCCCCGTCTATCGCACCTTGCGCGAACTGGCCCTCAGCTACTTCGATCACTACTACAACCTTCGCGGCCAGCGCACCCTTCGCGCGTACTCCCGACCCATCAACCTCTCCCGCCTCGACGCCCAGCACTGGATGACCTCGGAAGAAGACGTCTGGTACGTTCCTGAGCTTCTCATCGCCGCCCGCCACTACCCACTCTTCCCCTACAAGATCGCATCCACCCTGCCCCGCATGGATCGGCGCGCTTTCGAAGCCGGAATGCACGGCTGGACTAAGCACTGACGCCTGGATGGCAAAATGTCGTCCCAACTTGCACTGCACCCGGCGCTGATGTTTCAATCAGGTTATTGAAACAGGGGTGCTCCACAGTGTGGGGCTGAGAAAATACCCTCGAACCCGATCCGGATAATGCCGGCGTGGGAAGCTTTCGAAGTCAGTCTAGCCAACTTCCTTCCAGCTTCACTTGAATTCCCTTGTTTCATGGAAAGTGGGAACAAGGGCATGCGTACGCTCACATATAGACTCTGTACACACACGTGCTCGGCTCGTATTCGCCCTGGCGAACCGGCCATCCTCTCGCTGCTCTTTTTCGCAGCGTGCCTCGCATCCGCACAGGACACGCAGTCATCCCATCCGCCGCCTGCCCAGAAACCCGATCGCGTCACCACCACGGTCGTTGTCCACGGCGAAGTCAAAGACGACTACCTCTCCGACCCGCGCACCGCCGCAAGCCTCGACGGCGCCTCGCTTGAGGAGACGCCTCTCTCCGTCACCTCCGTCACCAGCGCCGTCATCGGCGATCAGATCTCCCGCACTCTCTCTGACGTCGTCAAGAACGACGCTTCCGTCGGAGAGGACTATGCGCCCGTCGGCTACTACGGCGACTTCGAAATTCGCGGATTCCCGATCGATCTCGCCACGGGCTTGCAGATCAACGGCCTCGCCGTCGTCGGCGAGCAAGACGTCCCCCTCGAAAACAAGCAGCGCGTCGAGATCATCAAAGGCATCGCGGGTCTGGAAAGCGGCATCGCCTCTAGCGGCGGCGTCATCAACTACGCAACCAAAGAGCCCTACCGAGGCCTGCATCCCTCCATCGACTTAGCCACTGACCATCGCGGCTCCTCTTACGGTTCCACGCAATTTCTGATGCCCGGCCTGCGCGACAGCCTTCTAATCACCGCCGCTGCCGAAGACATCCACACCTACGTCGAACACGCCAACGGCTGGCGCGGCATGGGCGCAGCCGACGGCCGATGGGAACTCGGGTCGACTACCCAACTCACCACCGACTTTGAATATCAGCACAAAGTCGAGCGCAGCGAAGCCGGCTATCAACTCCTCGGTGGCACCATCGTTCCTTCCCCCGTCTACCCATCTGTGATGCTCGGATTCCAGACCTGGTCCAAACCCAACACCTTCGACACCCTCAACGCCGGTGCCCACCTTCAGCACAACTTCGCACCCGACTGGACTCTCCGCATTGGCGGCTCCTACAGCCACTCCCTCATTGACGACAACGTCATTTATCCCTATGGACCCGCGCTCGACTCCGAATACAACTCCCTCTGCCCCGACTCGCCGTACTACTTCTTCTGCCCCGACGGCAGCTACGAAATCTGGGACTACCGCAGTCCCAACGAGCTCCGGATCGATTCCGCCGGCGATGCTCTCGTCGTCGGCCACTTCAAAACCGGAAGCATCAGCCACGACATAGTCGGCGGAGGCTCACTCTTCCATCGCTCCGTGGACCTGGCGAAGGAAATCGTCTACGAACCTCTTGGCGTGGAGAACATCTACCAGCCCAACATTTCCTACATGCCTGACGGCATCAAAGCTGACACCTCTCAGCAACTCGCCGATTTCAACCACCAGGCCTCAGCCATTTTTCAGGAACGCGCTCACTTACCGCACAATATCGTCCTCCAGGCAGGAGGCCGCTTCGTCCGCGTCTCCGACCTCAACTATTCGAACGCTCGCACAATCTGGCTCCCGCAGTATGGGATCACGTACTCTCCGATCCAGAGCCTCACCCTGTACAGCAACTACGGAACGCTACTCTCCCTCGGTCCGCAAGCCCCATGGTGGGTCGACAACTCCGCCCGCTTCCTCACTCCCTTTATGACCCGACAGTCCGAGATCGGCGCAAAATACGAGCACGGAATCCTCCTCACCGCCGACTACTTCCGCATGCGCCAGCCCTTCTTCTATCCCCGCGTCATCCTGTCCGCCGACAGCTTCTGCTCCAACAATCTCCTCAGCGAGGACGGCGAGGTCGTTCCCGGAGATCTCTGCTTCGAATCCGCTGGCCACGAAACCCACGACGGCTTCGAATTCAACGCACAAGGTAAAGCCGCCGGCTGGATGCAGCTTAGCGCCTCAGCCGCGACCATCCGGGCCATTTCCACAGATACCGGCACTCCCGCCTACGAGCACAAGCAGGTCATCAACGTCCCGCGTTTCCACTCAGCGCTGTTCGCTGACATCCTGGTCCCTCACGGTCGCGGTCTCCACCTCATGCCTGGTTGGAGCTACACCACTCGCAGACAAGCCACTCGAGATGATACGGTTAGCGTCTCCGGGTATAACCTCTTCAACCTCGGCGCGCGCTACTCCCCCGGCGGAGAATCCGGGCACCTCACCTTTCACCTCTACGCCGACAACATCCTCAACAAGCGCTACTGGAAAGACACCGGTGCCAGCCTCGGCGACACCTTCATTCACCAGGGCGCCCCAACAACCGTCCGCCTCTCCGCGCACTACAATTTCTAGCTTGCCGCACACACAACCACGCTCGTGAACGAATCGCACCAACCCGCACTGGCCCACGGACTCGACGGCTCCCTCGTCGCACCCGACTGGCCACCGCTCACCCTCACCGAGCTCCGCTTCGTCCTGCAACACTTCCCGTCAATCGGCAATCCGCTAGCTATCCTCTCCAACAGCCCTCGCCCTCTCTCCGCCGCTGCTGTCATCGCAACGGACACCGGCCACATCTTCACGAAGCGCCACTCCCGCGCCGTCCGCGACACCGTCGGCCTCGCCGAAGAGCACCGCTTGATGCAGCACCTTCGCGCGAACGGCATCAACGTCCCAGCCGTCTTCTCAACCACCACGGGCGAGACCGCACTGGAATGCGGCGATTGGACTTACGAAATCCACGATCTCCCCGCAGGCATTGACCTCTACGAAGACGCAATCTCCTGGACCCCCTTTCGATCCTCCGAACACGCTCGCTCCGCCGGCCAACTCCTCGCACGCATGCACCTCGCCGCACAGAGCTTCAGCGCACCACCCAGAAAAGTTCAGGCTCTCGTCGCCAGCTTCAGCATCTTCGCCTCACCTGATCCTGCCACTGCTCTCAAGCAATATCTGTCCGCTCGGTGTTCGATCACTCACGACCCGCAAACCCTGAACGACTCAGAACCAGCACTCGAACTTCTCGCCCCCTTCCACGCCGAGATCCAACCTCTGCTCCCCTCTCTCGCTTCCGCTTGGACCCATAACGACCTCCACGCATCCAACCTCTTCTGGAGCGGACCGAGCGCAAACGCATGCGCCACCTCTGTCATTGACTTCGGCCTCGCGGACCGCACCAACGCCGTCCACGATCTCGCCCAAGCCATCGAACGCAATATCGTCGAATGGCTCGTCCTCATGAACGATCCTGCCGCCGGCCATTGCGTGCCGATCCACCTCGACCACCTCTGGGCTCTCCTCGAAGGCTACGAGCAGGTCCGCCCGCTCACTCTTGCCGAATCCGCCGCGCTCGCTCCCATGCTCGCCCTCTGCCACGCCGAGTTCGCCCTCAGCGAAGCCGACTACTTCCTCGGCGTCCTTCACTCACCCGCCAAAGCCTGTGTCGCCACGCACGACTACCTCCTCGCCCATGCACAATGGTTCGCCGGCGCAGGTCAGCGCAAGCTTCTCGACCCAATCCGCCGCTGGTCCGAATCCCGCCGGTCTTCGAACCCCACGAAGGCGGCCCGCGCATGACCGCCATCACCCACTACCTCCTCGCCAACTGGGTCGAGCTCGCCGGAGCACTTACAACGGCTGTCGGAATTTGGCTCACCACTCGTCGCAGCCTGTTTTGCTGGCCTGTGGTGCTTATTGCCGATGTGCTTTATCTCGTCGTTTATTACCGTGTTCTCTTGCTCTCAGACATGCTGCTTCAAGCCTTCTTTTTCGCTTTCACGATCTATGGGTGGTGGCATTGGTGGCGAGGAAAACGAGAAGAGGGCCAGGTTCGGATTGAGCTTCTTCCCTTCCAGAGCATGCTGATCGCACTTGTGCTGGGAGTCATTGGCAGCATCGCCTTGGGCAGCCTGACAGTTCGTTTGCATGCTGCTCTTCCTTATCTCGACGCAGCACTCGCCAGCTTCAGCCTCGTCGGTAGTTGGTGGCAGGCACGAAAGCATATTGCGAATTGGTGGCTATGGATCGTGGTCGACACAATCTACGTTGGCGAATATATCTATAAAGATCTTTGGGTAACAGCAATCCTCTATGGTGTGCTCGTCATCCTCGCCATCCTCGGCCTGCGCGACTGGCGCCGCGCCGCCCGCTCCGCTCAAACCGCGGTCTGCACCACATTGAGCAGCGGCTCGCCCGCCATGTAGCGCCGCAGCTCATCCGCCGCCACCTTCAGCGCATTCCGCGCAAACTCCGGACTCGACCCGCCCACATGCGGCGTAATCAGCAGGTTCGGACATTTCCATAGCGGATGCCCCTCCGGAAGCGGCTCAGGATCCGTCACGTCCAGCGCCGCGCGAATCCTCCCGCTCTGCAAGGCCTCCACCAGCGCATCCGTATTAACAACTGGCCCACGCGCGGCATTCACAAGAAGCGTTCCCTGCTGCATCAGGGCAAACTGCTTTGCGTCGATCAACCGATAACTCTCTGCCGTGGACGGCAATATCAACACAATCACCTGCGCCTGCGGAATCAGCGCGTTCAACTCGCTCACCGCATGCACCGTCGGATTCTTCCGTGCCGTCCTCGCCACCCGCGTCAGCCCCACCCGAAACGGCTCCAGCATTCGCTCAATCTCTTTCCCGATCGACCCATAACCAACCAGTAGAACCCGTTTCCCCGTCAGCTCTTCCAGCATGACAGGCGGATAATGCTGGCGCGCATCGCCCGAAGCTCTCTCGTACTCCTTCGTCGCTTCGAACCGCCGCTTCCACTCGCCCGACGTCTGCACATCTAGAAACAACGGGAAGTGCTTCAACATCGCCAGCGTCGCCGACAGTGTCCACTCCGCCGTCGAAATGTTATGCGCCCCCCGCGCGTTGCAGATCGTCACATGCGGGCCTACCGCCGCCGGAATCCACTCCGTCCCCGCCATCAGCGACAGCACCAGCTTCACTCCGCGCAGATGTGGAACAATCTTCGTGTTCCGCGTCGGATACGGATCAGGCAGCCAGACCTCGATCTCTACGTCATGGTCAAGATCGCGCGGCAGCGCAATCAACTCTACGTTTTCAGGAAAGTCTTTCAGCAGCTCCGGCGCAATATTCGCCGAATATCCAACACGAACCATGCCTTCATGCTACATGCCGGATCGCAATGCTCTGGTCCCTCAAGCCGGCCGGATTCCGGCTGCCCCATCCTCACCGCAGTTTTTGGCGGTTAGGCTGGTAAACAAGGATGTTCGCATGGTTCTAGCCCCGAAACTTCCGCAACGCCTCCGCACACGCCTCGATCTCCTTCACCGAGATCGCATACCCGAACCGCAGATGCCCCTCGCCCTGCGCCCCGAACACCGATCCGGGAATCGTCGCCACGTGCGCCTTCTCCAGCAAAATCTCCGCTGCCTTCTTGCTGTTCTTGTGGATCTTCTCCGCATTCGGAAACGCATAGAACGCTCCCGCCGGAGGCTCGCACTTCAGCCCCACTTCATTCAACGCACCCACCAGCAGATCCCGCCGCTTCCGGTACTCCTCGCGATACGCCGCAATCTCCGCCTCGGGAGTCTTCAGCGCATCGATCATCGCCTGCTGGACAAACGTCGTCACGCCATTCGTCGAATACAGCACGATCTTGCGAATCGCCGGCATAAACGGCTCCTTCGCCAGCGCGTACCCCGCGCGCCATCCCGTCATCCCATACGTTTTAGAGAACGTGAAGCACGTGATCGTCCTCTCCAGCATCCCCGGCAGCGATGCAATCGACACATGCTCGCCCTCATACACGAGGTCCTCATACGCTTCGTCCGCAATCACAATCAGGTCGCGCTCCTTCGCAAACGCCGCAACCTCCTCCGCCTCCGCCCGCGTAAACACAAGCCCGCTCGGATTCTGCGGAGTGTTGTAGTAGATCGCCCGCGTATTCGCCGTTGAAAACTGCTCCAGCGTTTTCCGTATTCCATTTCGCCGCGCCGTCGTCGTCGGCACAAGCAGCGGCCGCGCCTGCGTCCCCGTCACCAGATCGCGAATCGGCGTCCAGTACGGTGAAAACACCAGCGCATCGTCTCCCGGATCGAGCACACTCTGGAACGCCGCATACAGCGCCTGCGACCCGCCCACCGTCGCAATCACCTCGTCCGTCGACACCTTGATCTTGTTCTTCGCCGCCAGCTTTTTCACCAGCGCCTCGCGCAGCGGCATCACACCCGACGACGGCGCATAGTGCGTGTAGTTCTCAACCAGCGCTTTCATAGCCGCGTACTTGATCGCCTCCGGAGTTTCGAAATAAGGCTCGCCTCCATGCAGTGCATGCACCTGCTGCCCCGCGGACCGCAGTTCCATCACCTTGTTGCGGATCTGCACGATGTCTGAGAACCCAACTTCATCCAGTCGTTTCGCCAGTCGAATCCCGCTTTGCTTCGGCATGGTCCACGTGCTTCCTTTCGTTCTCATTGCAGATCGCTTCGCCTCCAGCATATCTGATGCCCATAAAGCCGATCTGGGGCTTGAATGCCTGATTCAGAATGCGCAGAAATAATGATGGTACTCGCCAGACAGTGCAACCGCTGACTTGCTGAGTCGCTAACGCCACACGGCGGCGCTGACTTGCTGTACCTGTCCCCTCCCAGCCTTTTTGGCGACGCAAAATTCTTGCTACACCGCCAGCAAATTCGTATACACCGCCATCCCCGCCACCGCATCCACATTCATCGCATCGAGCTCATCAATCTCCTGCTGGCTCCGGATTCCGCCCGCCACAATCAACTGCCGTCCTGTGAGTTTCCGCAGTCGCGCAGCTACATCGATCGGGAATCCCTGCATCATCCCTTCCCCATCCACATGCGTATAGAGATACGCATCCACATGCGGCTCCAGCTGCGGAATCGCCTCATCCGCCGTAAGCGCCACCTGCGCCTTCCATCCCTTCACCGCGATCCGCCCGTTCTTCGTATCGATACCCGCCACAACGCGCTCAGCCCTGACACCCTCCGCCATCTCCGCCGCAAACTTCACATCCACCGCGCCAGCCTCAGTAAACAGCGACGATCCCACAATCACCCGTTGCGCACCGGCATCCAGCACCTCGCGCGCACGCTCCACCGACCGCACCCCGCCGCCCACCTGGCACGGCAGCCGCTTGGCAATCTGCGCAACCAGAGATGAATTGTCGCCCTGCCGCATCGCCGCATCCAGATCGATCAGCTGCACCAGCGGATACCGCGAGAACTTCTCGATCCAGTACTCGAAATCATCAAACGCCAGCTTCAGCTTCTCGCCCTGCACCAGCTGAACAATCCGTCCGCCCATCAGATCGATCGAAGGAATCAGCATGGCAGCCTCACCGGAACCCCAGCCGCCACCAGTTCTTCTTTCAGCGACCGCGCGCTCGACACACCGAAATGAAAAATGCTCGCCGCCAGCGCCGCATCCGCCTTGCCCCGTCCGAACACCTCCGCAAAATGCGCCACCGTCCCCGCGCCTCCTGAAGCAATCACCGGAATATTCACCGCCTCACTCACGGCCGCTGTCAGCTCGCAATCGAACCCGGCCCGCGTTCCATCCGAATCCATTGACGTCAGCAGAATCTCTCCCGCACCGCGCTCCTCCGCCTCGCGCGCCCACTCCACCACGCGCCTGCCCGCCGGCTTGCGTCCACCCTGCACAAACACCTGCGCATCCCGCACCGGATCCTTCGCCGCCGGATCGCGCCGCGCATCAATCGCCACCACCACCGCCTGCGCCCCAAAACTCTTTCCAATCTCCGAAATCAGCGACGGATCTTTCAACGCCGCCGAATTCACGCTTATCTTGTCCGCCCCCGCTTTAAATACCTGTGCCGCCTCCTCCGCGCTCTTGATTCCCCCACCAACGGTGAACGGCACAAACAACTCCCGCGCTGTCCGCCCCACAGTGTCGAGCAGCGTCTGTCTTCCTTCATGCGTCGCCGTGATGTCCAGCAGCACAATCTCGTCCGCGCCCTCGCGCGCATGACGCGCCGCCAGCGCCGCCGGATCCCCCGCATCCACCAGATCCACAAACTGCACACCCTTCACCACCCGCCCGCCATGCACATCCAGACACGCAATGATTCTCTTCGTCAGCATTTCTTATTCACCAACTTACTGGAAATGAGATCGGAAACTTCGGCACGTACAGTCGGTGACAAGGCGATTGTTGGAAAAAACAGAAACATGTTCTTGCGGATGTAGAGCAAAATCATCTTCTCGTCTTGAGCAAAGCCAAGTATCCCCGTCCAAAAGTACTTCCCCTCGACCGTGCCAGGGATAGTGGAAATGACTCGTTCATCGTCGAGATCAACCCAAACCTCTTCGTTCCCGTTAGGAAACATCATTCTGAATTGCTTTCGGACACCATAAAACCGCGAAAGAGGTACGACCGAAGCAAATGCCAGTCCTACCAGTTCCCACCCAATTCCACCGGAGTAGTTCTCGGGATCCGTAACCAGTCTGTACACGGAAGAGATTAAGAAAAGAAACATGATTGAAGGCAGGAGCCATAGATCGACTTGATGCAAGATGCGTCTCGACAACTTCTGCCGATAGTGAAGCCGAAGTGCCGCTCGATATTCTGCAAAGGTGGGCACATAGGAGAACTTCATCGCCTTGTCTCCAGAAAATTCCGCAGAATCTTCAGCCCCGTTTGCCCGCTCTTCTCCGGATGGAACTGCACCCCCATCACATTCCCGCGCTCCACCGCCGCCGCAAACGGCTCAATGTACTGCGCAATCGCCGCCGTATCCGAGCCCACCGGAGCCCGATACGAATGCGTGAAGTACACATACTCCCCATCCTTCACGCCCTTCATCAACCAGGGCGAGCCTTTCACCTCCAGCGAATTCCATCCCACATGCGGCACCTTCTCTGCGCCCTCCGCAAACCGCGAACACTCCTCGCCAAAACACCCGAGCCCCGCCTGCCCCGCCGCCTCCGTCGATCCCGCATACAGCCACTGCATCCCCACGCAGATCCCAAGAAACGGAACTCCCCTCTTCACCGCCTCGCGAATCGCCTCCGTTGTCCCTGTCCGGTCCAGCCGCTCCGTCGCCGCAAAATGCCCCACCCCCGGCAGCACAATCCGCTCCGCCCGTTCAATCAGCGACAAATCCGAATCCGTCACCACCGGCTCCGCACCCACATACCGCAGCGCCTTCAGCACCGAAGTCAGATTCCCCGCCTTGTAATCAATCACCGTAACCCGCATCCGCCGCTTCTCCACTCACTAAGGCCGGGTGCCCCATGTCTCCGATTTTGGAGACATGGGATACATCGAACCTTCACCGACCAGAAAACAGGACCTTCACAACAACCCCTTCGTACTCGGCAGCATCTCCCCCAACTGTTTATCCCTCGAACACGCCACCCTCAACGCTCTCGCAAACGCCTTGAAGATAGCCTCAATCTTGTGATGATTCGATCTTCCATACATCGTCTTCACATGCACATTTGCCCGCGCTCCCCGCGCAAATCCTTCGAAGAAATCCGTCACCAGCTCCGTCTGTAGATCCCCGACTATCCGCGTCTTCACCTTCGTGTCCACCGCAAACGCCGCGCGCCCGCTCAGATCCACCGCCGCAACCGCCAGCGTCTCATCCATCGGCATAATGAAATACCCGGCACGCAGAATCCCCCGCTTATCCCCCAGCGCCCGATCAAGCGCCTCCCCCAGCGCGATCCCCACATCCTCCACCGTGTGGTGCTGATCTACATCCAGATCTCCCTTGCACGTCAACTCCAGATCGAATGCCCCATGCCGCGTAAACAATTCCAACATGTGATCGAAAAATCGGATCCCCGTCGAGACCTTGTAAACGCCCTTCCCCTCCACCGTCAGCGCAATCGAGATTCGCGTCTCATTCGTATCCCTTACCACAACACCCTTCCGCACACCTCTCGGTCCCACTTGCTTCTGGATCGCCTTCGCCATCACTTACTCACCTCACCCCGCAACTCACTCATCGTTCTCCTCAACACCTCAACCGCCTCCAGCATCTGTTCTCCCGTTCCGATAGTGATCCGAACACACCCATCGCATCCCGGATCATTCGACCGGTCCCGCACCAGCACTCCACCCGCCGACATCAGCCGAACGAAATCCCGATGCTTCTCCCCAATCTCCACCAGCACAAAGTTCGCCCTGCTCGGCCAGCGCCGAACACTCAACTCATCCAGCACCGCCTCAAACTCCCCTCGCGCTGCCAGCACTTCGCCGACATACCAATCGAGATAAGCCGTATCCTCCAGCGCCGCCGGCAAGCACGCCAGCGCCAACGAGTTCACGCTGTACGGCGACAGCACCCGCCGGACCCATTTCATCAGCTCCACCGGCCCTGCCAGCACGCCCAGCCTAAACCCCGCCAAGCCGTATGCCTTCGAGAACGTCCGCGCCACCATCAGGTTCGGCACGGAACCAATCAAGTCCATCACCGTCTCGCCAAAGAAATGAAAATACGCCTCATCCACCAGCACGACTGCATCCGGAGCCCGCCGCGCAATCTCCAGTATCTGTTCCCTCGTGGCCACCGATCCCGAAGGGCTATTCGGATTCGCAATCGCAATGATCTTCGTCCGCGGCGAAATCGCACTCACTAGCCGCTCAAACGGAAACTGCAGATCCTCCGCTGCCTGCACCGTCACCGCCCGCGCATCCGTCGCCGACGCATACACCTCATACATCGTGTAGGTCGGCACCGGCAGCAGCAACTCATCGCCCTCATCCAGAAACGTCTCGAACAGCACGTGAATCGCCTCATCCACGCCATTCGTCAATACCAGCTGCTCAGGAGCAATCTTCAAATGTTCTGCAACGATCCGCTCCGCCGGCTCGCGCTCCGGATATCTCGTCAGCGCCCCCGCCGACATCCGCCCTAGCACTTCCTTTACACGCGGCGAACACGCAATCGTGTTCTCGTTGAAGTCCAGCCGCATCGCATCGCGATTCCCCAGCGGCGGGTGATACTCCTTCATTGCCTGCACACGCGACCGCGGTGTGGGCCGCACAGCCGCATCTGTCTTACTCACGACCCCTCCCGCCTGTCTTCGACTTCGACCCCGCCCTATTCACCCGCACCCGGATCGCCGCTGCATGCGCCGTCAGCCCCTCCGCATCTCCCAGCAGTGCCGCCTTCTCGCCCAACGCCGCGATCCCCTCCGCCGAATACTCCTGCACGGTAATCAGCTTCACAAAGTCATTCACGCTCAGCCCGCCGCGCACCCGCGCCATCCCTCCCGTAGGCAGCGTATGATTCGGCCCCGAGATGTAATCCCCCATTGGCTGCGCCGACCACCCACCCACACACACCGACCCCGCGCTCCTCACCCACTCCACATCCTCAGCCGCGTCCACCGTCAGATGCTCCGGCGCCAGCCGATTCGTAATCTCCCGCGCCTCCTTCACACTTCCCGCGACAATCGCAACCCCGTTCCGCCTCAGCGCTT
>DATJEO010000052.1:0-36028 GCA_035496515.1 Occallatibacter sp.
CTGCTCGACGCAGCGCGGGCGCAGGGGTTTGCCGTCACCGTGGCGGCGATTCGGGAGGAGACGGATCCGGAGATCAACCATCGCGCGGCCCTGGATGAGAAGATCACGGTGCACTGGCTGTCTCTCGGCGAGCTGTCCCGGCTGATTGAGGTCTTTCACAAAGAGGATGTGAGGGCCGCGATGATGGCCGGGCAGGTGAAGCATAAACAGATCTTCTCGAGCATCCGGCCGGACTGGCGCCTCGCAAAGCTGCTCCTGAATCTCCGGACGCGCAATACGGATATGCTTCTGGGCGCGGTCGCGAAGGTGCTGGCCGATGAAGGGATCGAGTTGATGAGTTCGACCCAGTTCCTGGAGCCTCTTTTGGCCGAGGAAGGCGAACTGACGCAGGCTGCGGGCGGACGAGTGCCGACAGACGAGGAGCGGAAGAACATCGAGTACGGGCTTGGTGTGGCACGTGCGCTGGCGGGGTTCGACATTGGGCAGACGGTTGTTGTGGCGGCGCAAGCATGCGTAGCAGTCGAGGCCATGGAGGGGACGGACGCGACGATCGAGCGCGCCGGGCTGCTCATGAAATCACTGGAGGAAGAGGACGGGTCACCGGTGTCCACTCTTGAACGCCGACTGACGGTCGTCAAGGTCGCGAAGCCGAATCAGGATATGCGCTTCGATGTTCCGGTGATCGGGACCAAGACGGTCGAGACCATGATCGAGGCGGGGGCAAGCTGCCTATCGGTCGAGGCGGGCCGGACGCTGCTGTTTGATCGCGATGCGCTGCTAAAGAGGGCCTCAGAGGCAGGAATTGCTGTCATCGCCGTGCCTCGGCAGGGAGCAGGAATATAGGAACAGGGAACAGATGTCCTGCTGGCTGACGAGACAGTGACAATTGGATCTGGTCTCTGGAACTATACTGGCTCGCAGCGCGGAGTCTCCCCATTGATGTGCCGCGTCCAATCAAATACCGGCGCTTCTCTATGCCGGAGCTGGCCGGGCCCGAGTCAAATGCAGTGATTTCCCCTTTCTCAAACAGGAGGTTACAGGTGAAGAAGTCGATTCTGTGTGTTGCGGTGGCGGCGCTTGCTCTTCTGGTGCCGCAGATGAAGGTACACGCGGCTGATGATGCATCGATGCCGACCACCGGGCAGAAGGCCCCCACGTTTACATTGCCCTCTCAGGAGGGCAAGCCGGTGTCGCTGGACAGCTATCACGGCAAGTGGGTTGTGCTCTATTTCTACCCCAAGGACATGACACCGGGCTGCACCGTCGAAGCCCACAACTTCCAGCGCGATCTGTCGAAGTTCGAGGCTGAGAACGCGGTCATCCTGGGCGTGAGCGTGGACACGGTGGACAGCCACAAGCAGTTCTGCACCAAGGATGGGCTAACGTTCCATCTGCTCGCCGATCCTGACCACAAGGTTGTCGATCAGTATGGGTCACTTGGACACTTCGGCGAGATGACGATCGCGAACCGGAACACCTTCCTGATCGATCCCAGCGGGAAAATCGTCAAGGTGTGGACGAAGGTCGATCCCCGCGTGCATTCGGAAGAAGTGCTGGCGGCTATCGCGCAAATGAAAAAAGGATAAGAGCAGCTGTTAGCTTTTGGCTCTCAGCTTCCCGGCTGTGATGTACCGGTGCACGCCAGCTTTATTGTGAGGAAGAATGACGGAAACTGCGCGGAAGTTTCGGGCGGGGCTGGATGAGGTGCATGCTGCTCTGGTTTCGATACCGGAGACGATCGCGGATGTTTCGTGGCGTGAGGGCGGGTGGACGCGGAAGCAAATCGTGGGCCACCTGCTCGACTCAGCGGCGAACAACCGGCAGCGGTTTGTGCGCGCGTCCACGGAGCAGACTTATTCAGGACCAAAGTATGCGCAGGATTCGTGGGTGGCTGCTCATGGCTACGCAGAGCAGGCCTGGGCGACGCTTCTGGCGTGGTGGGAGACAGAGCACGAAATCCTGATCTCGGTGGTCAACCGAATCGCCGAGGATCGGCTGGATACGCAGTGCGTAGTCGGCGACAACGCTGCTGTCACGCTTCGCTTTCTGATCGAGGACTATGTCGAGCACCAGAAGTGGCACGTAAAACAACTGCTACCCTCAGGCAGCTAGCTTCTAACCTAAGCTTCCCACCCGTCTGCGCGTGAATGCGGGCACTCGGGGTCATCGCATCCTGAACATTGGTGCAGACGCAAAAAAGCCCGGCGGAATGCCGGGCTTTTTTGCTTGCCTTTGGTATTACTGCAAGAAAACTACTTCTTCTTAGCGGTCTTCTTGGTTGCCTTTTTTGCTGCTGTCTTCTTGGCTGCTTTCTTTGCAGGAGCCTTCTTTGTTGCCTTCTTTGCTGCTTTCTTAACGGCCAATTTTTTTCCTCGTGTATTAGTTTTACCAGCGCGCTTCGCCGCGGATTTCTTCGCAGCCTTTCCGCCCTTGGCGCCAGCGGTCTTCTTGGCGGACTTCTTTGCGGCCTTCTTTGCAGGAGCTTTCTTCGCTGTCTTTTTCGCAGGAGCTTTCTTCGCTGCCTTTTTGGCCGGAGCTTTCTTTGCGGCAGCCTTCTTCGCCGGAGCTTTGGCTGCTTTCTTGGCTGGCGCCCTCTTCGGAGCCGACGCGGTGTCTGGAATGACTTCGGCGATGATCACGCCCTCTTCAATCTCCACCTCGTCATCGTCGTCCGAGGAGGTGATTACGTTTGAGCTATCGAGGTCGTCGTCTTCTTCCGTCTCATCGTGATCGGCGTTCAACTCAGCGGGCTCCAGTTCGGAATCACCGTCATTCATTGCGTACATCTTGATCACTTCGTCCATCCGATTGCCTCCAGCGGTCTACCGCTGCCCACATTGGGTTTGCATCTTAGCGTTGCTGCGAATCATCTCCGCATGCGGAGCAATTCTAACAACACATTGCACGAAATACTATCAAAAGACGCGAAGGGAATTTCAATGCGCACGTTATTTTTGCGCGCGTGTTGTTGATTTGGAGCGCGTGGAGCGTTTGCCCGATGTGCTCTTGTGCGCGCTCTTCGATGATGCAGGCTTTGCTGTGCGGCTTATTTGAGAACTTCGCGAGGAAGAGGCCTTCGCATGGGAGCCGCGGCGAGTTCTGCTGGTGCTGGCCCGAACGAGGGTGGGCTCGGCCACATGGAGCCGGCGCCCCGGTTCAATACGGATTCCTGAAGCCGCCAGCTTGTTCCAACGGCGAAGCTGCGAGAGGGAGATGCCGAACCGGTCGGCAACGGAGACCAGGGTATCGCCGCGACGTGTGGTGTAGTAGACCGCGTGGGACGAAGAGGAAGCCCGGGCCGGAACCGGGACGACCAGCGCTTCGACGCCGTCCAGCTTTGAAGTTGATTCGAGCTGGTTCGCATCGGCCAGCGCCGAGACGGAGACACTGTAGGTATGGGCGACGGAGGCAAGGGTGTCGTCGGGCGTGACCTTGCGATAACGCCATGAGTCGCGCTTGCTCACCGGAATGGCGGCTATTCTTTCCTGGAACTGCGCAGCGGTTCCGGCAGGAAGGTGGAGATCGAACTCTGTATCCGGCGGGGTGACCATCCTCAGAAGGCTGGGATTGAGGGCGATCAGTTCGTCGACAGGGGCGCCGACGATGTCCGAAACCAGGCGGAGGTCGGCGGAGTAGTTGATGGTCACCGTATCGGTCAGAACGGGTGGGTCGAGAGTGATTTCGTCGAAGCCGTACTGAGTGGGATGGTTGGCAATGATGATCGCCGCGAGGATTTCAGGAACGTAGTTCTTGGTTTCGCCGGGCAAATTGTTGCGCTTGTAGAGCTCCCAGAAATCGGCATAGCCGGTCTTCTGGACGGCACGCTGCACGTTGCCGGTGCCCCAATCGTAGCCTGCCATGGAAAGATACCAGTCGCCGAGCTGCGCGTAAATGTACTTCATGTATCGGGCGTAAGCGCGGGTGGATTTCTCTGGATCGAAGCGCTCGTCGACGTAGCTGTTGCGCTCCAGGCCGTAGTTGCCCCTGGGCATGAATTGCCACATACCGCCGGCCCGGGACTTGCGATTGACCGCCCTTGGCTGAAAGCCGGATTCGGCGACCGCCAGGTAGATCAAATCCTGTGGGACCCCTTCTTCGCTCATCACGCGCTGAATCATCTGGCGATATCGTCCGGCGCGCTGGAAGGCGTGAAGCAAGGTATTGTGGCCCTTGGTCGTGTTCGCGAAAAAGTTGATATAGGCTGCGACGTAGTCGTTGACCACGAGGGGGAGGTCAGACTTGGTGGTGGCGAGATCGGCGCTCGCCTTGGCGACGATATTGGGATCAACGACAAAGGTGACTTCCTCGGCGGCTTCGGCCGGTGTGTCCTCGGTCTTGGGTGTGAAACCGTTCCCTTGGCGCAGGGCTTCCATCTCGAGGCCGTTGATCTGATCGACAACGCGATCGAACTCGTCCTGAAGCTCGGGGGTGGACTTGATGTCGATGCCGCTCGAGAGCATCAGGTCGACCGCGCGATCGAAATCACGCCGTGCGGCCAGCAGGTCGCCTTTCTTGTAGTCGGCCTGCCCCGCTGCGTAAGCTTCGTCCACTTGCTGGATGAGAGCCTTCACGCGCTGCTGTTGTGCGGGTGATTGCGCTTTAGGAGCGGGGGCCTGCGGTTGGGGCTGCTGCGGTTGTTGGGGGACCGGGATGGCGGGAGCGAAGGCCTGAGGCGCCGGGGTGGCGATTGCAGAAGCACCCTCTGAGGGCCCACATCCTGACGCCGCGAGGGCCAGCGCGAAGGCCGCAGTAAGACAACCCAGACCACCGGAACGAATCGCAATCATGCGTTTCAATCTACGCTGCAACAACACTACCCCAAACCGCGGAAGGTACTACGCCGATGATAAGCTAAGCCATGGAGATATCGCTCATTTCATAGTGTTGCCGCAGTGATTACCCACCCCTGATGGACGTAAAATACCTTCGAAATTTCGCAATTATTGCCCATATTGATCATGGGAAGTCGACCCTGAGCGACCGCTTGCTGGAATTGACGGGCTCGGTGACGGGGCGTGAGATGCAGGCGCAGATCCTGGATGCCATGGATCTGGAGCGCGAGCGGGGAATCACAATTAAAGCCCACGCTGTCCGCATGATGTACAAGGCGCGGGACGGTCAGACATACCAGCTGAACCTGATCGACACGCCGGGACACGTGGACTTCAGCTACGAGGTCTCTCGCTCGCTGGCATCGTGCGAAGGCGCTCTGCTGGTGGTGGACGCGAGCCAGGGCGTTGAGGCCCAGACTCTCGCGAATGCATATCTCGCCATCAATCATGGCCTCGAAATCATTCCGGTGATCAACAAGATCGATTTGCCTTCCGCGGACATTGTCCGTACACAGGAGGCAATCGAGATGGCCGTCGGCCTCGATGCGACAGATGCGATTCCGGTAAGCGCGAAGACTGGACAGGGTGTTGACGATGTGCTGGAGGCAATCGTGCACCGGCTGCCTCCACCGAAGGGCGATCCGGACGCGCCGCTCCAGGCGCTGATTTTCGACTCATGGTTCGATGCGTATCGCGGCGTCATCGTGCTGGTTCGCGTGATGCAGGGAACGATGCGCAAGGGGCAGCGGATCCGGCTGATGTCGAACGGGAAAGGGTTCATTGTCGAGTCGATGGGCGTGCTGATGCCGAAGCCGGTTGAAATCGCCGAGCTAACCGCCGGCGAGGTGGGCTTCTTTGCCGCGACCATCAAGACCGTAAGCGACACGCGGATCGGCGACACGGTAACCGAGGAGGACCGGCCTGCTCCCGAGCAGCTGCCGGGCTTTGAAGATATAAAGCCGATGGTTTTCGCGGGCCTCTATACGGTGGACTCGCACGAGCACACGCTTCTTCGAGACGCCCTGGAGAAGCTCAGGTTGAATGACTCCTCGTTCTTTTTCGAGCCGGAGAGCTCGGCGGCGTTGGGCTTCGGCTTTCGTTGCGGGTTCCTGGGCCTGCTGCACATGGAGATCATCCAGGAGCGCCTCGAACGTGAGTACGAGCTGGATCTGATTACAACGGCGCCAGGCGTGCGATATCACGTGACGCTGACCGATGGGACAGTACTGGAAGTTGACAATCCCTCGCGCTGGCCTGACCCGACCAATATTGAAAATATCCGCGAGCCCGTGATCCAGGCCAAGATCCTCACCAATGAGGAATACGTCGGAGGCATCTTCAAGCTCGTAGAAGAGAAGCGCGGAAAGCAGATTAACTTCGAATACGTAACCCCCACGCGTGTGCTGCTGACCTATGAGCTGCCTCTGAACGAGATCGTCCTCGACTTCTACGACCGGCTCAAGTCGATTTCGCGAGGCTACGCTTCGCTGGACTATTCGCTGGCAGGCGAGTGGGTGTCGCCGATGGTGAAGCTGGATGTGCTCGTATCGGGTGAGCCGGTAGACGCGCTCTCGATCATCGTCCACAAGGACCACGCCTACGACCGGGGCCGCGCGCTGGTCTCCAAAATGCGTGAACTCATTCCCCGGCAGCAGTTCGAGGTGGCCATCCAGGCGGCGATCGGGGCCAAGGTGGTGGCTCGGGAGACGGTGAGCCCTCTTAGGAAGAACGTGCTGGCCAAGTGCTACGGCGGCGATATCAGCCGAAAACGCAAGCTGCTCGAGAAGCAGAAGGAGGGCAAGAAGCGGATGAAACGCATTGGAAAGGTTGACATTCCGCAAGAGGCTTTTCTGGCTGTTCTGCGCGTTGGCGAAGACCAGCAGAAGTAACCGCAAACCGGTGACTTGCCTCACATCTTGTTCATTAACTGTTTACCTGAAATTGTGGAAAGCTCCGTTTTGTGGAGGGTAGGAAGCGAAGACAAGACCCCTGTGCGCACGACCCAGTCAGTCTGCTCTTCTGCTAGATAAATAAGGGGCTTCCAAGAATTAACAGAGCCGGCGATGCTTGGCAAGAGGGAAAACGGGCGATTTCTCGAGTTTTGCTCCGCGCGTTTTTCACAGAATTTTCCACAGGGTGATGAAGGCACTCTTCAGGCCTTTTCAAACCCAAGAAAACAGCCGAATTCAGAGCGAGCTGCAAGAGAAAAGGCCCTCCGCTTAAGAGGGCCCTTCCTTTGGATGATCAGCTTTATTGTGGGGGCTTTGTGCCGGCCGGTTTAGGGGCCGAGGGCACTGTCGACGGCAGATTGGCGGCTGGTGTGGCCGGGGCCGCAACTCCCGACTTGGTGTTGTAAGCGTCGATCACGGCCTTGGTGATGTTGGTGGAGTCGCTTGCGAAGAGCACCGGGCTCTGCTGCTGAGCGATATCGAGCACCAGGGTGTAACCGTGCTGCTTGGCATAGTCGTTGAGCACGTCGAACACCTTCTGCGCGAGTGAGCCATAGAGTTCATTCATCTCGTTCTGAAAGTCGTTCTGTGCATCTTCGGCACTGCGCTCAAGCTGCTTCTTCTTGTCGTCCACGGTTTTTGCACGCGCTGCACGCTCTGCGTCGCTCAGTTTGTCTCCCTGCGTCTGCAGGTCCTTGGTGAGTTTGTCCACCTCGTCGCTAAGGGCTTTCAACTGGGTCTGCTTCGGCGTGTACTTCTTCTGCAGATCAGAGAAGGCGCGCTGCCCTTCGTTGGTCTGCGCGACTGCCGGCTGGAAGGCAATGATGGCGATCTTTGCAGGACCGGCGGCCGCCGTTGTAGCGGCAGTGGCGGGAGCAGTGGACGTTTGAGCGGCGGCGTGCAGGGCAAAGCCTGATGCCAGCGTAAGAACTAGTGCAACAGAGTGCTTCATTCGACTTGAAAGCTCCTTAGAAGTTCCTGGAACGGTCGGCGCATTCGGCCTCAAGAGGGCACCTGAAGATGCGCGCTACCCCTGAAAACCTCACGACGATTTCTCTCGACGGCTATTTAGACGTAAGCCAGAACGAGAAAAGAAGCGGACGGAGACGTCAGCAGGAACTAGATGGATTATAGGGGGGAGGATGGGGAGGGTCAATAAAGCAGGGACGCGGGAAGCAAGTCACAAGGTGACGAGGAAACAACAGGCAGTAGTAAGCAACAGGCTCGGTAATCCGGGTTGAAGCCAAAAGAACAAAGGCCTCGCCGCAGCGAGGCCTTCAAAGGACTGCTGTTAAGGATCTGGATCAGTGGCCGGCCGGAGCTTTGTGCGTTGTAGCCGGGCGTGCGGCCGGTGTTCCCTGCGGAGTCGGCGCAGACGGTGCCGAGGCTGCGGCCGGACGCTCGGGTGCCGGGATGCCAGACTTGGTGTTGTAGGCGTCGATCACTGCCTTGGTGATGTCGGTGGACTGATTGGCATAGAGAACGACGGGGACCTGCTGGTTTCCTCCATCGAGTACGAGCGTGTATCCGTGCTCCTTGGCGTACGCATCGATTGTCTCGGAGACTTTGCCGGCGACAGCAGAGAAGTTCTGCTGCATATCCTGCTGGAAGTCGCCCTGTGCGTCTTCGCCGGTGCGTTTCAGCTCCTTCTGCTTGTCGTCGAGTTGCTTTGCCTTGGTGGCGCGCTGGGCGTCAGAAAGGGTGGCGGACTGAGCTTGTAGTTCCTTCTGGAGAGAAGCAATCTCTGTATTGAGGGTCTGAATCTGCTGACGCTTAGGATCGTACTTCTTCTGCAGATCGGCATAGCGACGCTGAAAGTCGTTGGTCTGCGCCACAGCCTGCTGGAAGACGATGACGGCGATCTTGGCAGGCCCGGCCGGCGCGGTCGTCGCCGGAGCCGCTTCGGTTGCTGCAGGGGTTTGTGCGGCTGCATTGATCGCGAGGCAAGATGCCAGCGCGGCTACTGTAACAATGGTGCGTTTCATGTAGATCAGATACTCCTTGAGATTCCTGGAAAGGCTGTCGCAAGGACGAGCCTGTGCCTCCTGAGCAACCTTCGTCTTCTTTCGTTTGGAGGCTCCGCGAATGAAGCAGAGGCAAAAAGACGCGGACGGAGACGTCAGCAGGAACTAGCAGAGATTATATGGAGAGCAGTGAAGCAGGGTCAATAAAGCGACTGAGCAGGGGATCGGGAGCTGAGATTAACAAGTTGGGCAGCAAGGCTTTACATCGCAGCAACAAGGCTTCAGATCGCGCCGAAGCGGTGGATGATCTGAACCGCGAAGCCGAAAAAGATCAGGATCAGGTAAAGCGCCGAGACAATGAAGAAAGGCACTCTTGCGATAGGCCATACTCGTGCCGGCATCTGATCGATGAGTTTGTCGGTAAAGCTCTCGCTGAAGCGAGTCGGACGATCTTCATCGGGACCCGCGGGCCGCCACTCTGAAGCCAGGAAAGCACCCCGGACATTCGACAGCAGGATTGCGGCGGCGGCAATGGAGATGATTCCTGGAAGTCTTCCCTGGCCCATTCCGTCAACCATCGCCGCGACAAAGATCGTGAATACGACGGCCGCGGCTGGCCAGCTGGCTTCTCGAACGCCAACGCCCCCGAGGAAAAAGATCAGGAACGAGGTGACGCCCAGAATGAGAGAGAGCGGCGATCCGACGAACACAACACTGATCAACTGCAGAAGGCCGACCACCAGGCAAATCCAGAAGCCCTGCTGGCCGAGGTGATTCACGTCCCAGGCATTCTCAACCGTAGGCCAGAAGATACTCTTTAACCTGCCATCCGTGCGCTTGTCCTCAGAAGAGAGGCCGAGAGTTTGCATTGCGGAAGCTTCAAGGAAAGTACCTGCCGAGTCAAGCCAATTCGGTTAGTATCCTCAGCGAGTCCGCGCACTGCTCAAACATTAAGCGTTCTGGTCCATTCTTTGAGGCTGGGCAAAGACCGGGGGACGCGGGAGCGGGTCAGTTTGAATTTCAATTTTCGCAGCCCATGAAGCGGCCGGTCTTCGGCGACCATGGGGAGGAGCTTCGCGGTGAGAGGCTCCAGGGATTGGTGGATCTGGCGAAAGGAGAAGCTGTCGTCAGGGCGGTATTGCGACCAAGCGATCGAGTTGACGAAACCGGATGCTCCAAAGCGGTCGGACCGAAGAATGTCTTCGACGAAGACGCGGATGGGACCTGAGAATTCGTGCAGCGCATCGTGCAGGGCTACAAATCCGCCGGGCACCATGTAGGGCACAAAGCCATCGAAGTCGGCCTTTGCGCCGGCATAGCTATGATCGCCATCGATCCAGAGCATGCGAATAGGCCGGTCCCAGCTCTTGGCTACTTCGGTTGAGAAGGCGCGGTGCACTTCGACATAGCGTGCAACGCCGGCTGACTCGATGTTCCTGAGGAACTCGTCGTAGGAGGACGCTCCGGGATCGGCGCGGTGTTCGGCAAGTTCGGTGTTGTTGAAGTTGTGCGGGTCAATGGCGACGATGGGTCCAAAGCCGAAGTGCTCTGCCAGCTTCCCGAGCATCACGGCGGATTTGCCCTTGAAGCTGCCGATCTCCACGATCACACCGTCGCGCGGAGCACACGCTGCCATCATCCCCAGAAAGCGAGCCTCGTTTTCGAGCAGAAAACCCGGGACATCCTTGGCGGAATGCCAGGCTTCCGTGAGGGCAGCTTCGAGTCCAGGTGGCACAAGAACCGGGATCACTTCGTTCACCTTTACAGGGCGGCTCAGATCGTTACCACCTCAATGTACATGGTCAGAGGTCGATGATCGTGTGGGCTGAAATACGAGAGGCTGCCGAAAGGCAGCCTCTCGCAAAGGTTAAGCGCGTGACTTAGAAAGTGCTGGAGACAGAGAGGCGGAAAGTCTTGCGCGGCTCGCGGAAGAGGTTCTGCGCGCCGTAGGCCTGGATCGCCTGCTGCCACGTGTAGTCGCCTGCGCCGCCCGGGGGGAACAGGTCCCGGGTGATCAACTCAGCCGAGCAGCTCTGCACTTTTGCGCCGAGTACGACGTCGTTGCAATAAGGGCGCTCGTAAAGGCGCAGCGGATTGTAGGCGTAGTAGATGCGGATGGGGGCATTCAGGATCGGCATGATGACAGAGAATTCGCCGCCAACCGACATGCGCGGTACGGTATTCGTGCCGAGGATCGGACGGATGTTGCGCTGGAAGCCGACCTGCGACCCAGGGATTCCGCCCTGGCAGGAGCCATTGTTGAAGACGGGGCAGCCATACAGCGGGGCCGTGATTGACGCGAAGCCCTCGGGGCTCTGCTTGAGCTGACCGCGATTGGTTACCACGTCCATGCCGAAGTCGTCGAAGACCGAGAACATCGCGGAGCCCACGATCGGGATGCGGTACTCCATATTCGAAGTGAAGGTGGTGTCGCCGCCGATGGAAGCAACGCCATAGACCGGGATTGGAACTGCAATGCACTGCTGCAGCTGCGGATTGTTGGGATCACGCGGCACGCAGGAGCCATCGGGGTTGGTCAGCTGGACCGTCTGACGGGTCGGCACATAGCCGTAAGGTGTTGCGCTGCGGACGTCAAAGCCGCGCAATTCGTTTTCGCCACCAGCGTAAAAACGGCTCTGTGGAGGAGCAACCGCGCCACCGAACCCCTGGATGTAACCGAGTTGGGCGCGCATCGCGAGGATGTTGCGGCCATTCTGCGAAGGCATAAGGCCATGCATTGAGCGGTAACTCTTGTACGCCACAAACGGCGAAAAGTAGCGGACGTTGCCCCACAGGCCCGCCAGCTGGAACGCCGCGGTGTATTCATGGCCGCTGCGGGGTCTGACGGGATTATTGACGGTATTGAGGCTGTAGGAGAACGAGAGCTGGCTGGTGATGATGCCGTTAAGCGCGTTCGCGCCCTGGATTCCGCCGCGGAAGCTGATGGTCTGGAAGAAGGTCTGGGACGCCGTGCTGAACGCCGTGATGTTGGCGCGCGACCATGAATAGGTAGCACCGATGCGCTGGAAGGAGTGGCGCCGGAGCGGGTAGCTCAGCGAAAAATTGAAGCCGGTCGAGGCCTGGTTATAGTTCTGCACAAGCGACTGCTGGGCCGCGCTCAGGTTTGCAGCGATCCCAGTGTTGGTCTCGTAATTCTTGGCAGCATTGAAGTCGGACTTGTTGTTGTAAATCTGGAACCCGATATTGAGCGGCCGGTTGCGGAAGTACGGCTCAGTAAATCCGAAGGTAAATTGCCGGCTCAAGTTACCGAGATTGCCTTGCACGCTGAGGGTCTCGCCGAGACCGAGAAAGTTGTTGGTCTGGTAGTTCACGCCGAGAAACGCGCCGGAAGCACCGCTGACGCCGCCGTTCAGGCCAATGGAATTCTTTCCCTTTTCCTTGAGCTTGAGGAGGAGATCGACGGTTCCGGCCTCGGTGTTCTGATGCGCCTCTGAGTCCTGATCCACCTTCAGCGGTTCGAAGTATTCGAGCTGGTTGAGGCGGGTGAGGCTGTACTCCCAGAGCTGCGAGTTATAGACCTGGCCCTCATCGAGCATCAGCTCGCGGCGGATGACGCGGTCGCGGGTGATTGTATTGCCCTGGAACTCGATGCGCGAGACGTAGAACTGCTTGCCTTCGTCAATGTCGATCTCGAAGGAAACGGTGTGCTTCTGGTCGTCGTAGACCGGCTTGGGAACGGCGCCGAAGTTGATGTAGCCGTTCTGGCCATAGGCTTTCTTCAGGTTGTCAAGGCCCTTGCCGATCAAGGTGGCGTTGAACCAGTCGCCGTCCTTGAGGTTGAACTGCGCTCGGAGAGCCTTGTTATTGTTGAGATGGGTGTTGCCCGTGAAGGTGATGGTGCCGAGCCGGTAGCGCTCGCCTTCCTCGACGGGCATAAGAATATCGATGCGCTTGCCGCGATTAGGCCTGAACGTGAACCAGTTAAGACCGCCCTGGTCTCGAATCTGAGTCCGAGGAGTTTCAACCGCGGCATTGGCATAGCCCTTGTCGCGATAGGCGAAGCGGACGCGCTCAGTATCGATGTCGAGCTTGGAGGCGTCGAAGGTGCGGGCGAACAGATTTTCGAAGAAGATCGAATGCGGAATGCCGATAGGCCGTAGTTCCTTCATCGAGCGGCGGAGATAACGGCTGCTGAGATGCTCGTTTCCGGCGAACTTGATTTGCCCGACCTTAACCACTGGCCCTTCCTTGATGCTGAAGTTGACCTGCACCGAGGCGGGTGGAATGGTCTTGACGTCGGTCTTGATGGTGGCGAACTGGTGGCCGTGCTCAGAGAGCAGTTCCCTTAACACAGTTTCGGCCCGCTTGATTTTGGTAGGGTCGTACTGGCCTTCGACGGACAGCCCGACCTTCTCCTTCTTGAAGCGGTCGAGAATGTCCGAGTTCGAAACTGAGCTGTTGCCCTTGTAGTTGATCTCGCGTATGGTGGGACGCTCGCGGACGAACACGTCGAGGATGATGCCCTTCTCCGTGTCTTCCCGCTCGATGCGAAGATCTTCAAAGTAGCCCGTGTTCCATAGGGAATTGAAGTCGCGCTCAATCGAGATGGGGTCGAAGGTCTCGCCCTCGTGCGAGAACATGCGAGCCTTGATCGTCTCCTTGGGGATCCGGCGATTGCCGATGACGCGAATGGATTGGATGGTCAGGCTCTGCGCGAATGCGATGCTGCCGGAAAGAATAAGAAGGAGTATGGCGATGAAAATGACTCGCGAAAACCGCGGCTTGCTTGATAGAGAGCCGTGCATGTCGAGCGCCCCACGAAGTTGTTCGTTGGGTGCCCCTTTCTTCACCGGGCTGGAGTCCTGCGGCGAGCACAAGTTCTGGTGCGGTCCAAGGTAAGGCTTCACGGGAAGAATATGCACACCCTCACTGCTTAAGTTCTGTTACAGCCTCTAGGAAAGATTGATTTTACCATCTTGACGACGGTCTCTTCGGAGCCCGCTCTCCCTCACCGCTGCCCTCATTTCATCAGCGGATTCGGGGCCGGTCCGAAGGGCCAAAGTCTTCCCCACAACTTCTGTTTGCGCCTGCGCGCAACTCAGGACACTGGGCACTCTGGGACTGAAGATGACGAAGAGAATTGCAGGTACAACCATTGACTGCTCCAGCAACAAATCTCGCCGCCAAAATGCCGCTCCATTGGGTCCTCAATCAGTCTACCGGACGGAAATGGGTTGGAGAGTTCGCCCTCCTGCGACCGCAGGAACGCGAACTGAAGTGACCTGAAATGCGTGAAAGCACCTTCCTTAGACGCATGACCGGGCAACATGACATCCTCAGAGTCAGATTGGTTGAGGAGAAAATGGTGGAAACCTCAGACACTGTTTTCGATTTCGAAGCCGAGACGCTTGCCCCAATGGCAAATGGACAGCCAAAAAAGCTGTCCGACTATCGCGGCAGTGTGCTGCTCATCGTCAATACTGCGAGTCAGTGCGGATTCACGCCGCAGTATGCCGGCCTGGAAAAGCTCTACCGTACCTATAAGGAGCGCGGGCTGGTAGTGCTGGGCTTTCCGTGCAACCAGTTCGGGGCGCAGGAGCCGGGGAGCGCCGGCGAGATCGAGGCATTTTGCGAGAAAAACTACGGAGTGACCTTTCCCATGTTCGCCAGAATTGACGTAAACGGGGAGCAGGCACATCCGCTGTATCGCCATCTAAAGAAGGCCAAGCCGGGACTGCTGGGCCCGATTGGCGGAGGGTCGATCAAGTGGAACTTCACTAAGTTCCTGGTGGATCGCGAGGGGCACGTCGTCTCAAGGCACGCTCCGAGTACCAAACCGGAGAGCCTGGCCGGGGAAATTGAAAAGCTGCTGGGCGCATTGAATTCGGAGGAGCGTTGATCGATGCGCAAGAACCTGCCGATGATCCTGGTCCGTGTGATTGTAGGCATCGTCTTTCTGACCGAAGGGATCCTGAAATTTGTGCGGCCCGGTGAACTGGGCGTGGGCCGGTTCGCGCATCTTGGACTGCCCTGGCCGCACCTCCTGGCCCCATTTGTTGGAGCGATAGAGATTGCAGCGGGCGGAGCGCTCATTCTGAATTTCTTTGCAGGCGATGCGGCGCTGCTGCTGCTCGTCGTGATTCTCACCGCGATTGTAACGACGAAGATTCCGATCCTGCTGGGACATCATCTTGGCCCATTCGCGCCGCCGAAGCTCGACCACTACGGAGTGCTGAGCTTCATCCATGAGGCGCGGACTGACCTTGCCATGCTCTTCGGTCTGGTAGCGATCCTGCTCGACAGCGGAATGCGCGTCAGATTGAGAGGGAAGTAGAGGCGGGCCGCGCGAAAAACTGGTCGCCTGAATGCCAGCTCGTCAGCACGGGAATTGAACCGGCCTTGGGAACCCACCTTTCCACGTCAGCATCTAAGCGGGCGTAACGCCCGCAGATCAACCTGCGAGAGAAAGGCAGATTTCACCATGTTGACCAATCTCATGAGGACGGAGCGTCCGGTGGCTGTTGCTTTGACAATGGCACCCCTGACGGTTGCGCTGTTTCTTGCCGGGTGCAAGGGCTTCTGGGATCCGCCGACTGGCACGAGCACCAGCACTGGTACGACTGCAACTACGACTACGCTAGCCTCATCGAGTTCCTCGGTCGCAGCCGGGGCCAGCGTCACCTTGACGGCTACGGTTGCGCCCACTGCGGCAACCGGCACAGTCACCTTCTACTCCGGCACTGCCACCCTGGGCACGGGTACCCTCAGTTCGGGTACGGCGACTTTTACCGCGACGTTTTCTGCGGCGGGAACGGAATCCCTGACGGCCACTTACGGGGGCGACAGTACATACGCGGCGAGCACGTCAAGCGCCGTCGGCGTCACGGTCACTTCTGCGGCTGCGGCTGTGCTGACCAGGGCCGTAAGCGGAGCGGACGCGACTCACGAGATCAATCTGGTGCTTGCACCAGAGGCTATGTGGACGTCTCCTGGCACCGTTCATCTCCACAATCTGGCGCGGCTGGTTGCCGAAGGATCGATGGCAAGCAATCTGGGGAGCGATCACTGCGTGCTTTATTCAGGCACTGTGTTTCTAGCCGACGGTACGAAATCCCAGAGCAAAATATACGATCTTCAAGGCGGAGGATACCTCGCGCCGGAGGAGAAGGCATCGCAGCTTGGCTGTCAGTGAACGAAGTGCCGGGCGCAAGTTACTTCTGAAATTTTGCCGGATTCAGCCGTCGAATCCTACTGTGACGGCCGCGATGTCGGCCGTAGCCGTAGCTTCGTCTGTTGTGCTGATTGCGATTGTTTTGTTCTCGCGGTTGATCTGGATCGTTTGTGTGTAGCCGAACCCAGTAGGGACGAGGAATGATGAGAGTACCGCCAACTTCAGAAAGCGCATCGAGAAGCTCTCCTGAACAGCAGCGAAAGCGTAACACAAGCTTCTCGATGAGACTTCGACATTAACCAGACGTGAGCTACTCGATCCCGAAGACAGCGTAAACCGTAGCTTCGCGGCTGACCTGGTGCGGTTCGATGGCGAGGGGCTGCGCGTCTGCTTGAGCGGCCTTCATCGCCATCATCTGCATCGGCCTCGGGAAGGAAGGCACTGACATCTGATTGCTGACGTAGACAAGAGAGCCGAGACGGACACCCATGCCTTTCGCCAGCACTTCGGCGTTAGCCCTGGAGCGAGCGGCGGCTTTATCGAGTGCCTGGGCTTCAAGGGCTTTTTCGTCTTTCACGGTCCACTCGATCTGCCCGCTCGAAGTGGCTCCGGCATTGATGGCCACATCGAGAAGCTCGGCTGCGCGCTCAGGCGCGACTTTGACCGTCCAATCCTGGTGAAGCGTGTATTTGCGCAGCTTGGTCGTCCAGTCGCGATCGAGGTACTGTGACTCGCTGCGGATGGCGTTCTCGGCCACGCCTGCCTGCTTCAGTGCGGAGATGATTGCGTTGGAGGCGCGTGTCCCTTCGGAGTAAGCAGATTTCGCGTCCTGCGGCTGGGTCACGAAGCCGATATGCAGGACTGCTTGATCGGGCTCGACCGAGACGCTGTCGGTTGCAGAGACAGTGAGCGTGCGGTTGCTGCTATCGACCTTGAGCGCGGGCTGCGTCGGCTGCTGCGCGCTTGAGGCAATGGTTGCGAGGACCAACGCTGAAATGAGAATCGGAAGCGACAGTTTCATGACTTGCTCCTGGGCTCGAACGGCTGAACCGCGCGAGTGGTTTCGCGCTCTGGTTGAGGAACGGACGAGCATTACTTTCTTGCGTGCTTTTCTCCAAATTTCCTCAGCCTGGCGAGCGTTGCGGCCGCGTGGCCCGAGTCAATGGCCTCGGCGCCCATCTCCACGCCTTCTTTGAGATTCTCGGCGATTCCCGCTGCAACGAGTGTGGCAGCGGCATTAAGCAGAACGATGTCGCGACGCGCACCCCTGATGCCGGTGATCACGTCGTAAAGCAGGGTTTTATTCATTTCAATATCGCCCCCAGTGAAGTCCTCGAGCTTGGCGCGCGGCAGACCGGCCATCTCGGGAGTAATGCGAGCGGCCTTCAGATGAGGCTCAGCTTCGCCCTCGACTTCGATGATGCGGGCAACTACAGATTCGCCGGTCGTGGTCAGCTCATCGATACCGTCGGTGCCATGCACAACAAAAGCTCGTCTCGAACCCAACGACTGCAGCGCCCGACCAACCAGCAGAACGCGGCTGGGTGCGAGGACTCCGACGACCTGGATGCGCGCGTGCGCAGGGTTTGTGAGCGGTCCGCAGAGATTGAAAATAGTGCGGAATCCCAGCGCCCGGCGCAGCGGATTCATCGCCTTCATGGCCGGGTGATAGAGCGGAGCGAAGAGGAAGACGAACCCGGTTTCCCGCAGACATTCGACAGCGAGTTCGGGCGAGAGGTCGATAGGCACTCCGAGAGCTTCCAGCACATCGGCAGCTCCGCAGCGCGAGGTGACGGCGCGGTTACCATGTTTGGCGACCTTGGCGCCCGCCGCGGCCGCGACCAGCGCTGCCCCACAAGAGATGTTAAAGGTGAGTGGACCGCCACCCCCGGTTCCCACACAATCGACCAACTCTGCGCGCTCTTCGTCCGTGAGCGGGACCGGAACGCATTGTTCGCGCATCACGTCGACGAAGCCGGCGAGTTCGGGCGCCTGTTCGCCACGAGTTGCAAAGACGGTGAGCAGCGCGGCGGTTTCCACGTCCGACACCTGGCCGGAGAGGATCTGGCGAAGGACATCGCGCGACTCCTCGCGCGTGAGCTGTGCGCCGTCTTCCGCGAGCGGCTTCAACAGGGTCTTCAGGGAATCCATATCTTTGATTATGGTAACCGTGTGAGGTTGGAGTTGCTTGAAGCGCTTTGGCCAGCACGCTTAGGTTGGTCAGGTGCGCATTGCCGTTCTAAGGAGCAGAGAATGGATCGTGAGCTGAAATTTCGAATCGTGTTGGAGAAACCGCCCGCCGGCATCGACTTCGCTCTGCAGAAGGGGAAAGGCAGCAAGTACCAGATCGTGCAAAAACAGCGATCGGGGAATCGCGACCTGCACTTCGAGTTCACTGCGCGAGCGATCTCCGTAGCCAAAGGCGGAGCGCCAAATCTGCTTGGTGAGTTTGTCCAGGGACCACCCCAGGCCCGCTTCGTCTACATCGGCATTGGAACATTCGCAGGGCAGACCGGCACGGAATGGAGCCGGCGCCTGAAGGTCCCGCTCAGCGGCATCAATGCGGAAATGATTGAGTGGGCGGCTGGCGATTCTAGTCCTGTTTTCGAAACTCACGTTCCGGGCACCGCTAAGGACGGCAGCCCAAGCTGCGCCACGGTGAAGCCCTTCGCCGGATGGAAGCTGGTGACGTCATAACGTGCCGCGCCGACCGATCAGGCGCAATCCCAGATAGCGCACCGCTTATGGGTCATGGCGTTTGCGACCCCATCGTGCAGCAAGATAGTATTTTGTTACCGCTGGCACGATCGTGCTGACGTAGTTTGTCGCTGTCCTGTACCGATTCCCTGAAACATCAGCAGACCAGGCGGTTCCAACCAACATGAAAATTCACGAATATCAGGCAAAAGAGATCCTGGCGAAGTATGGCGTGGCCGTGCCCAAAGGCGAGATGGCTAACACTCCAGAAGAGGCAGCCGCTGAGGCGCGCAAACTCTTCGCCGAGGGCGCGAGCGGCGTAGTGGTCAAGGCGCAGATTCACGCTGGCGGACGCGGTAAGGGCGGCGGTGTGAAGGTAGCCCGCAACCGCGAGGACGCTGAAGAGCATGTCAAGAACATCCTCGGCATGCAGCTTGTCACGCATCAGACCGGCCCGCAGGGACAGAAGGTGCAGCGCCTGCTGATCGAAGAGACCGCCGCGATCGATCGCGAACTGTATCTGGGCATCGTCCTCGATCGCGCAACAGGCAAGCTGGTCTTTATGGCATCGCAGGCCGGTGGCATGGAGATCGAGGAAGTCGCCGCCAAGACACCTGAGGCTATCTATAAAGAGGCGATTGATCCTGCTGTTGGATTTGGCGCGTGGCAGGCACGCAAACTGGCATTCGCGCTCGGCCTGAAGCCGATGCAGATCAACCAGGCAGTCGCATTTCTGCAGAGTCTCTACAAGGCATTCATCGATACGGATGCATCGCTGGTTGAAATCAATCCATTCATCACCACCAAGGATGACAAGCTCTTTGCTCTCGATGCGAAGATCACCTTCGACGACAACGCGCTCTTCCGTCACCCCGATATCAAGGCCCTGCGCGACGTGGCCGAAGAGGATCCGCTCGAAGTCGAAGCCAGCAAGTATGCGCTGAACTACATCAAGCTCGACGGCACCATTGCCTGCATGGTCAACGGTGCTGGTTTGGCCATGGCGACGATGGATATCATCCAGTACGCCGGCGGCTCGCCTGCGAACTTCCTTGACGTAGGCGGCGGCGCCACACAGGAGCAGATCGAGCACGCATTCGAGATTCTGCTGTCTGACGCAAATGTGAAGGCGATCTTCATCAACATCTTCGGTGGCATTCTGCGGGTGGATCGTCTTGCTACCGGTGTGGTCGCCGCGGCGAAGAAGTTGAACGTAAAGGTGCCGATCGTGTTGCGGCTGGAAGGCACAAACGTAGAAGAGGGCCGCAAGATCCTGAAGGATTCGGGCCTGAACTTCCTGGTGGGCGCAACGATGAAGGAGGCTGCTGAGTTGGTGGTGGCTGCCGCGAAAGGGGTTAAGTAATGGCTGTTCTGGTCAACAATGACACGCGGCTCATCGTGCAGGGCATCACGGGCAAGGAAGGCACATTCCACGCGCTCGGCTGCGCCGAGTACGGCACCAAGGTTGTGGGTGGTGTAACTCCGGGCAAGGGCGGAACGACACACGAAGGCTGGCCGGTGTTCAACACGGTTTCCGATGCCGTGAAGGAAACGGGCGCAAACGCGACGATGATCTTTGTTCCGCCGCCGTTCGCTGCGGATGCGATCCTAGAAGCGGAAGACGCCGGCATTCCGTTGATCGTATGCATCACCGAGGGCATTCCCACAATCGACATGGTGAAGGTGTGGGCGAAGCTGAAGGGTTCCAAGTCGCGGCTGATCGGACCGAACTGCCCAGGCGTCATCTCGCCGGGCAAGGCGAAAATCGGCATCATGCCTGGTCGCATTCATAAAGAGGGCAGTGTAGGCATTGTGTCGCGCTCGGGCACGCTGACCTACGAGGCCGTGCATCAGCTCACCCAGCGCGGCATTGGGCAATCGACCGCAATCGGCATCGGCGGTGACCCGATCATCGGCACCACGCATATCGATGCATTGAGGCTTCTCAATGCTGATCCGGAGACTGAGGCCATCATCATGATCGGCGAGATCGGCGGGACTAACGAAGAGGCTGCGGCGGAATTCGTCAAACAGAATGTGAAGAAGCCAGTGGTTGGATTCATTGCGGGGCAAACGGCTCCTCCGGGACGGCGTATGGGCCATGCCGGCGCAATCATCTCTGGCGGTCAGGGAACCGCTGCCGACAAGATGAAGGCGATGCGCGAGGCGGGCATTCACGTCGTGGTGTCGCCAGCCGAGATTGGCGAGACGCTAGCGAAGGTGATTGGCAAAGCCTAGCTCTCAGCCCTCAGCTCTTAGCTTCAAGCAAAAGCCCACCGCGAGGTGGGCTTGCTCGTTCAACGGGGCGCGCAAGAACAAGTGTTTATGAGGAGAATCTCCGATGAAGCAAATGAGCAAAGCATTACCGCGCGCGGAGGAGTTTGCGGCACGCCTTGGGATTCGTGTGCCGATCCTGCTGGCGCCGATGGCTGGGGCTTGCCCTACCTCGCTCTCTGCTGCAGTTGCGAACGCCGGAGGCATGGGTGCGTGCGGTGCGCTTTTGATGAAGCCGGACGAGATCTCCGCATGGTGCGCCGACATTCGTGCGCAAAGCCGTGGCGAGTTCCAGATCAATCTCTGGATACCCGGCCCAGAGCCAAGGCGCGACGCGGATTTGGAACGTCGTCAGCGCGAGTACCTCGCACAATGGGGACCGGAAGTTCCGGAGAGCGCGGCTGAAGGTGTGCTGCCGGATTTCGACGCGCAGTGCCGGGCGATGCTGGCGGCGGGCCCCAAGGCAATCTCGTCGATTATGGGTCTGTACGCGCCGGAGTTTGTGCGAGAGATGACGTCGCTGGGGATTTTCTGGTTCGCAACGGCCACAACAGTGGCGGAAGCGAAAGCTGCTGAAGCCGCAGGAGCCGACGCCATCATCGCGCAGGGTGCTGAGGCCGGCGGACATCGCGGCGCCTTCGATGCCGGCGAAGCAGAGCGCCGCATGGTTGGACTGTTCGCCTTGTTGCCCCAGGTGGTCGATGCCGTGTCTGTGCCGGTGATCTCGACGGGAGGGATTGCAGATGCTCGAGGAGTGGCCGCAGCTTTGATTCTTGGTGCGAGCGCGGTGATGATCGGAACGGGTTTCCTGCGCTGCCCTGAAGCGAAGATCAACCAGGCCTGGGCTGATGCGCTCGGCCGAACTGAAGCAGATGAAACGATCATCACGAGCGCATTCACGGGGCGACCCGGCCGCGGAGTGGCGAATGCCTATGCCCTGGCCTGTGCATCTCTCGATGCTCCGCAGCCCGCACCCTATCCGCTGCAGCGCGGCTTGACTCGGGCAATGCGCGAAGCAGCGGCAAAAGAAGGGAAAGTCGATTGCATGCAGATGTGGGCGGGTCAGGCAGCGAAGTTGGCGCGCACCTGCCCTGCAGAGCAGTTCACGAGAGAATTGTGGGAAGAGTCAAAAGCGCTCTTGGCGAAGTAGCAACACTCGCCTCGGGGCGAGTGTTGCTAGAACTGAGAGCCTGGAGCCTAGAGCTAAGCCTGAAGTTCACCATACCCTGCACGCCTTCGCACTCACCATTTTGGCAGTCGCCTTGCAATTGAAACTCTTCGCAAATTCAGGTAGATCCTGCAGCACTGAGTTTGTTCGATACTCATCCGGTGAGTGCGGATCGACCTGCGCCTGGCTACGGAGCTGCTCGGGACGCGTCTGTGTGCACCACTGTTGCGCGTAAGCGATCCAGAAGCGTTGTTCGGGCGTGTAGCCGTCGGTCTTGGCGTTCATGTCCAAATGTGCGGCTTGCGCCTTGTCTTGCCAGGCAATCCAAGCCAGCCATAGGCCGCCGAGGTCGGCGAGATTCTCACCGAGTGTGAGTTTGCCGTTCAGGTGCACTCCAGGGACCGCTTCGATGGCGTCGTACTGGTCGACCATGCACTGTGCCTTCTGTTTGAACTTGTCTTCGTCTTCTTTAGTCCACCAGTCCTTGAGGTTGCCATCTTTGTCGAACTGGCGGCCCTCGTCATCGAAGCCGTGAGTAAGTTCGTGGCCGATGGTGGAACCCATATCGCCGTAGTTCGCCGCATCATCTTCCTTGGTGCTGAAGAAGGGAGGCTGGAAGTAACCTGCGGGGAAGTTCACGTTATTCTGTTGCGCATCGTAGTAGGCGTTCACAGTTGGTGGAGACATCGTCCACTCGCCCTTGTCGATCGGCTTGCCGATCTTTGCGAGTTCGCGATTGAAGTTGAACTGGCGCACGCGTTCAAGATTGCCTAATGCATCCCCTCGCACGATGTTCAGCTTTGAGTAGTCGCGCCATTTATCGGGGTAGCCGATCTTGTTCATGACCGTTTTGAGCTTCTCTTTGGCCGCCTGCTTGGTTGCGGGGCTCATCCAGTCAAGGGAATCGATATCCTTGCTCATGGCCTGTTCGATAGCGAGCGTCATATCGAGCGCCTGCAGTTTTTCTTCCGGCGGGAAGTACTTGGAGACATAGACCTGGCCGAGCGCTTCGCCCATTTCGCGATCGATGCGACTTGTGCAGCGCTTCCAGCGTTCCTGCTGCTTCTCCGCGCCATTAAGGATGTGTGCGTAGAAGTTCCAGGTTTCAGTCTCGAATGCTTCGGGCATACTTGTTCCCGCATAAGCGTGCAGCAGATGCCAGCGGAGGTAGGTGCGAATCTGATCGACGGGGGTTGTTGCGACTAGGTCGTTGAACTCGGCCATGAACTTCGGCTCGCTCTCGTTGGCCTTGCCGGCGGCGGGAGCGTGCGCGGCCTCAGCATAGTCGGCGAGTTTGAAATGTGAGAGGCCTCTCGAGAGCGCGGCAAACTCAGTGGGGTGGTTCAGGTTCTGCGGATCGCGTAATTCCGTGACGTTCAGCGACGCTTTGGCCAAACGGGTTTCGATGGCCATCACCGTGTCCGCATCTTTTGCGGACTGCTCTTCAGATTCCCCAGCGAGTACCAGCATCTTGCGGACATGATCGACATACTGCTTGCGCTGCTCTATGGACTTGTCATCGGTGCGGAAGTAGTAGTCGCGCTCCGGCAGCCCGAGGCCGCCGGAGTTGTAGAACGAGATGACTTGTCTGGCATCCGCATAATCCTGGCTGGCGCTGAAGTCGAAGAATGCGTCAACGCCGATGGTGTGCAAATGCGCGAGCAAAGCCGGTAGCTCGTCTGGCCCACGCAGCGCCGCGATGCGATCGAGCTCAGGCTTAATGGGTGTGAGACCGAGCTTGTTGATTGCCGCCGTGTCCATGCAACTGGCGTATTCATCGCCGATCTTCTGCTCGTTTGGTGAGCGATTCTGAGCCGGCTTGGACGCTTCTTCAAGGATTTCTCTCAGGTGCAGCCGATTCAGCTCGAACAACTCGGTGAAGCGGCCGTACGCTGCTTGATCCGGGGGCAGCGGGTTGCGCTTGAACCAGTTGTTGCAACTGAACCGGTAGAAATTGTCGCAGGGATCAATGGAGGCATCGACAATCGATGGATCGAATACCCGCAGTTCGTGCGCAGTTACCGTTGATTCAATATGCGGCTGGCTCAAGGTGGTTGTTGCGGCAAAAAGAACAAGAAGAGCAATGCCCCAAGTGGGGATTACTGCTAAGAACCGATACATGGCGAAACTGTAGCAGACTGGAGCGCGTCGCTGCCGCTAGAAGTGACAAGTACAATGGTGGATGGGACTAGATCAACTTTGAGGAGTGAATGAGTGGCGCAACGCACTTTCAGTATCATCAAGCCTGACGCGGTGAAGAATGGACACGCGGCGGCGATCCTCGCCGATATCGAGAAGGCCGGTTTCAAGATTGTCACGATTCGCAAGCAGTCGATTTCGAAGGAGCAGGCGCAGGGTTTCTATTACGTGCACAAGGAGCGGCCCTTCTTCGGCGACCTTTGCAGCTTCATGTCGTCGGGACCAATTTTCCTGATGGTGCTGGAGAAGGACAATGCAATTGCCGATCTGCGTAAACTGATGGGCGCCACGAATCCGGCCAATGCGGAAGAGGGCACTATCCGCAAGAAGTATGCAAAGTCGATCGGTGAGAACGCCATCCACGGTTCTGACGCCGAGGATACAGCCAACTTTGAAATTGGCTACTGGTTTGCCGGCTACGAGCTGATTTAGGTCAGCTCGCAGTTCCTCTTTTCCCCATCATCCGAACAAGCTATCGATCTTCTCGCGAAGAGCAGCGACTTCTCGTTGCAACTCTGCGACTGTGGATTCAAGCTGCGCGATGCGGTCCTCGCCTTCTGGCGCAGTAGCCTGCCGCTGCTGCGCTGTTCCTGCTTCCGAATTTGCGAGTTCGAATTCAGCCGGTCCGCAGAGCAAGTGCGTGTAACGGGATTCGCGGGCACCTGGCTGCCGCGGCAGCAGCGCGACGAGCGGAGGCTCACGATCCATCAACTTCTGCAGGCCCGCGGTCACGTCGCTTATCTCCGTGAATTCGTGCAGGCGCTCGGTGCGCCCGCGGAGCTCGCCGGGAGTCTGCGGTCCGCGCAGTAGCAGAACACAGACCAGCGCAGTCTCTGCACGGCTGAAGTTGAAGGCTTCGCCAAGCCAGTGTTCGTATTTGGTCACGCGCCCGTCTGCGGAGCGGGCGCGACCTGCGAGCTGCTTCGCTTCAAGGCCGTGCAGCGCCTGACGCAGCTCGTCTTCGTCCAGATCCATGATGGGCTCGCGGTTGGAGCGCTGATTGCAGGCGTTCATCAGCGCATTCATCGACAGCGGATAATAATCAGGCGTGGTGATCTCTTTTTCGATCAGGGAGCCAAGGACGCGGGCTTCGGCAGAGGTGAGCTTGACGGGCTCAGTTAGCATGATTCCATTTTGACATTCGGGATCACGTAAATGCTGGCTCAGAATCAATGCCGGGATGAACCCGAACTGAGCCCGAATCAGGCCGACTCCATTTGGACTTTGCGGTCTTTTGTCATCAGGAAGTAGACCGCGGGCGTGACCACAAGACTGAGGACCATGGAAATCGTGAGGCCGCCGATCACGGCGATGGCCAGGGGTTGAAGCATCTGTGAGCCGGCCCCGAGGGCGAAGGCCAGCGGGAGCATGCCACAAACGGCAGCAATCGCTGTCATGGCGATGGGGCGAAGACGACGCTGCGCAGCGTGAATCATGGCCTCGGCAGCTGAGACACCTTCAGAGCGGAACTTCTCGTCTGCATCCAGCAGCAGGATTCCATTCTTGGCGACGATGCCGATCACCATGATGATGCCCATGAAGGACGCGACATTGAAGGTGGTGCGAGTAATGAGCAGCGCAAGGATGACGCCGGAGATTGAAAGAACGGATGATGTCAGTATGGCGATTGGGGCAGGGAAGTTGCGAAACTCGGCCAGCAGCACGCCGAAGACGAGCGCCAGCGCCAGCATCAACACCTTCAGCAGATCGTGAAACGATTTCTGCTGTTCTTCATAAGTGCCGCCGTATGTGACTCGAACGGAGGGCGGAAGATGCAGCCCCTCCACCGTCTGGCGAACTTTCTTCATTGCTGTTCCAAGATCTGAGCCTTCGAGCCGTCCGGTGACGACGACCATGCGCTGGAGATTCTCACGTCGGATTTCGTTCTGCGGAGGCAACTGCTGGATCGTTGCAAGTGACCCGAGAGTAGCGCTGTGCCCCGATGCGCTATTGAAGACAGTGTTCTGAATTGCATCAAGAGATTTGCGGTGATCGTCGCTGAGCCGCACGCGGATGGTGTAAGGGCGGCCGTTTGCGATCAGCGGATCGTTCGTGGGTAGACCATCAAGAATCGACGTTGCATCTTCGGCAACCTCCGTCGGTGTAAAGCCAAGTCGAGCCGCAACTGTCGGGTTCACAGTAAAACTCGTCGCAGGCCCGCTGATCGTATCCTCAACGCCGTTCTTGACATCGACAACGCCTTCGATCTTCTCGATTGCGCTACCGACACGCGGACCGAGTTGAGTGAGGAGCGCCTCATCTTCGGCGAAGATCTTTATTTGAATGGGTTCGGGCGCGTTCGAGAGATCGCCGATCATGTCCTGCAGAACTTGCGGAAAATCGACATCCAATTCGGGCTCGGTTTTATTGATCTCGTGGCGCACGTCATCAATGATTTCGTCGATGTCGCGGCTCCGTTTCGATTTCAGCTTGACCGTGAAGTCGCCGGTATTGGCCTCAGTTACGGCTGCCAGACCCATCTGTAGGCCAGTGCGGCGCGAGGTGCTTTCAACTTCGGGCTGCTCATGCAGGATCCGTTCGACGTGCTGCAGAACGCGGTTTGTCTCGGTGAGAGAACTGCCGGCCGGCATGATGTAGTCGAGGATGAAGCCGCCCTCGTCCATCTCCGGGAGCAGGTCGGAGCCGAGGTAACGGTAGCCCACGTAGGTCCCGACAACGAGCAGGAGACACGTGAGCCCGAGCCACAGAGGCTTCGCCAGCGCCCAGTCGAGCACGCGGTGATGGAGACGCAACGCGCCGGAAAGAAGTCGGCCAGCAGCGTGGTCGTTGTGCTCGATTTTTTCGGCACGGTGATTGCGCAGCAGCGCGAGGCTCAGCCCGGGAGTCCACGTCAGAGCGAGCATGAGCGACGTAAGCAGGGCGGCCGACATCGTAATGGCCAGCGCACGGAAGAAGGTGCCGGTGACGCCGCTGACCGAGATCAAGGGTAGAAAGACGACGACGGGTGTGATGGTCGAGCCGATTAGCGGTACCGTGATTTCGCTGAGTGCTTTGCGTACCGCTCCAGCGCGCGGCTCACCATTGTCGCGATGCATGACGATGTTCTCGACAACGACGATCGCGTCATCGATAACGAGACCAATGGCAGCAGCCAAACCACCAAGCGTCATCAGATTGAAGCTCTGACCAATTGCCCACAGGACGAGGATGGTGACCGCCACCGTGACGGGTATGACGAGCCCAGCGACGAGAGACGACGTCCAGTCGCGGAGAAAAAGAAACAGAATGATACAGGCGAGGATGAGGCCGATGAAGATGGCATCGCGCACGCTGGAGATGCTGTCGCGCACCAACTGCGACTGATCATAGAACGGCTCGAGCTTTACTCCCGCCGGCAACCCGTGACGAAGCTGGCTGATTCGCGCGCTCACAGCATCGGCCACGGCAACAGTGTTTGAGGCAGGTTGTCGAGCGATGTTGATGAGGACCGCATTTTTTCCGTTTGCGGTCACGGTGGTGTACACGGGCAGTGTGGACAAATCGACGCTGGCAACGTCGGCCACACGAACAGGAGCGCCGGTTGGAGTGGTCTTAATGACAAGCTGGCGCAACTGTTCGGCATCATGCACCTGTGCGCCCACCAATCCGAGAATCAGCTGATGATTGGCTTCGTAGAGCCCCGGCGAGTCGATTATGTTCGAAGCTTGGATGGCATCGACCAGATCAGTGACGGTGATGCCATTTGCGGCGAGCAGAGGCAGATTCGGAGTTACACCGTATTCGGGCGTCTGGCCGCCCTGCACGATGACAGTGCTTACCCCTTCCACGCGATTCAATGGTGGCTTCAGCTCATAAGTAGCAAGCTCCCAGAGCTGCGTCTGCGGGATTGTGTCTGAGGTGAGGCTGTAACCCAGGATTGGAAACGTTGCGAAGGTCAGCCGATTCGTGGTGATACGCGCTGTAGGCGGCAAATCTTTTTCAACCTTGCTCAGCGCCGCATCGGTGAGCTGAAGCTCGCGATACATGTCCACATTCCAGTCGAAGAAGAGACTCACTTCGGCTGATCCACGGCTCGTGGTTGAGCGCACGGTTGCGAGCCCCGGCACCGAGTTGACTGCATTCTCGATGGGTCGCGTGACGGTGACTTCCATCTGCTCCACCGGCATCACTCCGTTATCGATGCCGATGACCACACGAGGAAAATTGGTCTCAGGGAATACGGAGATCGGCACCTGGAGAGCGGCATAGACTCCGGCCACTGTGAGCACGGCGGCGAAGAAGAAGATGGGGCGCGTAAATCGCGTCAGCCAAAAAGCTTCTTCGTTCTTTACCGGAGTCCGCGTGGCGGTCGACATCAATCCTTATTGCCTCCTTTATCGGCGCCGGGCTTGTCTTCGTCTTCATCAGCCTTGCCGATCTTGACCTTCGTGCCTTTATCGAGGCCATAGGCGCCGACGGTGATGACCATATCGCTTGCGGTGAGGCCCTGAGTGATCTGAATATCTTCGCCATCCTGAATGCCAGTCTGGACAGGCTTCTTTTGCGCCGTGCTGTCTGAGCCGATCACCATGACCGACTTCGAACCGTCATCTCCGGTGAGGATCGACGAAACGGGCACCTTAAGCGCGTTCTCGACGGTGCGACCGGTGATGGACACCTTTACGGGTGTGCCGACTTTCAATTCGCCGTGTTTGTTGTCGACCTTGATCCAGATCTCGACGGTGGTACTGCCTGGATCCAGTGCCGGACTGATGAGCGCAACCTTGGCTGGAACGGGATCGGCGATGCCCGAAACAGAGATACTGGCTTCATCGCCTGGCTTCATCTGCTGCGAAAGGCTCTGTGCGATATGTGCCTTCGCCAGCAGCGACGAGGTATCCATGACTGTAATGAGAGCCGAGCCTCCAGCAGGCGTTTCTCCCGCATAGAGCGGGCGATCTGTAACAATTCCGTTAATCGGGCTGCGAATCTCGGTGTAGCTGACCTGCGCCGCCGCCGCTTTGTACTTGCCCTGCGCGGATGTTAGTTGGCCCTGCGCAGTTTTCAGTTCAGCCTCGCGATTCACCTTTTGCATCGACTCAAGGTGCTTGGAAGCCGTGTCGTATGCTGCTTGCGCCTGCACCAGCGCCGCTTGCGCGGTATCGAGATCGCGCCCAGGTATAGCGCCCTCAGTAAAGAGCTGTTTGCGGTTGTTGACAATGCTGGTGTTCAGGTCGAGATTGGCTTTTGCCTGCGCGAAATCGGTCTCGGCCTTCTGCACGTCCTCTGGAACCTGCGCCTTGGTAGCGGTGGCGTATGCCGCCTGCGCGGCTTCGTAGGCGCCCTTGTTGTCCTGCGCGCCGCCGACCAGGTCGGCGTTCTCAAGAACAGCGAGAAGCTGGCCAGCTTTCACCTTCGCTCCGCGCTGAACGTAGAACTTCTTCACAGGCGCACTGATCTTCGGCTGGATGGCGGCCTGCGCGAGCGGCGCGAGAATCGCATCGGCACTGATGTGCTCGGAGATTGCGCCCTGCTCCGGGTGCTCGGCCTGCACGCTCACTTCCGGCGCGGGTGTTTCTTCTTTCTTGCATCCTGGCAGGACAACGGCGGCAACAAGCACTGAGGCGAGCAGAGCGCGTGTAGGAATCGTCCTGCGGTGGGTTGCTCGACGAAGGGTGAAGGCGATCTCGTTCATTGGCTCACATCGTTCCGGTGAGGGTTTGCAGTTGCGCGACTGCAGTTTCATAGCGCACGCGACCGTCTTCGCGAGCGTTCTGGGCGGTGATGTACGCGGTCTGCGCATCAACGACTTCGAGGACTGTTGCTTCGCCGCCCGTGTAGCGAAGCTTGGTGAGGCGCAGACTCTCCGCCGCGGTGGCCACGCTGTCTTCGAGCGATGCAAGTTGAGCGCGGGCAGCTTGCGCTTCAGCATAGGACTCGTCAAGTTGTGCGATCAGGCGCCGTTGAGTCGAGCTGAGCGCCACCTTTGCTGCATTGAGCCTGATTTCGCTTTGTTTTACCTTGTGCTCCGTCGCCAGCCAGTCCCACACGGGAAGGTTCACGGTGACAGCGGCAGAGTAGCCCAGGTTGCGCGCCTGAATCCCATCCGGAGTCAAAGGCCCTCTGGTAGCGAATTCGTTTGCATCGATCCCATAGGTGTAGTTCAGACCAATCGATGGGAGGTATGCGGCCTGGGCCGTGAGCACATCGGCACTGCTGGCGTTCAGTGTAGCCAGCGCGCTTTTCAATTCAGCATTGTTTCCTGCGGCACGTTGATTGACCTCGGCACGCGCTGCGAGCTCGGCGGGAGTGTCGGAAATCTCGATAGTGTAAGGTGTGCGTGGATCGGGAAAGAGCAACACACCCAGTTCGAGCCGCGCTTTGTCCACGTTCAATCTGGCGTCGGAGAGTTCGCGGTCTCGCTGCTGCTGCTGCAATTGCGCTTTGATAGTGTCTGCATGAGCGGCTTCGCGAGCCTGTTCCCTCTGGCCGGTCAGCTTGACGAACGCAGCAGCCTCATCTGCGGCCTGCTGGGCGATGTTCAATTTGTGATCTGTCGAAGAGACGCCGTAATATAGCCCGACGACGGCGGCGACAAGCCCGCGCCGCGCGATCTCGAGCTCGGCTTTTGCGACGGCATCGGCGGCATTCGCTCGGCGGAGCGCTGCTATTCCCCCGAGGCTGATGTTCTCCTCCACGATTCCCTGGGCAATATACTCCCGGGGTCTTGCGTCCGCGGAGACGAACTTCGGGTTGGTGTTGACCACTCCTTCGCCGCCCACCTCGCGAAGCCCGTTGGGTTGCACATAGATGCCTTGGCCGTTAGCGCGGGCCGAGGGAAGGAGACTGGCGCGAGCGATGGACTTGTCCAGGCCCGCTACACGCGCATTTGCCAACGAAGCGGCGAAATTCGGCTCAGCGGCCTGCGCACGCTTGATCGCTTCGTGCAGCGTAATGATGACCGGGGTCCCGGCTGCAGGCGGCTGCTGATCCGCTTGCACACGCGTCTGGCCGTTCGCTGGTCCAGCTAGTGCAAGCGTCCCAGCCAGACATATCAAGCTCATGCCGGGCCTGAGAGGCGGCAATGTCAGTCGCTTGAACACGGGAAACAGCATATCGATAGAAGCTTAATTTCTCCTGAGGCTTAGATGTTACCGAGAGGTGCTACGTCAGGCTTCCGAGCGGGGGCTTAAGATGTTTCTGCATGGAAGCGACAAGAATTGCAGCCGTGGAAGTTTCGAGGGTGGGTCTCGGGACCTGGGCCATCGGGGGAACCGAGTGGGGCGCGGTGCCGGAAGATGCGGCCATCGCGACCATCTTGGCCGCCGTGGAGCGAGGAATCAACCTGATCGATACGGCGCCGATCTACGGACGCGGCCGCGCCGAAGAGCTGATCGGCAAGGCGATGCAACGGCATGGCGCGCGCGAAGCCTTCTATATCGCAACAAAGGCCGGCCTCGATTGGAATAGTCGCGGCGTTTACGCGAACTCGAGACCTGAGCGGCTTCGGCGCGAACTGGAAGACAGCCTACGCAGGCTGGGAACTACCTACATCGATCTTTACCAGGTGCACTGGCCGGATACGCTGATCCCGGTCGACGAAGTCGCGGGCGTGCTGGCGGAGTTTGTGCAGGCTGGAAAGGTGCGCGCGCTGGGAGTGAGCAACTTCACCGTGGAGCAGATGGAGGCGTTCAGGCGCGTGACTCCTCTCGCTTCCGACCAGCCCCCTTACAACATCTTCGAACGCGAAATCGACGCCGAGGTGCTGCCGTGGTGTGCGGCGAACAACGTCGCGGTGTTGACGTACAGTTCCTTGTGCCGCAGCCTGCTGGGTGGTCGGGTGCAGCGGGGAATGAAATTCGAGCAGGGCGATATCCGCGCAGTTGATCCCAAGTTTCAAGAGCCGCGCTTCAGCCAGTACATCACGGCAGTGGAGAGGCTGACCAAATTCGCTCAGGAAAGTTTTGGAAAGTCGATTATCGAACTGGCGGCTCGGTGGGTTCTGGATCGGCCGGGGGTCTCCGTTGCGCTGTGGGGTGCGAAACGGCCCGATCAACTGGATCCCGTTGCCCGCGTGATGGGATGGAAACTCGATGCAGATGCAATGGCAGAGATCGACCGGATTGTGGCCGAGTCAGTTAGAGATCCGATCGGGCCGGAGTATCTTACGCCGCTAGTACGCGAGCGCTGAGTCCCATTTTCGTGGCGGTAGGTGGAAGCACGACCCCACCCCTCTCTGCGATACTGTTTCGTTATGCCCATCGACGACCTGCAGCAGGCTGCCCAAAAGATTGCGAATTTTCTTGCTTCCCTCAACAAGCTCGGCGGGATGCGTTTGAAGTATCGCATCACCGCAGGCGATGGAGCGCGTGATCCGCAGGGTCTTGAGGCGCGGTTAATTTATGTAGAGCTGGGCGGCCCCGATACCCAGCTGCTCACGCAGCATAATGGCGAGCTTCTGCGCGCCCTCGAGACGATCGCTGCACAAATGCTGCGGCTCGAATCGCGTGAGCATGACCTGATCAGCTTCGATGCCGGCAACTATAAGGCGCTCCGTGCGCAGGAACTGCGTATGTCAGCCGAAATGGCCGCCGAAAAGGTCCGCAAGTCCGGTGTGCCCTATGCTTTTCCGCCCCAGAACAGCCGCGAACGGCGCCTGCTGCACCTGGCATTCAAAGACTTGCAGGGCGTCGAGACGGCAAGTTCCGGCGAGGGCCAGGACCGTTTCCTGGTGGTCTATCCCGAGGGCAAGACTCATCTACCGGTCACCCCACCGACGAGGCCCCGAGGCTTCGGACGTCGTTAGCCGCAGAAAAACTCGTGCCAAGAGTCATCGATGCCTAAAGGCTCCCCCACTCCCGGCAAGGATTACATCATTGGTGTCGATATCATCCGGTTCTTGAGCGCGGTGGGCGTGGCCGCATTCCATTTGACCTGGCTTAATCCAGCTGCCACGTGGGACTTTCCCGTTGGGTGGATAGGCGTTCAACTCTTCTTTGTTATATCCGGATTGGTCATAGCCAATTCTGCGCATCAATCGAACTGGCGCCGCTTCGCTCGCGGACGTTTTCTGCGTTTGTACCCTGCTGCATGGTGTGCGCTTCTTTTCAACTGCTTGTGTATTTCGGCAGTTGGCGCCCATGCCTATGAATTAGAAGGAGTGTTCGTAACGTCTGCCGGACGCGATGTCCTTGGATCCTTTGTTCTTTTGGGAACGCATCAAATCGCGACTGCCTATTGGACACTCCCGGTTGAGATCGCCTTCTACGTCATCGTAGGGTTGGCTCTTGCGGCACGAATTTTCGAGAATGTTGAGAGGGTAGCGGCGTTCCTGATTCTTTGGAGCAGCTTTTATCTGGCACTTCTCGCCTTCAATCCGTTTGGAGTGATGCGCTACAACCGCCTTCACATCGAGTATGGATGGACGACGGTGCTGCTGCTGAGACACGGCTGCTATTTCGGGATGGGCATGTTGATCTGGGCTATGAAAGAACGTCGTCTGACCAGGCTTGGCGCGGCTGCGTTCGGAGCGGCATTGCTGCTCTCGATCCCGGAAATTGCCGACAGAGCGCAGGAGATTCAGCGATACATGGTGAGACCCGAATTCGGTGCTCGCTTTGCTCCCGGCGCGCTGGTTGCGATGTCGTCCTGCACATTCCTCTGTGGAGTCGCAGCAATCGTCGCCGGAGTGCGATTGAACCGCGCTCTCCTTTATCCGCCAATGTTGGGTCGAAGCATTCGGCTGCTGGGACTTGCGACTTATCCTTTCTACCTTCTGCATGAGGCGGTCGGGGGATATGTTCTCCTTTGGTTGAGTTCGCAGCGAATTCAGCCACGGTTTGGCGTGTGGCTCGCGATCTTGATAGTGGGTGTTCTTTCCGTCATCATTGCCGCGTGGCTTGAGCCCGCATTGCGAAAACTGCTGGAGAGGATCGCATCCGCCGGAACTCGTCGTTTCACGTGGGCTTACGACAGTGTCAAAAACTCTTTCTGACGACCCCTCTCTTCGGTACTCTTGCGGCCTAACGTTACCTGCGCTCAACTAGATGCAAATAGCTTCCTAACCTATTGCTGTCTTTGCTACTTGCCTTGGGTTCGCACCAGATCCAACTGAAGAGAGGACACCTATGTTTTCTTACGACTTTTTGCGCCGCGGCCGCGCACCGATGCTGGCGCTGGCATTCGCGATCACACTCACCGCATGCGAATCGAAGATGGATAAGGCGATCGACCAGGCCAAGCAGCAGGCGGCCTCCACAGGGCAGCCGCAACAGGTTGTGGCTGTAGACAAGACCGGAACCACGACCACGACGGTGGTGCAGCCGCCCGCAAAGGGACAGGCTGCCGGTGCCATTGCAACGACGTCAACTCCTCCGCCTCCCAGCGGACCCGTTCCGCCCCCGCAGGATCCCAAGGTGATGCCGCTCGGCGGAGATCCGAACGATCCGCAGGCGCAGGATCAGGCTTCGGGTGCTGGTAAGACTTCGCCCGCGGGCCCGGTGAAGGTCACCATCCAGGCCGGGACCAATCTTGCAGTGCGCGTTGACCAGCACATCAGCGTAAAGACGAGCCGTGCTGGCGACACGTTTACCGGCGAAGTTGTCGATCCAGTCGTCGACCCTAACGGCGTTGCTGTCGTACCCAAGGGCACGCGAGTGAGCGGAGTGATCGATGCCTCACACGCCCGCGGCCGCGTCAAGGGCGCTTCAGTGCTGGAATTGCGTCTCACTACGATGACTCTCAGCGGCACGGAGTACCACCTGAGAACAGCCGACCTCACTCAGACCAAGAAGGGCAAGGGCAAGCGCTCAGCGGCGATGATCGGTGGCGGTGCAGGGCTCGGGATGCTGATCGGCGGCCTGGCAGGCGGCGGCAAGGGCATGCTCATCGGCGGACTTGCCGGTGGCGGCGCAGGTACGGCGGGTGCGGCGATGACCGGCAACAAGGACCTCGAAATTCCGGCGGAGTCGATCGTGCACTTCAAGCTCTCGCAGGACTTGGTCGTTCAGGGCGCGTAGACAAGGCAGTTGATTCAACAATTCACTTGCCACTGCATCGATCCCGCAGCAAGAATGCGGGCGGAGGCAAGTAATGGCCAGCCAGTCCATTATCGGCGGGAGCGAAGTGATCGCGTTCGCTCCTACGATCAATCCTGAAAAAGCACGTGCGTTCTATGAAGGTGTTCTGGGTCTGCGCCTCGTTGCGGATGAGCAGCCATTCGCGCTTGTTTTCGACGCCAATGGAATCATGCTGCGCGTGACAACCGTGCACGACTTGAAGCCACAACAGTTCACAATCCTTGGCTGGCGCGTTGCCGACATCGAGTCCGCGATAGACCGGCTTGCTGCTGCCGGCGTGGAGTTCCTTCGCTTTCCCGGAATGAACGATGGCGATCCGCACGGCATCTGGAACTCGCCCAGCGGCGCAAGGATTGCCTGGTTCAAAGATCACGATGGGAATGTGCTGAGCGTGACAGAATTCTCAAGGTAGTTCCGGAGACGCAAGGAAAAGGCCACGCGAAGCGCGGCCTCTCCAATCCTTGATCCCTGTTCCCCAAATCCCTGCTCTCACCCGTTCAGCATTTCCTGGAGCTTATTCAGCGTCCGGTGCAGGTCTTTGTCGCTCCGCCGCTGCTCGTCGATTTTGCCGATGGAGTGCATCACCGTGGTGTGGTGCTTGTTGCCGAACTGGCGTCCGATTTCCGGCAGGCTAGCCTCGGTCATCTGTTTTGCCAGGTACATCGCGATCTGCCGCGGAACGACGACATTGCGCGAATTGTTCTTCTGCTTGAGGTCGGCAACCTTCATGCCAAACTGCTCGGCCACTGCGCGCTGGATCGACTCAATCGTGATCTTGCGCACCTGCATGTCGAT
>DATJEO010000053.1:0-2593 GCA_035496515.1 Occallatibacter sp.
CGACCGCAGCGATCCCATGGCCTACCACGGCGGAGATCTGCGCGGCATCCGTAAGCATCTAGGGTACCTGCGCGACCTCGGAGTCACGACACTGTGGCTCACCCCAGTCTGGAAAAACACGGATTCGGATTACCACGGCTATCACGTGGTGGACTTCTACGCGCTCGATGATCACATGGGCTCGATGCAGGAATATCAGGCTCTGGTCGCGGATGCACACAAGCTCGGCATGAAGGTGCTCATCGATTATGTGGCGAACCATACGGGACCGCATCATCCATGGGCGGTCGATCCGCCGACCGCGACGTGGTTCCATGGTTCGCGCGAGCATCACCTTGAGCCGGCCTACTCTTTTTCCGGCATCGTGGACCCTCATGCTTCGGCGCGTGAGTACCGCAAGACGCTTGAAGGCTGGTTCGTCAACAAGTTGCCAGACCTGAACCCGGACGATCACCTTCTCGGCTGGTACCTGGCGCAGAACGCGCTGTGGTGGACAGAAACGGCGCAACTCGATGGCTTCCGTCTGGACACGTTTCCGTATTCATCGCGCGAGTTTTGGAGCCAATGGCATGAGCGGGTGCGCGCCGTCTACCCGCAGATCAACAGCATTGGCGAAGTCGCAGATTCCGATCCAACCATCACGTCATTCTTCGAAGGCGGACGCAAGCAGTTCGACGGCATCGATTCCGGGCTGCCGACCGTCTTCGATTTTCCTTTGGAGAACGCCGTGCGGGAAGTTGTGATCGGAGGAGCGCCAATGCAGAAGATCGTCGATGTATTGCAGCGTGACGATCTCTATGCGCACCCTGAAATGGTGGTCACCTTTTTCGGCAATCACGATCACTCGCGTTTTATCAGCGAGAAAGGCAGTGGCGCGGCCAGGCTGAAAGCAGCGTTTTCGCTATTGCTGACCATGCGAGGAATTCCGCAGATTTATTCTGGCGATGAGATTGGGATGCCGGGCGGCGGCGATCCCGACAACCGGCGCGACTTCCCGGGCGGCTTTCCCGGCGATTCACAAAATGCATTTACGCCCAGTGGGCGCACGCCTGAACAACAAGACATTTTCACTCACGTGCAGTCATTGCTGGCCCTGCGAAAAGCTCATCCCGCGCTGCGTACCGGCAAACACTGGCATATTGGCTGGGACGAGACCTACTATGCATTCCTGCGCGAATTGCCAGAAGAGAAACTGCTTGTCGTCTATAACAATGCGAATTCGGCGCGCGACCTTAAGATTCCCCTCGAAGACACGCCACTGGAAGGCGCGCATGATCTGAAGCCACTATTCGGAAATGTGCCGGCCACGATTCAGGAACACGAGGTGCACTTGAGTCTGGGCGCTCAATCGATGGCAGTACTCGAAGTGCGTTAACTCAAATCTGCAACACATCGCCTTCCCGAGCCACGATCTCGTACAACACCGGATTGACGAAGAATCCGATGAACAGCCGCGAGATAAGGCCCGCGACGATGACGATTGCAAACGGCTTCTGGGTGTCGGAACCGATGCCCGTGGAAAGAGCTGCCGGAAGCAGCCCCAGGCACGCCACCAGTGCGGTCATCATGATGGGACGAAGCCGGAGCAATGACGCCTCGCGTGTCGCTGCCCGGATGCTTAATCCTTCCTGACGCAGCTTATTGATATAAGAGACCAGAATGACGGCGGTCTCCACCGAGACTCCAAGAAGGGCTAGAAGCCCCAACACGGAGGAAACGCTAAACGGAGTGTGCGTCAGTTTCAGAGCGACCAGCGCTCCCACAGGTTCGGTCATGATGACTCCGAGAGCGATCGTGACCGGGAACTTGAAATTTCCATACAGCGCGAACAGGATCATGAAAATCAGCACGACGGCCAGCGGACCAATCACGTACATCTGCGACTTGGCTTCGAGAAACTGGCTATACTCGCCGCCCCAGTCCATCCAATAACCCAGAGGGAGCTTCACTACTTTGTTTACCGCCTGTTGCCCGTCGCGCACAGCTCGTTCCAGGTCCCGGCCCCGAATGCTGTACTGCACTCCGATGTAGCGCGAATTATTTTCGCGGTAGATGAAGGACGCGCCGTTCCCCTGGCTGATGTTAGCCAACTGGCTGAGCGGGATCTGCTGGCCATCGGGCGCGCCGACCAGCAGGTTTCCGATCTCGTGGGCGCTGCTGCGGAATTGCGGCTGCATGCGCACCACCAGGTCGAACAACTTCTCTCCCTGGATGACTTGGGTGACCGCCTGCCCGCCGACTGCGGCGGAGATCACCGCCTCGACATCCGCGACATTAATCCCGTAACGCGCGATTTTGTCGCGATCGACATCCACCAGCAGGCTGGGTTGGCCCAACTCGCGGACGACAGTAAGCTCGGTGAATCCTGCAACCTCCGCCAACGTGTTCTTGATCTGAATCGCCTTGTCCTGCAGAACGTTGAGATCGCTGCCATAGATTTTGACGGCGAGTGAACTCTTCAGGCCGGTCAGAGCCTCATCTACAGCATCTTCCGCCGGTTGCGTGTAATTGAAAATGATTCCCGGAAAGGCAGTCAGCTTCTTGTTGATCGACTCGATCAGTGCTTTCTTGTCGCTGACATCACCGTGCCACG
>DATJEO010000054.1:0-2252 GCA_035496515.1 Occallatibacter sp.
GTCGGCGCCGGGCAGTGGCTGAAGCTTGCCGGTTTCCTTGCTGTACCAGGCGAGAACGCCGCGCGTGGGATAGAAGACCTGGCCGAAACCATAGAACCAGTAGAAGCCGTTGTAGAGGCGATCGAGTACGCGGGTGCCGCGCGCGTGCGGCACGTCTATGGAATTGATGACGTATTTGCCGTCGGGCGAGACCTGCGACATGAACCCGAAGCGCTTCTGCCCGCCTTCTTCAGAGAAAGCGCTCCAGCGAACTAGATAATCGTTGCTGATGGTGCTCACTTTGTGCAGCGGGACGAGGGCGTAGAGGCCCTTGTCGTTGGCCGGACCATCGACGTCGATGCCGAGGGTCTTGCCGTCGCGTGAGAAGGAGTGGCAATTCCCGCAGGTGGGCAAGCCGGTCATCATGGTGCGCGGCTGGGGCTCGTTAATGTAGCGAAGCTGCCACTTGATTTTGGGAAGAACGGAGTCGGGTAGGGGCTTGATGACGCCGCGCTGGGCTGTCTCGGGCGCTGGAGGAATGAGCGGAACATCGCGATAAAAGAGAGGAGCGCCGACGGGATCGCGAGAGGTCTGGATTGTGGCTTGTTCGTGCGAGACGGGCTGCGCGGCTGATTGATTGACGTAGCCGCTGATGATGACAGTGGCGGGGGCGCTGACGGAATGCTTTTTGATCTGGTCCCAGGTTTTTGAATCGGGTCGCCACGTGTGAGCTACGGCTTCTTCGGGCGTGAGTGTCGGCGGTACGTAGCCTTGGAGAGACTGGTCGAGAGGCCCGAGCTGCATTTTCTCGCCATTGGACCAGATGCGGATAGTTTTGGCGTGTTCGCCGAAGAGGATCTCGATGCGCCAGATGGTGGCAGCAGGGTTGTCGTCGCGCCATTGGAATTGGGGAGGGATGATGTCGGGCGGGTAGATGGCGCCGTTCAACGGCACATCGATGTTCAGGCCCGGGTGAGTGCGGTACATGGGAACTGCGCGGAGGAATTCGGGGACGACGCTGGGGTCGGTGGTTGCCGAGGGTTCCTGCCGGGCGGAGACGGAGCGCGTGAAGCCAAGTCCGGCGGCCAACAGTAGTGTGAAGGCCGTAAGGAAAATGCGTTTCATTCGAGCTCTCGCCGGTCCCCGCAAGATGGGATTCGGAGCCAACCGAAGCCAGAATGAGGCTCGAATCAGGGGAGTTCTTCTTTGATTCTTAGGGATCGGGACGGCGAATTATGTGATCTCAATCACCAAGCTGAGGTGGTCGAGTTGAACTCCGCTGATGAAGTTCCAGGCCTTGCGTGCGAGCGATGAGTAACCTCGGTCACAGCCCGGAAGTACGCGGAAGAGCGAGACTTCTCGCGAGGAAAAAGGTCTCGCGAGCAGGTTCCTCTTCGAGAGGGGTTGGGTCATGCGGCGGCCTTGGGGGGACCATCAGAATGCGAGATTGTGAAGCAGGTTCGCAGATTTGCAGCGGAGGTGTGCCCAAGGCGGCAGGGATATGCGGACTGCGCTGTTCGATATTCCTTTCCGCGTCTCTGATTCTTGCGAGCGCGGCCGCCTTGAGCCAGCAGACGTCACTGCCGGTTTCGAGTGACGGGAATCCCACTGCTGGTGGTGCGGTTGAGCCAATTTCGGTGGATCTGGTGGTTCACGATAAGAACCGCAAACCGTATGCAAATTTGAAACCAGAAGACCTGCAGGTGCTGGACAACGATACTCCGGTTCGTCTGACTGACCTGCGCCGGGTCACAGCGGATGGAAGCACGGAGCACGTGGTCACGTTTGTGTCCGACAGGTTCGGTGGTGCTCTGGGCAAGAACGAGCAAACCATTGCGACGAGGATTCTGAAGGATCTGCCGCCGAAGGGGTATTCCTTCGCGGTGCTTGACCTCGTGCCACGGCTGCGGCTGATCCAGGGATTCACTAACGATCGGAATGCAATTAAGGATGCGATCCGGGTAGTGACTGAAACTCCGAAGAAGGACAAGAACCCGGTCATTGAATTGACGGCTTCGAATGCGGTGTACCAGAAGGCTCTGCCGGAGAGCGACGATCCGAGTTCGATCGTGGCGAAGAAGGCGGAGAAGGACCTCATCTCTATCGTCCGCACTGGGGCTGATGTAGACGGAACCCACTATGATGCGTTAACGCGTGTACGGTACAAGACACTGCTCGATGCCCAGCAGGCGTCGCGACAGGTTCAACAGGACCGTCATACGCTGCCATCGCTTGCGGCATTGATGGCGCTGGTGCGCTCGCAGGAGAAGATT
>DATJEO010000055.1:0-8101 GCA_035496515.1 Occallatibacter sp.
CCGATGCTGCGTGAGGCGCGCAAAGCCAACCCCGACCTCTTCCTCTTCTCATCACCATGGAGCCCGCCCGGATGGATGAAGCCAAACAATTCCATGCTGGGCGGCGCAATGCGCAAGCAGAGCTTCGATCCCTACGCACGCTACTTCGTCAAGTTCCTTGAGGGCTACAAGGCCGACGGCGTCGAAGTCAACGCTGTCACGGTCCAGAACGAGACCGACGCCGAGCAGGAAGGTCGCATGCCCGCGTGCCTGTGGGCCCAGGAACAAGAGATGGAGTTCGCCGTGAAATTCCTCTCTCCCGCAATCAAGAAGGCCAATCTCAACGCCAAGATCTGGATTCTCGATCACAACTACAGTCTCTGGGGCCGCGCCATCGACGAGCTCAGCGATCCCGATGTTTACAACGCGGTCGACGGCGTTGCCTGGCACGGTTACGTCGGCGGGGCATCGGCAATGACTCGTGTGCACGACGCCTTTCCCGATAAGAACGCGTACTGGACAGAAGGCGGTCCAGACATCACTCAGCCCGACTATCAAACCGACTACGCGAAGTGGGCCGACCAGTTCAACGGAATTCTCAATAACTGGGCGCGCTCCATTACCGCCTGGAACGTCGCGCTCGATGAAAAGGGCAAGCCGAACATCGGCCCGTTCCCATGCGGCGGGGTCATCACCATCGACAACTCATCGCACAAGATCACGAAGAGTGGACAGTACTGGGCCTTCGCGCACTACTCGCAGCACATCAAGCGCGGCGCTCGCGTCTTCGCAACGAATGCGCTCGGCGACACCGGCGCCGGCTCTGCAGTCTCGCATGCGGGTTTCCGCAATCCAGATGGTAGCTACGTTGTCGTTGTGGCGAACAAAGGCGCGGAGCGGCCAGTGCAGTTGCTCATGGCGGACCAGGCTCTTACGATCGAACTACCATCGAACTCCGTACAGACACTGCACTGGGCTTAGCTCGCTGGGAGAGGACTGAGGCGCTGCTTCGGTCCGCTCCGATGTCGGTCCGTCCGATGCTCAATAGATCTCATTCGCCGTCTGCGACGACCGAATCTTTCCATTCTCCACGCTCAGCTTGTAGCTGATCGCATCCCCCGCCCACGACTTGATGTAGAACTCCGCGCCCGGTGCCGCCTTCTGCACCACGAACGGACCGTAGGTGAGAGGCTTGCCTTTCTGCACCACTCCGGAAGCACGGTCCGCTTCGATAAAATACGCAGGCCCGTATCCCACCACGTGCGCCTTTCCATCCGGCTCCAGCAGAACCGCTGCTCGCTCCTGAACGCCAATCCCACGCACATGTTGTGGACTGGTGGACTCGCCTTTCCCTGATCCCTCATTCAATCGCGCCAGAAAAACCAGCAGGCGCCCCATCCGATCGCGCCGCGCAAAGTGCGTATCCGTGATGATCCCTTTCAGGATTGGAATCTCAAGAAACCCGCGTGCCGTACTTATCCGTGGGCCAAAGGGATCAGCCAGGGCCGTCTTGCTGTCAAGATTGGGATCATCCGGCTTATCGCCTTGCGCCGAGTAGGCATACTCGCCCAGAACCGCGAGCCCTGCGCTCGTTCCGCCAATCGGCACTCCGCGGCTTATGGCTTCGTTCAGCGCATTTTGCACCGGAGTGTTCATCCAGAAGTTGATGTAGTTCGCCTGGTCTCCGCCGGCTATGAAGATCGCTGCCGCGTGGCTGATCGTCTCTGCAACGAACGGTTCCTCTGCCGCCTTTCTGCTCGGAATGATCAGCGTCGCAACCGAATTCAGACGGCAGATTCCGCGCAGGTAAGCGTTGTACTCGTCGTCGCCCCGCGCGCGCAGTACCACCATGTCTCCGCCATTCGCCCGTTCGCATAGGAACTGAAAGGCCTCGTCCAGATCCGTGCCGCCTCCCATCAGGGCAAGCCCAGCGCGCGGCTGCACCGTCATGTTCGCAGGCTCGCCGGCGCGGATGTAGGTATAGGGGGTCTTCTGTGCCGGCGCAAAATGCGCGCATGCCAACAGCGCAGCAAAAGCGGGCACTAGGTGCAGGCGGCTCATCTGCTTATTCTAAGCCGCTTAACAAGGCCGTAACGCAGCGGATTCCCCTTGCTCTCCGTGCGGAAAAAAGCTGGTCTTTCGCGGACTATAGTTGACCTTGGCGACTCTCCCGATCTTCGGCTTACGGCGTGGCACAACGCGAAAATAAAACCCGGCCCATGGTGTGGGAGGACGAGGTGCTCGCGGAACCGCGCTTCCGCCGCGCCCAGGCGAGTGTTCCCATTGCCAGCCGCGGATTGCCCGGCATGCCCCCCAACATGGATCTGGACGATGACGATGAGGTTGGACCCGTCCGCTCGCGTCCACGGCGCTTCAGTGAAGAGGTCAAGCGCCCGTGGTGGCGTCCCGCTACAAGATTCGGACGCATCCTGCTCGCGTCAGCCGCCATCGGCATCTTTTCCGTCGTCACCGTCTGCGCCTACATGCTGACCAACTTCCTCGAGCACGACGCGCGCTTCCGAATCGCAGGAACCAGCAACATTCAGGCCGCCGGCCTCGCCCAGGTCAGCCGCGCCGACATGCTTCCCGTCTTCGGCGAGGACATCGGACGCAACATCTTCTTCGTCCCGCTCAAAGAACGCCGCAAGCAGTTGGAGCAGATTCCCTGGATCGAGCACGCCACCGTGATGCGCCTCCTTCCCGACCAGATCCGCATCTCGGTCGTCGAGCGCAAGCCCATCGCTTTCGTCAGGCAGGGGTCTCAGGTCGAACTTATCGACGCCAACGGCGTTCTGCTCGCCGAGCCAGCCGCGATGATGTCGCAGCACCACTATTCATTCCCGGTCGTCACCGGCATCGACAGTCGCGACCCGATCACCGGACGCCGGGCGCGCATGGAAGTCTATCAGCGGCTCGTAAGCGAACTTGACTCCAACGGCCAGCACCTCTCCGATCAGATCTCCGAAATCGACCTGCATGATCCTGAAGACGCGCGTGTGCTCATGCCGGAACAAGGAACTGACATCCTCGCGCATTTCGGTGAGGACCACTTCCTCGAGCGCTTCCAGCGGTACAGGGCACACATCGCCGAGTGGCGTCAGCAATACCCCAAGCTCTCGGAAGTCGATCTCCGCTACGACCAGCAGGTGGTCCTGCAAATGAGCGACGGCGCGCACTCATCGCCCGCGCAGATGGCCAACTTGCAGGAGCCCTCCACCGCCAGCGAATCGCCGAAGCCCAGCCCCGCCAAAGCCGAAGTCAAATCAGAGTCGCCCCGCCCGGCAGAGTCGAGGCTACTTGTGGCCAAACCGGTCCAACCTAAACACGTCCAGCCGAAGAAACCTGTGGTAAAGCCTCACTCTCTGGCCAGGATCTCTGCCAAATCTGCGAAATCAAGAACCGCGAAGAGCAAAGCTGTTTCCAAAAAGCAAGCGAAACACACCGGCACGAAGAAGCCTGCCGCAAAGCCGCACAGAACCACGACGATGGGTTGATTATTAGAGATGAACGAAACAGAAGACAACCTGATCGTGGTGCTCGACGTGGGTAGTGCCTGGACACGCGTTCTCGCCGCCGACGTCAATGAAGGCGCGCTCCGTTATCGCGGTCATGGCCTTGTCGAATCCGCGGGCATGCGCAAAGGCCTCATTTCCGATCTTGCTCCCGCAGCCAAAGCCGTCAAAGCCGCGAATGAACAAGCGGAGTGGGCTGCCCGCGCCAATATCGATCAGATCGTCGTTGGCATCGGCGGTCCCCACATCCGGGGTCTCAACACCAATGGCGGACTCGATCTCGGCAGCCGCATGCGCGAGATCACCCGTGAAGATGTCCGAGCCGCGGTAGAACGCGCTCGCGCTGTCGAGCGCCCGCCTGATCGCGAAATCCTCCATCTGCTTCCGCGCCAGTTCATCCTCGACGATCAGCCCGGTATTTTCGATCCCGTCGGCATGGTCGGTGCCCGGCTCGAAGTCGACCTTCACATTGCCACCTGCTCCGGCAGCGCACTGCAGAGCATCGTCACCTGTGCCAATCGCGCCGGCCTGGAAGTCTCTGAAGCTGTTCTCGAATCCATCGCCGCCGCAGAGTCAACCCTCTCCGCGGACGAGCGCGAACTCGGTGTGTGCCTTCTCGACATCGGAGCGCACTCCAGCGACCTCGTCGTCTTCTTCGAAGGAGCTGTCGCCCACACTGCATCCGTTCCTGTCGGCGGCAATCACTTCACCAACGACCTCGCTGTCGGATTACAGATGCCAACGGCGCAGGCGGAAGAACTCAAGCGTCAGTACGGCCATGCTGTTGTCACCGCAGTTCCACTTGAAGCCGAAATCGAAATCAACAATCCCGAGCCGCAACGTCTCGCATTACGCACGCTCGCGGAAATTCTGGAACCTCGCGCGCGTGAACTTTTGTATTTTGTAAAAGAGAGTCTTCGCAGTGGCGGAGTGCTCGAGGCGCTCGGCGCCGGCTGCGTTCTCACCGGCGGCGGAGCCATGCTGCCCGGAATGCTCGACGTTACCGAAAGCCAGCTTCGCGTTCCCGCCCGTACCGGAAATCCCGTGCGGCTCTCGAACATGCCCGGCGAGCTAATTACTCCCAGCTTTTCCACTGCCATCGGAATGCTACTGTATGCACATCGCACACGTGTGACCCGTGCGGCAGAAAACAACAGCCTGCGCGCGAAACTGCGCGCCATCTTCGCAGCGAGCTTCTAGAGGAAAAGGATCATGTCAATCACTGAGGGGGGGGCACCAGCCGCCATGGATCAAGGGAAGATCGAATCCGCAGAGATACGCATCCAGTTTCATGAAGAAGGTCCTCGTGGAGCGAAGATCAAGGTCATCGGCGTGGGCGGCGGCGGTGGCAACGCTGTGAATCGCATGATTCAGGCGGGACTCGAAGGCGTCGAGTTCATCGCCGCAAATACCGACGTGCAAGCCCTCAAGCTCTCTCTTGCTCCGGTGAAGCTCCAGCTCGGCGTGCGTCTCACCGCCGGACTTGGTGCGGGCGCAAACCCCGACGTAGGCCGTCGCGCTGCGCTTGAAGACTCCGAAAAAATCATCGAAGCCCTCGAAGGCGCAGACATGGTATTTGTCACCGCCGGTCTTGGCGGAGGCACCGGAACAGGCGCCGCTCCGGTCATCGCATCACTCGCCAGCGAGATGGGCATCCTCACCGTAGCCGTCATCACGCGCCCCTTCGCCTTCGAGGGCAAGCGCCGTCTGCAGCAGGCAGAGCGCGGCCTCCGCGAACTCCTCGACTCCGTCGACACCATGATCGTCATTCCCAACGAGAAGCTGCTCGCAGTAGCCAAAGACGCAGGCTTCTTCGAGAGCTTCCGCATCGCCGACGATGTTCTACGACAGGGCGTGCAGGGCATCTCCGACATCATCATCATTCCCGGCATCATCAACCGTGACTTTGCCGATGTGAAGACCACCATGGCAGGCATGGGCCACGCCGTCATGGGAACTGCCGTCCGTTCCGGTGCAAATCGCGCCATTGAAGCCGCGCAGGCCGCCATGGCATCCCCGCTTCTCGATGCGGGCGCAATCGACGGCGCACGCGGCATCCTCATCAACATCACTGGCTCTAGCAACCTCAAGCTCTCCGAAGTGAACGAAGCATCGACTCTCATCCAGAGCTCTGCTCACGAAGACGCCAACATCATCTTCGGCGCCGTCCTCGACGAACGCATGGGCGACGAGGTCAAGATCACCGTGATTGCCACCGGCTTTCGCGACCAGATGCCCGAGCGCCGCGCTCGCATGTTGAATGTCGAAGAGATGCCAGTCCTCTCGGTTCCCGTTATGCCGTCCGATAGCTGGATGCGCGAGAAGGTGCCGGCCGTACCTGCCGCACCGCCTGCCCCGCGCTTCATGAGCGAAGATGATGACCCTATGGACAATGAGCGCGAGCCAGAGCTAGTGGGTGCCGCCACGCGCTCCAGCCGCTCAGAGATCACGGAGGAGCCATCTTTTACGCCGCTCCCACGCGACTACGCCTCAGACTTTGGTAACGGCCTCCGCACCCCCTCGATTACCGAAGATCATGCACCCCAGCAGAATGTAAGTCCTTTAGCTACATCCTCTGAACAGGAAGAGCGCGACCTCGACGTCCCCACCTTTATGCGTCGCATGAAGTTCTGATCGCGCACCACACAAACAGGGGCTTGCCTTCAAATCCGGGAGCTGTATAGTTCAAACAAGCTCCCGGTTTTCAACAGTTAAAACAAGAAGATGTTTTTGATTTCCCCCAGGGTCGATTTGGATCAATAGTGGGCAGTCAACATTTCAGTTCAGTGGGTGACTCTGCTCACAGTCTGCGGCAAAGGCGTGTGGCATAAGTAAGTTGAACGATTCCGAAAAATGCGCTGCCACCATGCAGACGCATCGCACGCATTCCATAGTTGAAGGGACTTGTTGGGGATGAGACTGTCTTGCGTTTTTGCCTTGGGTTTAGCAGCTGGCGCTCTGAGTCTGGGAATGGACCCGGCCGCTGCTCTCGACGTGCAGCACCACGGCCTGCACCGTGCCCGTCATCTGCACGCAGCTGTGCGTACCAGCACCTCTTCACGCCGAATTCGTTCTGCGACACCAAGGTTCCGTCACGCGACCCTTACGCATCGCCGCCATCGGTTTTACGAGCGCTTCACCGCCAGCTCGTTTGCCAAGGGCGACATTTTCGGTGCCGACATCACCGCGGGTGAAGATCCCATCGTCCGCCAGGCTGCCATTGATGCCCTCGACGGCATGAACGGCACTGCTGTCGTAATCGATCCCTCCAACGGCCGCATCCTTGCGATGGTCAATCAGAACCTGGCGCTATCGCCTGGCGCGGAGCCGTGCTCCACCATCAAGCTCTCCGTCGCTCTCGCCGCATTGCATGAAGGCCTGATCACGCGCGACACGCCGGTGCACCTGGCCGGCTTCCGCATGAACATGACCGACGCGCTCGCCAAGAGCAACAACCTTTACTTCGAAGAACTCGGGCGCGAACTCGGCTTCGAGCGCGTTCATCACTATGCCACACAATTCGGCCTAGGCGAACTTGCCGGATGGAACATCCCGGGCGAGCAGCTCGGTGTCTACCCCAGCCAGCCGATCCCGCAGTCTGAAGGCGGCGTTGCCCGCATGTGCAGCTTCGGCCAGGGAGTCTCCATGACCCCGCTGCAGCTCGGCGCATTCGTCGCTGCCATCGCCAACGGCGGAACCCTCTACTACCTCCAGCATCCGACCTCGCCCGAAGAAGTGCTTGCCTTCGAGCCGAAGATCAAGCGCACTCTCGATATCGCTGCCGACGTTCCCAGCTTGCAGAACGGTATGGCCGGAGCCGTGCAGTACGGCACCGCCCGACGCCTCCGCGCCAACTTCCAGGAACTTCCCGTCTTCGGCAAAACCGGCACCTGCTCCGACAAGGGAACCCGCTTCGGGTGGTTCGTCTCTTACTCGGCTACTCCGACGGGCAACATGGTCACGGTCTTCTTCCTTCAAGGCGGCCGGCCCACATTTGGCCCCCGCGCAGCTGAACTCACGGGCGCGTTCTATCGCAATCTCTGGGACCGCAACTACTTCGCCGACAAAGGCATTCAGGCCACCGCCGGCCTCGACAATACGAGCACGCCTCTCCGCTAGCACCCAACGCGATCAACCAAAGCCGCCTCCGGGCGGCTTTTCTGTTGGCGCAGATATGTCTCACCCGCGATCTAATTGCTAAACGTGAAAGGATCAGCGCACCGTGACGGTGTCGCAATTGTCGAGCGGAAAACTACAGTCCAGCGATTCTGGCTTCCAATGTGCCTTTTTGTTCTTTGCGCTAGCGACAGAATTACGCTCCAGACACACGCCAGCGTCATCGCTGCAAAAGACCAAATAACTGATCGCCGATTTCTCATATCTGCAAGGCTCTCATGCGGCGCAAGGTAAGTAGAGGGATCTGTATGCGAAGGCTACTCCTCCTGGCGTATAACAATGCAGCGATCCACAGGTCCTAGGGAAAACCCGGGGATATTGACGAGGCATCTCATCTTGTCTGCGTTGAAAACGGTTCGCATTTTTTGAGGCCAGGCGAACAAAAAAACAACCCACTACTCGTGGATTCAGATTTCCGCGATGGAGTGCTCGTC
>DATJEO010000056.1:0-4200 GCA_035496515.1 Occallatibacter sp.
GCAAAAAGGAAAAACAAAACCGCGGGCCTCGAACCAATCAAAGAATCGACCAACCCGCACTCAAAAAGAAGCAATCCGCCGGCCACCAGCCCAGATCCACCCATACCCAGACCCGATCCCTGCCCACTATCAGCTACAGCCCACCTGCGACGTCGCCTTTACGCTCCCTCCAGCTGCACCATCAGCTCTTCCCACTCCGCCGTCAGCTGCCCAAGCTGTTCCCGCAGCGCCATCGCCAGCTCCGTCAGCCGCTGCGTCTCCCCCGCCGACACGAACACCCCGAGCTGCTCCTCCGTGTGCGCGATCGACGCCTCCGCCCTGGGAATCTCCTCCTCCAGAAACGCGCACCGCTCCTCCATCTGTTTCTGCTTGATCGGATTCAACCGCCGCGCCCTGCCGTTCCCCGCCACCCCATCCACCCCACCCTCGATCACAATCGTCGTCCCGCCGATGGCGGGCGCAACTCCTTCGGAAGACAACAAACTGGGTGCTCCAGGTCCCTTGCTTTTGGGGACCTGGGATGGATGTTCCTCTTCGGACGAGAAGTCGACGGCGGCCGCCAGCTCCTCCTTCTTCCTCAGGTAATCCTCGTAATTACCCGGGTAGGAAGTGATGACTCCGTTCTCCACTTCGATCACCCGCGTCGCCAGCCGGTCGATGAAATAGCGATCATGCGATACGAACACAACCGTCCCTGAGAACGCCGCGATCGCCTCCAGCAGCACATCCTTCGCCCGCATATCCAGGTGATTCGTCGGCTCGTCCAGCAGCAGAAAGTTCGAAGGCGACACCAGGATCCGCGCCAGCGCAAACCGGTTCCGCTCGCCGCCCGACAGCACCCCCAGCCGCTTGAACACATCATCGCCAGAGAACAGAAAGCACCCCAGCAACGATCTCAACTCACTCTCCGGAACCTTCACCGCAGCCCTGTTGATGTCATCCAGCATCCGCGCATCCGGATCGAGCACCTTGTACTGGTCCTGCGCGAAGTACTCGCTCACCACGTTATGCCCCAGCTTGATCGTTCCCTCAGTCGGCTGCTCCACACCGGTCAGCAGCTTGATCAGCGTAGACTTGCCCGCCCCGTTCACTCCGACCAGCGCCACGCGATCTCCGCGCTCGATGCCGAACCGCGCATTGCCGAACACCCGCTTCTGCCCGTAGCTCTTGCCCAGCCCCTCTGCCTCGACCACCATCCGCCCCGACGGAGCGGGCTGCGGGAACTTGAAGTGAATGACGGGTTCTTCCTCCGGAATCTCGATCCGCTCGATCTTCTCCAGCTCCTTGATCCGCGACTGCACCTGCTTCGCCTTCGTCGCCTGATAACGGAACCGGCTGATGAAAGCCTCCAGATGCTCGATCTGGTCGCGTTGGTTCTTGTACGCCGAGAGCAACTGCGTCCGCCGCTCGTCCTTTTGAGAGAGGTACTTTGTGTAGTTGCCCTGAAAGATCGTCAGCCGCTTGTTCCAGATCTCGACCGTTCGATCGATCGTCACATCCAGGAAGTAGCGATCGTGCGAGATCAATATGTAGCCGAACGGATAGCCGTGCAGATAGTCCTCGAGCCAGTTGCGCGTCTCCAGATCCAGATGGTTGGTGGGCTCGTCCAGCAGCAGCAGATTCGGCTTTGCCAGCAACAGCTTCGCCAGCGCGATCCGCATCTGCCATCCGCCCGAGAACTCGTCTACCTGCCGCGACCAGTCCTCTTTGCCGAACCCAAGCCCCGTCAGAACCGTCCCCACCTGCGCGTCCAGCGCATAACCGTCCAGCGCGTGAAATCGCTCCTGCAGCATCGAGAACCGCTCCGCAACTGACTCGTACTCTGCGCTCGCGTGATCCAGCTCCGACATCTGCGCCGCTGCGCGCTCAATCTCGCCCTCCATCGCGCGCAGCTCGTCAAAGACGCTCAGGCACTCCTCGAACACCGTCCGTCCGCTTAGCGTCAGCCCCTCTTGCGGCAGATAGCCGATGCTCATGCCGCGGGTCTGCTGCATGATCCCGTAGTCCAGAGACTCGAGCCCGGCGAGCACCTTCATCAGCGTTGACTTGCCGGTGCCATTCGCACCCACCAGCGCCGTCTTTTCATTGTTCCGGATGAGCCAGTTCGCCTCGGTGAACAACACGCGAGGTCCAAAGCGCTTTCCGGCATTCTGCAGAGAGAGCATTCCTCTCTCATTCTCGCAGAAGATCGGCTAACGTCCGCCTGTCGGAGCCGTAGCCACAGGCTGCGCAGTCGGCTGCGCTGGATTGGGAGTGAATGCCTTAAGCGCCTCCAGATTGGTCTGCACCTTCTGCCACTTGTCCGCATCCTTCTTGGTCTCGACCCGTGCTGGGTGTGCGTAGAAAGCGACAATATCCTTCTGGAGAGCAGGCGTAGTCTCGGCGAACTTCTTATCGGCCAGTTGCGAGAGCATCTTCGCGTATGTGTCATCGGCAAGGCTGTACTCGCCTGCCGCCGTAGGCTTGCCGCTGTCGAGATCGTTTTCAGGCAGCTGAAGCGACTTCTTCTGCAGGTTCCCGAGCAGCGCCCCGTAGTGATCAACCGTCTTGTTGATGCTCGTGAAGTACATGTTTTCCGTCTTTGGCGTCGGAACATTGAAGTCCAGAGCTTTAAGCGGCCCAACCTTCGGAATCAGCTTCAGCAACAGCGCCAGAAGTCGTGTGCCGAACCCCGCGTGTTGATAGTTCTTTCCCCATGACTTCTCATAGTCCGCCCGCGACAGTCGATAGAGGAACTTCTGCTTCTGGAAGTTCGGCACCTCGCGCATAATCTCCTTTTTGTGCGTCTTCAGCGCCACCTGCGTCATGTGCGGAATCAGCTTGCTCACCGAATAGCGAAACGAACCAATCGCCAGATCCTCATGCGCCACCACGTCGTTCAATTGCATTCCGTAGACGACCGGGAAGACGCGCTCCAGCAACTCCTTCGAAACCTGAAAGCCAATGAAGTCGTGAAACTGTTGCGGAGCATATCTTTCCTTCGCCACCTGCGCCATGTCGAAGCCGAACTCTGTCCGGATGTGCGCGGTCTTATCCTGTGCGTAGAGCACGATCGGCCCAAACTTCGCCCGCAGCTTCGGGTAGGTGATCGCGACCGCCTCGTTCACCGCTGGGTGGCCGGTAACATCGGCTGCGTAGTGCGACAGTGCTCCTAGCGCAAAAGCGTATTCATTCGCGTTCTGGCTCTCCTTGATCAGTTCCAGCACAAAGTCGCCGCTGCGCACGTAGTGTACGAGGTCGCTGAATTCCTTGTCGCCGAATGGGTAGTAGCCCATGTCCTGAATCACCGCGCCGCCATACGCGTAAGCGTGCGCTTCACGCATCTGATCGTCTGTCAATCCCGGATAGCGTGCCAGAATCATCGGCCGCAGGTGATCGTTCCAAAGCAGATCGATGATCTCCTCATGCGTCAGGACCGAATAAGCGTGCGACGTCCCGCAACACATAAAAAGTGGAAAGAGGACGGCAAAGAACCGGGCGACAGGACGAATCGGAAGGAGTTTCAAAAGCTTGCGGTAGCGAAGTAGTCTAAGCATTGTTCGGACTTTCTATATCGGCGGAACTATGACTTACAGCATGTGTACGAAATACTCTCCAGTTCGATGCCCGCCAGAGACCCGACGTTGTACTCAGCAGGTCCGCCGATCAGCCATGTGCAAAGCTTGCGTCAGCCGATCCCCCAGCTAAGAGCCCCATTTGCAATCGTCTCAAGCTCTCCACTTCTTTGCAGCCTAATTCTCGATTTCAGTCACAATGGATTTATACCGTTCGGAAGACTCACAATGCATGGTCAAGACGTTCATCTCACCGGTGAAGTGTCAGGTCCACACAGATCGAACTGAGTGAATATTCCGCATCAGGAGGTAAGGCAAACATGTCGCGATTTAGGGAAGCACTAAGGGCGGATCTCAACGGGTGTGCCCACCGGAACGAGAGTGTAGACCTCATCGATCTCTTCATCCGTGACCGCAATACACCCCAGGGTCCAATCGAAAAGGCGGTGGCGCGCGCCGACCCAGCCCTTGCCATTCGGCAGGCCGTGGATCATGATTGCACCTCCAGGAGAAACTCCCTGGCGTGCAGCTCGCCTCCGATCCTCAGCGCTTGGGTACGAGACATGCAAAGCCTTGTGGTATTTGCTGTGCTCGTACTTCGCATCGATAACGTAATGGCCTTCGGGCGTTAGCGCATCGCCCTCTC
>DATJEO010000057.1:0-11721 GCA_035496515.1 Occallatibacter sp.
CTGGTGGGAGGCCACTATACCTATGCTCAAGTGCCCTTCTTCAATTGGGTGCGCGACCATTTTCACCTGGCGCGGAACGATTATGACAAGCTCGGACATTTTGCCCAGGGCTTCGTCCCCGCGATCATCGCGCGAGAAGTACTGATTCGTAAACGGGTCATCTCCGGGCCATGGTGGCGTGTGTTTGTGGTGATGTGTATCTGCGTCGCGATCAGTGCCCGCTACGAGCTTTTGGAGTGGGCTGTTGCGCTGGTTGAAGGAAGCGGCGCGGATGCATTTCTGGGAAACCAGGGCGATCCATGGGATACACAGAGCGACATGTTCTGTGCGCTGATTGGCGCCGCTGTCGCCAAGATGTCGCTTGCACGTCTTCATGACCAGCAGGACACAAATCAGTAGCCAAAGCTGAAAGGCAGATTGGCGACGACCGCGGGAATCTTCCGGGATCATGCTCTTGCTTCTATCGTCAGGGCTTCATCCTGTCATCTTCCAGTTTAATCTTGGTTCGGCGGATCAGCTTCGATCCGCCGCCCAAGCAATCGTTCCTACTCACCAGCGCGACATCTTCAGATTGTCCACATAGATCGTCGCCGACCCGCTCGTTCCGATGCCGTCCACCTGGAAGTTCGCGACCAGCGCTCCCAGTGCCCAGCCCAGAGAGAACTCGGACATGACTGTCTTGTTGATCGGCTGTTCCACTCCGTCGAACCAAACCGAGTGATACGTCACGTTCCCCGAGTCGTCCCGCGACACGCTGATCTGGATGTGATGCCACGTGTTTCGCGTCCACTTCGCCGGATTGCATGGCGCAGTCGACTTCAGCCAATGCGCCTTTGTCTGATCCACCGTCCCGGAGTTCTCCGTGTATTCCCATACGCCGGCATACCCCGAACATTGGAAACCATAAATTATGGTGTGGCCATTGCGCATGACCTGGTTGCCGTCCATCTCCAGGTTGCTGAGCACGCTGTCTGCCGTCAGCCACACATGCACGTCATATACAAAGTGCGTCGAATCCGTGTCGTTCCCATACGTATTCGAATAGAGAATTCCGCCAGCATTGGTGAACGTGGTGAGATATTTCTCCGTCTGGCCCGTCAGCGTGGGATCACTGACCAGCGTCATCGAACCCGTCGCTGTCCCGGGCGTCGCAGGATCGTGCTTGATCCGCCATCCCGGCAGCAAGTCGATCTGTTGCTGCACATGTGCATACGAAGGAATCTGAGGTCCCTTTGGAGGTTGAACAACATTGATGTTCAGCAACTTCTGGTCCCCCACGCCCTGGCCCCAGCACTTTACATGCAGCACATGTGCCCCTGCCGGTGCACTCACCGAAGCCGTAAACGATGTCGGCTCGATTACGGCCGTTCCGCTGTCAATTGAATAACCCATCGAGACCGCCGGCTTCGACGCACAAGTCCTCGTACTGGCCGTCAGCGTGAACGTCGGACTCACAGTCGCCCCATTCGAGGGTGTCGCCACAGTGATGTCGGAGACCGGAGCCGCCAGAATCGTGATGTTCAGCAGCTTTTCATCATGCGTGTTCTTACCCCAGCACTTCACGTGCAACACATGCGAGCCGGCGGACGCGTAAACTCTCGCGCTAAACGAAATCGGCTCGATTACCGCCGTTCCGCTGTCAATCGAGTACCCCATCGACACCGCCGGCACTCCGGCGCAAGTTGTCGTACTCGCCGTCACCGTGAAGGGTGAAGTCAGTTGAGCTCCGTTGGAGGGCGTTGAAACAGTAATGGCTTGAATCGCGGGCGCGGAGCAGGCAGCCAGCGTCAGTGCAGCAAACAGTAACTTCCTCATTGGTAAACCCCTGGTGGAACGGCGCCGCAGCACCGGCACAACAGCGGGGAAAGTCACTGTCGGTGTTTATAAGAATCACTTCGAGCTGAGGCGCACTGTCTTTCGGGCCTTCCTGCGCTTCATCTGAAGGACGGAATAGAACTCTCGAAAGAGCACTACTCCTGTCTACCTGTATCTAGATCTGGGCTAAATAGAACGAATATTCGTTCCAATACCCGTCAGCCGAGGCAGTTGAAACGTCTTGCACGTCTCTGGTCTGAGCGATCCGCACGAGATCAGCAACCTGAAGCACAGGTACCACGCCCAGAACAGAAATCTTTTGTATAGCTGATCTAATTTCGCCGGATATTCAAGCCGACGCTGTGATCCCGCTCACTCACGAGTGCGCAGGCAAACATTACGTTTGTGCCGTCCTATCCGCTCCCTATGACTGCGCTCGAATGGATCGGGCATTCGGAGATCATCGAGGAACTCAGCACGAGAGAACAACTATCACTTGCGCCTGCTATCCTCCCGCAAGGAGTCTCCCCATGTCCGACACTGCTGCCTTCCCGTACGAAACCCGCCTCAACATCCTTCACGGCCCGCTCGAGGTCATCGACATTAACATCCCCGACGCGAAGAACTACAAGTGGTTCAATCAGACCCTCTGCAAGGTCAATGAGTCAGTCGTCCGCGTCGGGATCATCGAAGGCGAATACCATTGGCACAAGCACGACGATGACGACGAATTCTTCCTCACCGTAGAAGGTCAGCTCCTCATCGACCTCGAAGACAAAACCATCGAACTCAATTCCGGCCAGGGGTTCGTCATCCCGCGCGGCATCGTCCACCGCACCCGCGCTCCAAAGCGCACCGTAATCCTGATGGTCGAAAACGCCGGCATCATACCCACCGGCAACTAAGGCACCTGACATTGCCAATCTGAACTGAGCAGTTCTCTGGGCACTGATCTGAGGCTACCCGGGCCCCCTGTCCACTGCGATATAGTCAGAAAGGAATGGCGGACGCTGAGAACAAGAAAGTCGTTGGGCAAAAGAGCGCTCAGGACGGCTTTGTATTCCTTCCCTTGATCGCCGGCTGGCTCATCCCCGGCGCGGGACACTTTCTGCTTCGCAAATGGGGTCGCGGCGCTCTGCTCGCCATCTCCATCATCTGCATGTTTGCCATCGGGCTTGCGATGCAGGGCAAGCTCTACGCCAACGCCCACGACATCCTCGAAATCCTCGGCCTGCTCGGCGATCTCGGCAGCGGCCTCCTCTACGTCGTCGGTCGCGCCATGGGCCTTGGCGCAGATTCCGTTCAGCTCACCGTAGCCGATTGGGGCACGCGCTTCATTGTCGTCGCCGGCCTCCTCAACATCATCTCCGCCGTCGACGCACACAACTTGCGCACTGGGAGGAAGTCTTAGTGTTCTCTCCCTCCCACTTCACCGCAGTGTTGTTGTTTGGACTCTTCGCCTCAACCGTCTTCGGCATCACCCAGCGCGAAACACCCCAGCACATGTTCCGCTACGGTCTCTACTGCTTCTCTCTATTCGTCGGATCCGCCATTGTCCTGAGCTGGGTCATGTACCTCATCGCGCGCTAGAGAGTGTCAGTTCCCAGCCCCTATCTCTCCCACACCGCCGCGTCGAACTTGTGTACGCACTCATACCCTTCGCTCTTGTAGAGTTCGATAGCCTGCGCGTTCGCCTCTGTCACTGTCAGTGAAATCTCGCTCACTCCCTGGCTCAAAAAGTGCGCCCCCGCAACCAGAAGCATCTTGCGCGCAAGCCCCTGCCTGCGAAACTTCGGATGAACGCACAGCTGCGTTATGTGCCCGCTCTGCGGACTCACCCGCGATCCCAGCACCAGTGCAGCCAGCTCGTGCGTGCTTCGCTCCACCACCACATGCGAAGCCTGGGGAGAAAATACGCCGCATCCCGAATAACGCACGATGTTATGCAGGAACCGCATCGATCCATGTACCGACCGGTATTGGTCATTGATCAGGCTGTCCGGATGCCCGTAGTACGCCGTAGAGATCAGTCGTGCCGCGGAATTCAGGTCGTCATCGCGCCACGGCCGCAGCTCAAGCTCCGGCGGCATCTCCACTCGCGGTCGGCTCCAGTGTCCTGCCAGCGGCTGCACCATGAAGTGCCGTCCGTACAGTTCAAATCCCGACTCCAGAAAAATCTCGGCGTGAGTCCCCGAAGGGTGCAGAAGCAGTTGCGATTCGATCCGGTCCACATTCGGCGAGTTCAGCAGCGTTTCGAACAGGTGCTTCAACAGCGTCGCCTCGATCTCCCGCTCAGGCTCAGGATCCGAGTCCGCCGCCTCCGGATTCCTACCCGGCATTGCAAACACATCTCCGATTACCGCCTTCGTCTCTTCGTAAACGCAGAAGGTGTATCCTGTCACCTGCCCGGCTTCCAGCGCTGCATAGCCTGGCAGGAGATGATTATCGAGATATTGCATCAGCAGCCGCGCGCTTGATCGATAATCCCAGTGCAGCCGCTTGCTCCAAAGCTCCCCTTCGGCGTCCAGCACGGGCCGCAGCACCGGCGCAGCAAAATGCCGAAGATCGAGGATCTCAAGACTTACGCCCGCTGCCATGTTTCCTCTGCGATACCTGCCATCGGCCGATGCGTGCTCCTGCGCATGGGACAGCGCCGAGCCGATTACCGGGCCATCCGGTCACTTTGACACGATTCGCCAGCTTCCCGCAAGTTACACAATGTCCAAATGTTGTTCCCGGAAACCAGAAGCTACCGTGGGCCCACCAGGTACACTTCCAGCCCCTGCTCGGGCCAGCTTAGAACTTCCTCGTAATGCCGCCCTTCCAGATATTGCTGAAGCGCCGCTGGGGTATGCAGATCAACCCCTCCGCGACCTGTAACGCGCGCCACGAGAAGATGCTCCCCCTCGGGAACCCCGATGTCCTCGTAATTGACTACTTCGCGGTTTCGATAGAACGCAAGGCCGTACTCCACATCCCGGCGAACCCTGAACACCGCGACCGTCTCATCCCGCGGCGCCAGTTGTTCCAGCCGGTCCGCAATCGGCCGCGCCGAATACGACCTGTCCAGCACGTGGATCACTCTCTTCGTCGGCACGATAGCTGGAATACCGAAGAAAGGCCCCACCCCGTATAGAAAGAATGTCAGAACCACCAGCACACCGGTCGTGGCCAGCCGCAGCCGCACCACTCCGTATCCCTTCACCACGACAATAATCAGGAGCGCCGCACCGAGCGAAGCCAGCAGCGCCACCGACCAGGCTCGGGTAGGCGGCATCTCCGGTCCGTGGTTCACAAACCAGGGCATCAGCAGCGCGAACATTGTCATCACGCCGCACAGGGCTGCGTGACCGCCCAACTCCCAGCGGTTCAACCCTGGCTGCCGCTTCCTGAAGAGATAATCTCCGGTAAGAATCGTGATCGGAGGAATTGCCGGCAAAATGTACCCCGGCAGCTTCGATTGCGAAAACGAAAAGAACACCACCGGAATGATCGCCCACAGCACCAGGAACTCCGGGAAAGCATCGCCCGGTCGGTTGGGCGCTCGCCGCTTCGGATTCAATCTCCGCAGCCGCCACTCAGCCACTGATGTCTGTACCCCATCGACAAACGCCCGCGCAGCGATCACAGTCCACGGCATCACGGCCAGCACGACCACCGCCAGGTAGTACCAGAACGGCTGCCGGTGCTGATATCGGTTCGTCGCAAACCGCTCCAGGTTGTGCTGCAGGAAGAATTCCCGGAAAAACGTCGGGTTCTGATGCTGCACCGCGATAAACCACGGCAGCGTTATGGCGAAGTAGAGCGCAATCCCCGGCCACCACACGGAGCGCCGCACAATGGACCATTCTTTGCGTAGAAATGCAAAAGCACAAACAATCACAAGCGCGAGAAACGGCGCTACTGGTCCCTTGGCCAGAGTCGCCACTCCCGTGAAGAAATAGATATCGAATAGCCAGAACTTCGAATTCGTTTCATACCACGCATACCAGCCCAGCAGCCCGATCGAAAGAGGAGCCGCCATCTGCATATCCGTCGAGGCGCCGCGAGAGAATCCGATGATTCCTGCGCAAGCCACCGTGATAAGCGCCGCATCGAGGTGTCCCCCTGCCCTGAATCTCTTCATGTGCAGGTAAATCAGCGCCACCATGATGAACGCAAAACTCGCCGACGGCAGCCGTGCGCTCCAGTCGTGAACCCCGAACTCCTGGAACACGAACATCGCCCGCCAGTAATACAGCGCCGGCTTCTCCAGCCAGGGATGCCCGTAGAGATACGGCGTGACGCACGCCGTCAGCCGCTCCTTCAGCGAGTGAGCCCCATCGAACCGCACCAGCATCTCGTGAGCAATCTGCGCATACCTGGGCTCATCGGCCCCCACCAGGCCAAGGCCGTCTCCACCGAACAGCGGGACCACTCCGTAGAGGATAAAAAAGGCGCTGAAGACCACCAGCACCGCGGCCTCGCAGAATGTCGCCCATGTCGGCAGGCGGAAGCGTCGGCCCTCGGGTGATTCAGGCACTACTGGTTCCAACTGTGTTTCCACTTCCAGCAATTTCTCCAGACCAGCAATGACCGCCAGTCTTCCGGCCAACTCCACGGGGCTTGAAGTTCGCCCAAGCAGGAAAGTCTCTGCGCCGTAAAGCCTCAAGAACGCAGAAGCTAGGCTATCAGATTCCTGCCGTTTCTCCGCATCTGTGAGGATCCCAGCGCCCCCTTCAACTCTTCCAGAATCTGTTCTTTTGCCCGCATCAGCGGGCCGTCCAGAGTACATCCCGCGGCGTTCTCGTGGCCCCCACCGCCAAGCCGCTCCGCAATTGCCGCCACATTCACGCGACCCTTGCTTCGCAAACTCACGCGTACACGCGGCTCCTCAAGTTCGCGCAAGAAGACCGCGACTTCCACCTCAGCGATCGACAGCGCATAGTTCACGATGCCCTCGCAATCCTCTTCCACAGCGCAGCTCCGGATCATGTCTTCATGCCTGATGCACAGCCACGCCAGCCGTCCCTCGCGATGCAGATTCTTGAGCGCCGCCCCCAGCAGCAGCAGCTTCGACATCGGCGTCGAGAAATACACCTGCTGCGCGATCTTGATCGGATTCGCTCCAGCCATCGTCAGCTCCCGGGCCAGCTCAAACGTTGACGCCCGCGTTCCGCCGTAAATAAACCCGCCGGTGTCCGTCAGCACCGTCGTGTACATGCAATGGGACGCCTCGGGCGTCAGCGCCACACCAGCCGCCTTGAATAGCCGGTACACCATCTCGCCCACGCACGCGGCCTCGTGATCGATCCAGTTCAGATCGGCAAACTCAACGCCGCTCGCATGATGATCGATATTGATCTGGAAAAACTTCTCAAGGCCCTGCAGCCGCGTGCGCTCCACACCGTCGCACTCCAGCAGAATCACCGCATCGTATGGCCCGTGTACCCGCAGCGCTTTCTGGATCTTCTCGACTCCCGGCAATGCCCGGTACACAACCGGCACGCGATCCGCGCTCACCAGGTCCGCGCGCTTGCCCAACTGCTCCAGCAGCATCCCCATCGCCAGCATGCTGCCTACTGCATCCCCATCCGGTCGGGAATGGGAACACACCAGGAACCGCTCGCCCTGTCCAATCACCTTCAGGATTGACGCTATCCACGCCGCCGCATCTTGAAAGTGACCACCAGAATCAGCAGGCCCAGTCCCCGGCAACTCCATCTCCTAGTCCACCGGCGCCTTCTGCCGCTTTCGCGCGCGACCCATGAGTTCTTCAATGCGGGCCTGAAACCGGCCCGATCGATCCGCCAGGAAAGTCAGATCCGGCACATGCCGCACGCCCATCCGTTCCTTCAGCTCGAATCGAATATACCCCTTCGCCGCCTCGAGCCCCGCAACCGTATCCGTCTCTGCCTTTTCGATGTCAGGAACCGCATTGTCCACTGCAACATACACTCGCGCCGACTTCCCTCCCGGGTTCAGCGCAACCTCTGTCACATAGCAAAACGCAATCCGCGGGTCCGAAAGCTCCCCCTCGATCATCGCGCCAATCTCTTCCCGAAGCGTCTCAGCCACCCGGTCCTGATGATGTTTCCTCCCCCTGTGTTCCGGCATAATCAGCGCCTCCGAGCCGCTTCAAGTAAACTTCTCAGAATAACAGAGGCAATCCATCACCAGTGCCCACCAGCTCGTGCCGCCTCGCGCAACTTCACGGCAAATCAGAGCGACTGGCGCGATGCGTCGATCACGCCGGCCTCTTGAAGATCGGCCGGCGCCTCGACTGCCGAGAGGCTCTGTTGCAGCGTTCGCGTATCCGCTCGTTTGCGGACGGATCTTTGATCGCGAGCCGAAACGCGTGCTCCGCCAGCCCACTTCCCATGCTCGCAACATCGCGCGGGACGCCAGCGTTGGCTTCAGCAGTTTCCATTCGGCCGCGCCGGCCCCCCCGCCTCCTGCGTCGGCATCGTCTGCTGCGCTGGCAATTGCGGCGGCGAGAACCCGAGCAGATTCCCCGCGCACTCCGTAATAGTTCCTGCCGCGGCCGTGCTCGTCGCCGGCAATGACGGTACCGACGTGTCCACCTTGTTGAAGTTGAATGCCGTCGTCAGATCGCCTACCGCCGATCGCCGCCAGGCCGAGAGATTCGGCACCTCCGCCCCAAACCGCGTCTCCAGGAACCGCAACAGCGAAGTGTGGTCGAACGCATCCGACGACACCAGCCCGCCCCGGCTAAACGGCGAAATGATGATCATTGGCACCCTGAACCCCAACCCGATGGGCCCCGTGATCGCTGGGCTCCCCTCCAACGTCGGATCCGGCACCGGCGCGACGGTCAGGTACTCGCCCGCCGTCCCCGGAGGCGCAGTCGGTGGAGCAACATGGTCGAAGAACCCGCCGTTCTCGTCGTACGTGATGAACAGCGCCGTCTTCGCCCAAGCCGCCGGATTTGCAGTCAGCGCCGACACGACTGCCGACACCGTCGCCTCTCCAAGCAGCGCCGGTGATGGCGGATGATCTGAATCCACGACAGAAGGAATGATCCACGATACTTGCGGCAGATTTCCTTTTGCCGCATCCGCGACAAAGTCCGTCGGGAACTGCGGCCCGAACGCGTTCTTGAAGAGCACGCCGGACGGGTCCTGGAAGTTCTTGAAGTACGGCAGTACGTTATCGCTATACACCCCGTTCAGCACGTTCTGATCCGGCGCGTTGTACACCTTCCATGAGACTCCCTTTGCCTGCAGCTGTTCCGGCATCGTCGTATATGTCAGCTTGCCGATCATCGAAGCTCGGGTTGCCACCAGCGTCTGGATAATGGGGCCGCCGTTCTTCCCATCCGGATCGATCGACGCTGCCATCGAGTACAACCGGTTCGGATCCGTCGGCCCGATCACCGAGCAGTAGTAGTTGTCGCAAAGCGTGAACGCATCTGCCAGCGCGTAGTAGTAGGGCAGATCGGCCCGCGTGTAGTACCCCATCGCCAGCACCGCGTCATTCGCATTGATCGGCAGCCGCGACGTAACGAACCCATCCATCTTTCCGCCATTCCAACTCTGGTGCTGCGGAACCCAGTCGTGCGTAATGTCATGCGTGCATGCCGCGTTCGTCGTCGTCGTATCCAGGTGGTAAGGCAGCAACGCGCCCGCCGGCGCGCTTGATGTGTTTGGCGGATAGGGCTGGTTATACGCCGCGCTCTGATCGTTGAACCCGCGAACTCCCTTGTACGTCCCGAAATAGTGATCGAAGGACCGGTTCTCCAGCATCATGATCACTACGTGCTCAATATCCGTCAGCTTCCCGCACGAGCTGGTGCCCGGTATCCCGATTGTTGCCCCGCCCTTCGACCCGCATCCCGGAATCAACGATCCCGCCAGTCCCGCCGCCCCCGCCAGAGCGCTTGTTTTCAATAAATCCCGCCGTGAAACCCTTTTCATAGACATATCGACGTTTGGATGCTGATTCCGCACTTCTCGCCGTCAGCGCGTTACCACGACAGCCGCAAAAGCGAAGTAGCCTGCCTCGGCAACTCCATCTCGATCAGCAGCTTGCCATCGCGAACGTCCAGCCACTCCGGAGAACCGAGCAGTTCCAGTTGTCCCGCCTCTTTCAGCCGCGCATATTGCTCAGAAGTCGGCGACTGCGGCGATCCCATCGCCTTCCACGCCGTGTACGAATTGCTGTGCGTCTCATCAATCCTGTAGTGCTGCAGCAGCACGCGCTTCACGCCCGCCGGCACTCCCGCGACCGTCACCTTCACCGGCGCTCCCGCAGCTGGCAGATCATCATCGTGGTAGTTCCACAGCATCACCGCGGCCTGATGCTCTCCGGTGGTCGCCAGCGCATCTACATCAGGCGCCTGCCGCACTCCGCTCGTCAGAATCAAGTCGGTCGCGATTCGCCCGCTACTGCTCACCTCCACGCGATCGCCCGACATAAGCGCCGCCATCCGGAAAACATTCAGAACCGGCTTGTCGATCCCATTTGTCGCCAGCGTCCTGAACCCCTCAAAGTACTCCTTCCCCTCGAACTCGAACGACCACGACAGCATTCCCGCAAGATTCACGTGTGCCGCGTCCTGGAGATCGAATAACCCCTTGATCGCTGCCGCAGTGTACGTCGCATACAGCGGTCCATTCCTGTACGCATTCGCAGGATTCACCTTCATCGAACATGCCGCGCACCCCTCCGGATCCGCCTCGCTCAACACAATCGGAAGTGTCCGCAACTGCGGATACTTCGCGACGATCTCAAACCCCGCCTTCGCCGCTTTCAGCTCCGCCGCAAGACCCATCCGTACGTGCCCTTCCACCGTCTCCGGATGTCCCTTCGGGTGGAACGAGATGAAATCCAGTGGCACCGCTTTCCCATCCGCCGCGCTCTTGTCGTTCTTGCAGTGCCGCAGAAACGCATCCAGGTACGCCGAAGCCTTCTCCGATCCAGGCCCCGTCGTCGAAGGCCCGCCGACCTTCGCCTCAGGCAGTGCCGCCCGCACACCCGCAACCGCGTAGTCGTACAGTTTTAGATATTCAGCCTCCGTCCCGTGCCAGTAAATTATGTCCGGCTCGTTCCACACCTCGAAGTACCACGTCTTCACCTGCTCTTTTCCATACCGCTCCACGAGGTGCTCAGTGAACTTCCTCACTAGCTCACCCCACAACGCGTAGTCCTTCGGCGGATTATTCGAACTCCCTCCCATCGTCGGCTTCGGATAATGAAGCTGATACTCGCTGACCCCTGGCACCTCCACCGCCAGATCCTTCGGCATAAAACCCAGCTCAACAAACGGCCGAACGCCTGCCTTCTGATACTCGTCAAACGTCTGATCCGTAATCGTGAAGTCATAAACCGGCTTCCCATTCGCATCAAGCGAAAAGACATTCGACGAGCTCCACTTAAGCTCCGCCACTCCATTGCCCGAAGTCAGCAGATGATGCGCGCGAATATACACCGGCTCCGGGCTCAGATCGTGCAGTTCCCGCAGCAGCTGCTTGCCATACGTCATCGTCGTGTAGTTCGATTCGTCATAGCCGAACCAACGGTAAATCGGCGTGTACGGCCCGACAGCTTTCGCCAGATCAACCCGGATATCTACGGAGGCGGATCCGCTCTGCGCGTCTCCCACCAAGACGCCCATCCACCCGCAGATTATGAAAATCAAAACCACCCTCATCGATATCTTCACGCCGACCCTCCGCCGTCATTCGTCACATCAGCACCTTAAACCCTTGACTCTCCTTCCAAGGCATAAGATTATTATGCCTATGCCCATTAGGCCTAAAGACGGCATGCCTCCCGGGGCGCTCCCCATGCTCATCCTTCGAGTCCTTCAATCAGGCTCTCTTCACGGCTACGCCATTGCCCAGCGGATTCACGTTCTCTCCAGCGAAGTGCTCGCGGTTGAAGAGGGTCTCCTCTATCCCACTC
>DATJEO010000058.1:0-23330 GCA_035496515.1 Occallatibacter sp.
CGGCGGTTAGCGAGGAAGTCGCCATCTTCGTCATAGACCCAGGCGAGCCCGCCGGTCATGCCGGCGCCGAAGTTGATGCCGGTGCGCCCGAGCACGACGGCGAGCCCGCCGGTCATGTATTCGCAGGCGTGGTCGCCGACACCTTCGACGATGGCGCGAGCGCCGGAGTTGCGGACGGCGAAGCGCTCGCCGGCCCGGCCTGCCGCAAAAAGCAACCCGCTGGTTGCGCCATAGAGAGCGACGTTGCCGAGCAGGGTATGAGCTTCGCTCTGCTGAGCGATGCGGCCGCGTCCGCGGATGATCAGTTCGCCGCCGCAGAGTCCTTTGCCCACGAAATCATTGGCGAGTCCTTCAAGAGAGAGCGTCATTCCGGCTGTAGCAAACGCTCCGAAGGATTGGCCTGCGGTGCCATGGAGATTGAAGGTAATCTGCGAGCCTTCCACGCCTGGATTGTCGGTCCGGTATTGAGCGATCTGCGCAGCCAGGCGCGCGCCAAGGGTGCGGTCTTCGTTGGTGACGCGAGAATCGAGTGAGAAGGGCACGCCGGATTTGTATGAAGCGAGTGCGGGATCGATCCAGGCGTCGTCGAGGGGAGGGTGAGGCTCGGGGCGGTCGTTGCGCTTCCCTTCCCAGCGCAGGGAGCCGCCGGTTTCTGCCGAGATGGCTGTCGCGGCGAGAACGGGCTTGAGATCAAGGCCGGCGTCGAAACGGACCTGCTCGAGGAGTTCGGTACGGCCGATCGCGTCCTGCAAAGATGCCAGGCCGAGTTTGGCGAGGAGTTGGCGAACTTCTTCGGCAAGTTCGCTGCAGAAGCGAACGACGTGTTCGGGCTTGCCACGAAATTTGGCGCGAAGATCGGGACGCTGGGTCGCGATGCCTGTCGGGCAGGTGTTGAGGTGGCATTGACGAGCCATGTCGCAGCCGAGTGCGACTAGAACGGCGGTGCCGAACGCGTATTCGTCTGCGCCGAGGAGCGCGGCGATGACAATGTCGCGCGCAGTGCGGAGACCACCGTCGGTGCGGAGACGGACGCGTCCGCGGAGGCCGTTGTGGATGAGGACCTGCTGCGCTTCGGCAAGGCCGAGCTCCCAGGGGTTGCCGGCGTACTTGATGCTGGAGAGCGGGGATGCGCCGGTGCCTCCGGAGTGGCCGGCGATGACAATGTAATCGGCGTAGGCCTTGGCTACGCCTGCCGCGATGGTGCCGATTCCGCAACCGGAGACGAGCTTGACTCCGACGGCGGCGCGGGGGTTGGAACGCTTGAGATCCCAGATGAGCTGGGCCAGATCTTCGATGGAATAGATGTCGTGATGCGGCGGCGGCGAGATCAGCTGCATTCCGGGCTGCGCGTGCCGCAAGCGCGCGATGAGTTCGGTGACCTTGTGCCCGGGGAGCTGGCCGCCTTCGCCGGGCTTGGCGCCCTGGGCGATTTTGATTTCGAGTTCTTCGGCGTGCGCGAGATATTCGGCGGTGACTCCGAAGCGCGCGCTGGCAACCTGCTTGATCTTGTTATTGAGGAGCGATGGCGCGCCGTTCACGGGAGTGTAGACGGCGGGGTCTTCTCCTCCCTCTCCTGTGTTCGAGCGGCCGCCGAGAATGTTCATTGCTTCGGTGATGGTCTGGTGTGCCTCGGGCGACAGCGATCCGAAAGACATCGCACTGGCGATGAAGGTGCGGGTGATGGTCTCGGCCGATGCGATCTGATCAAGCGCGAGTTCGGGACCGGCAGGGCGGATTTCGAGGAGGTCACGGAGGTTCGCGGGCTGCGGCTCCGCTGCCTGCGCGGAAAACGTAGCGAAAGGCGCGAGAGCGAGAGCAGCTCCCTGCTTGGTTGAGCCGACGACGGTTTGCAGAGCGCGGACGGTTGTGGGCTGCCAGCCGTGAGATTCAGCTTCTTCGGCCTTGCGAAAACGCACGAAGCCGTAGTCGGGAAGTTCGCGGACGGGTGCTGGTGCAGCCTCCGTGGGAACTTCTCCGGATTGCTCTGCTGCGGGATCGCCACTCCAGAGTTGGCGAACGTAGCTTTCGAATCCGGTGAAGCCGATGCCGCCGATGGGGGCTGGGACTCCGGCGAAGCATTTGTCGACAACATGCCGGGAGATACCGATGGCATCGAAGAGGTGCGCGCCGCGATAGCTGTCGACGACACTGATGCCCATCTTGGACATGACTTTGGCGAGACCGAGTTCGAGTGCGTGAAGCAGGTTCTGTTCGCCGTGTTCGGGATTGAGATTGCGGGCGGTTTCGAGGGCGAGCCAAGGACAGATGGCTCCGACCCCGAGGCCGAGCAGGACGGCGACGTGGTGGATTTCGCGAGCGTCTGCGGCTTCAACAGCGATGCCGACTTCGGCGCGGACTCCGGCCTTGGTGAGGGCAAGGTGTACGGCTCCGGCCGCCATCGCCATTGGGACTGGGAGCGCAGTGTTGCTTGCTCCGCGATCGGTGAGGATGAGCAGCGATGCGCCTTCGCGGACGAGTTCGATGGCGCGTTCCGCGAGGATATCGACAGCGACTTCAAGAGTCGAGTCAGGCGAGTAGAGGCAATGCAAGATGGCCTGGGGCATCTTCTCAGCCTGGGGATGATGGCCTTCGACAAGCGCGTGCATCTGGCCGAGCGAGAGGATGGGCGAACGGAGCGAGAGGCCCGGGAGCGGCTCGCGGAGTTCGAGAATGTGCGGCCAGGGGCCGAGACGCGTGTGCATCTGGAAGACGACGTTCTCCCGCAATGGGTCGATAGGCGGATTGGTGACTTGCGCGAACCTCTGACGGAAGAAGGCATAGAGCGGGCGCGGCGCGCGGGCGAGCGGAGCGATGGAGGTGTCGTCGCCCATGGACCAGACTGCATCCTTGCCGTCAACCGCCATGGATTGTAGGATCATGCGCACGTCTTCGCGTGTATAGCCGAATCGGTGCTGAAGACGATTGAGTTCGGCTGGATCGAGAGGTGCAGGCGCTTCGATCGAGTCCTGAAGCGGGACGTCTTCGCGAACGAGATCCTGGTACTGACGCTTCGTGTCGTAGATGCGAAGGATCTCATCGTTCTCGAAGAAGCGATGCTGATCGAGGTCGGCGAGGATCATTTGGCCGGGGCCTAGACGGCCACTGTGAATGACATGGTCGGGATCCATGTCGACGAGACCAGCTTCAGAGCCGGCGACAACGAGACCTGTGTCGTCGAGAGCGAAGCGACAGGGACGCAGGCCGTTGCGGTCGAGAATGGCGCCAACCTGGTGGCCATCAGTGAAGGCGAGCGCGGCGGGACCGTCCCACGGTTCGATGATGTCGCCACTGTATTGCAGGAAGGAGGAGGAGTTCCCGGGATTGGCTGGCGGCACGACCATGCGCACTGCTTCGCCGACGGTACGCCCGCTGTGCGCGAGGAGTTCAACGATTTCATCGAGTGAGGTGGAATCGGAGCCGCCCTGGGTGAGGATGGGATACATGTCCAGAGGAAGCGTGGCGGCGCGGGCTTCCATGCGGGCGCGATTGCCCCAAATGGTATTGATCTCGCCGTTGTGGGCCAGACAGCGGAAAGGCTGAGCCCGCTCCCAGGAAGGCAACACGTTGGTTGCATATCGCTGGTGGAACATGGCGAACGGTGCCTTGAAGTCGGGGTCTGCGAGGTCGGGGAAGAAGTCGGAGAGGAGGCGTCCGGCACAGAGTGCCTTGTAGATCATCGTTGTGGACGAGATGCTGACGATATAGCCGGGCAGGCCTGAACGCTCGAATTGCTTGCGCGCGAGAAAGAGGCGGCGATTGAAGAATTCGGAATCGTCGGTGGTGACGAGGAGGTGCCAGATTTCGGGACGCGAGGATTCTGCGATCTCACCGAGAACCTCGGCTCGGATCGGGACGGGACGCCAGGAAAGTACTTCTATATCCTGCTCGAAGAGGGCGGACTCAATCTCAGTGCGCTGCTCGGTATCGTCTTTGGGCAGGAACACAACCGCAACGCCGAGCGGGCTGCTCTCGTCGAGCCAGAGGCCGCACTGCTGCAGGAGCCAGTTGCGCGGAATAGTCGTAGTGACTCCGACGCCATCAGAGGATTTTCCGTCCGCGGCAACTGCTCCGCGATGTTCGAGGCGAGCGAGTGCCGTAAGGGCATGCTGGAGGATCTGGTGAGAAGGCTGCGCCGAGAGCTGCGCGACAAAGCCGACCCCGCAGGAGTCGAAGTCGAAACGCGGGTCTATCAAGCTTCCTTGAAGGTAGGAAGGCATTGATTTGCGTGACCTAAGTTGGGCGAAGTTTTGCTGCGGGCTGTTCGTATGAGGAGATGAAAGCCGATCAGGGAAGCCCATAGTCAACGGTACGCCTTGAATTTGGATTTGAATAGCGGCTTAGAGATCCAGCAAGGTTCGGAGAGAGATTACGCGGCGCGCGGTGGCGCTGGGCGCCGCCGAGGAAGTCGAGTTCGAATTTGGGGTCGAAGCGCGCGCATATTACCTTTGCTGATTCCGTCTGACAGTAGTGGAAAACTGCCTTGCATAGTTATACACTTTCTTTGTATATTTATGCAAGCGCGGCCGCCGCAATTGCGAGCCGCGTTTTGCTTTGCTGGAAAGAAAGATGAAGTTTCAAAGACACACTGCGATTCGCGAACTTGTGGCGCACGCGCTGGTGGCGAACCAGGACGAGCTGCGGCGCAAGCTGCGCAGGCGCGGCTTCGAAGTGACACAGGCGACGCTATCGCGTGATATTCATGAGCTGCAGCTGACGAAAGGGCCTAATGGCTATTCCCTTCCGAATGGAAACGGGAATAGACACAGCGAAGTAGATGATGGGCCGCCTTCTGTTGCGGAGATCATGGAGAGTTTCGGTCTGGATGTGAAGCACGCGATGAACCAGGTTGTACTGCGGACCACGATGGGAGGCGCGCAGCCAATGGCAGCAGCGCTCGACCGCGAGCGGTGGAGCGACGTGCTGGGAACGATCGCGGGCGATGATACGGTGCTGGTGATTTGTCCCGATGTGAAGCGCGCTCACGAGGTGGAGGCGCGGCTGAGAAGGATGCTGGAGTCATGACGAAGGCAGTGCAGACAGCGGTGATGGGGGTTACGGGCTATGCGGGCGCGGAACTGGCGCGACTGCTGCTGCATCATCCCCGCCTGAAAGAGAAGCCGCCTGTGTTTGCGGGGCGTGTGGATGAGAAGGATGCGGCGAGAGGCGGAGTGCCGCTGGAGGAGATACATCCCCAGCTTGCGGACAATAATGGCAGCCGCTCGCTGAGGATGGAGCCGTTCTCGTGGGAGAGACTTGCGGAACGAGGGGTCGAAGTGCTTTTTCTGGCAACTCCGCATGAGCAGTCACGCGAGTGGGTGCCGGAGGCATTGAAGCACGGATTGCGAGTGGTGGACCTGAGCGGCGCGTGGCGGCTGACGGATGCGAAGAATCGCGCGGTGTACGCATTCGGAGATGAAGGGTCGGATGTTGCGATCGAGACGCAAACGCAGGCTGTCTACGGAATGCCGGAACTACACCGGAAGGAGATTGCCGGAGCGAAGCTGGTGGCGAACCCGGGGTGCTATGCGACCTCGGTAATTCTCGCGGTGCGGCCGCTGGTTGCGGCAGGCATTGTGGACCTCTCGCATGGGATTGTTGCGGATGCGAAGAGCGGTGTGAGCGGGGCGGGTAAAGCTCCGACAACGAAAACCCACTATATGTATGCCGCTGACAATCTATCGGCATACGGAGTATTCAATCACCGGCATACGGGCGAACTGCTGGAGCAGATCGGTATCGGTGCGAGCGATATCGTGTTCACGCCGCATCTGCTGCCAATTCCGCGCGGAATCATGTCGACGATCTACGTCCGCTTTAAGCAAGCCCAAACGCGGGAGAGCGTGGCGAAGGTGTATCGCGAGTTCTTAGCGGATAGTCCAATGGTGCGTTTCTATGAGCACGCTCTTCCGCAAATTCAATATTCTGTGCGCACCAATTTCGCAGATATCGGGTTTCAGGTTTCGAGCGATGGAAAGCGCGCCGTGATTGTGAGTTGCCTGGACAATTTGCTGAAGGGTGCGTCGGGGCAGGCGGTGCAGAACATGAACGTGATGCTTGGCTGGGGCGAGGCGGAGGGCCTGGCATGAAGTACGTAGTAAAACTTGGCGGAGCGGGTCTGGAGATTCCGGAGCTGTTGCAGGGATGCGTTCGCGCGATCGCGGATCTGGTGCGCGATGGCAACCAGGTGGCCGTAGTACACGGCGGCGGAATTCAGTTGACGAAGATGATGGAGCAGCTGGGCGCGAAGAGTGAGTTTGTAAATGGGCTGCGCGTGACCGATGCAGAGACGAGGAACATTGCGCTGATGGTCTTCGCGGGCAAGGTGAACAAAGGACTGGTTGCCGCGCTCGGCGCACTTGGGCAGCCGGCAGTGGGAATGACGGGCGGCGATGGATTGCTGTTCCGTGCGCGCAAGAAGCGGACCGCCCCGGACCTGGGGTTTGTTGGCGAAATTGCGGCGAGCGATCCGCGTTGGATCGACGCGATCTGGAAGCTGAATGGGGTCCCGGTGATTGCGCCGATTGCGTTGGGATTCGATGGCGAGTACTACAACGTGAACGGCGATGAGATGGCAGCAGCCTGCGCTGTAGCTTGCCACGCGGACGCGCTGGTGTTTCTGACGGATGTACCTGGAGTCAAGGGCGCGGATGGGAATGTGTTGCGCTGGCTGAGCATCGACCAGATTGCGGAGATGGCGAAAAGCGCGATTATCTCCGGAGGGATGCTACCGAAACTGGGGGCGTGCCGCGAGGCTCTGTTGAATGGTGTAAAGCGGGTGAGGATTCTTCCCGCGGCTGCGGCTGGTTCCCTTCCCGACCTGTGCAGCAGTCGCGTGGCTCATGGAACAGAAGTGATGGTGGCCTAAGGGGGCTGGAGATCGAAGTTGAGGAGCTTTTGAATTGACGAAACTCGAACAGATTCGCACAGCAGAGTCGAAGTTGCTGCTCCAGACGTATGAACGGAATCCGATCTTGTTTGTCGGCGGCGAGGGTGTGCACCTGATTGACGAGAGCGGCGCGAAGTATCTCGACCTGCTGAGCGGCATCGGCGTGAATGCGCTGGGATACGGGCATCCCGCGATTGAGCGCGCGATTGTGAACCAGGGCCGCGCTCTGATCCACACGTCGAACCTTTTCTATCACGAGGGTCAGGCGGAGCTGGCGCTGCGCTTGACGGAACGCACAGGGATGGATCGTGCGTTCTTCTCGAACACTGGCACAGAGGCGTGGGAAGGCGCATTGAAGCTGGCTCGGGCGCACGCCGGATTGCTGCGCAGTGAGCGCAAGCAGATCGGGACGAAGTTCCTGGCGCTGGAACAGAGCTTTCACGGGCGGACATTCGGATCGATGTCGACCACGTACAAGGCGAAGTACCGGGAGCCGTTTTCGCCGGGTGTACCGGGCGTGGACTTTGTGCGATTCAATAATGTAGCCGATCTGCGGGCGAAGTTCTCGAACGAGGTCTGCGCAATTCTGGTTGAGGCGATTCAGGGTGAGGGCGGGATCAGGCCACTGACGCAGGAGTTCATGGCGGAGGCGCGCAAGCTGGCGGACTCGACTGGAGCGTTACTGATCGTGGATGAGATCCAGGCGGGCCTGGGACGTACGGGCAAGTGGTGTAGTTATCAGCACTATGGCATTAAGCCGGACGTCACAACGCTCGCAAAACCAATCGCGGGAGGAATTCCGCTGGGTGCGATTCTATGCACGGAAGAGGCGGCAAGGGCCATCCATGCGGGGATGCATGGAACAACGTTTGGCGGTGGTCCTCTAGCGTGCGCGGTGGCGATCGCTGTGATTGATGAGATCGAAGCCGAAGGGCTGCTGTCGCATGTGGCCGAGGTGGGCGATTACTTCCAGGCCGAACTGCGCGGGCTGGCAAAGAAGCATGACTGCATCAAAGATGTGCGCGGCAAAGGGCTGATGCTAGCTGCGGAGCTGGACAATGCCGATCTGGCGAAACAGACGGTTGCCGAAATGCTGAAGCGGCGCATCGTGATCAATTGCACCAGCGATACTGTGCTGCGATTCCTGCCGCCGTTCATACTGGAACGCAAACACGTCGACGAAGCGATTAAAGCGCTGGACGAGATCTTTATTGAGAAAGCCGCGGCTATGAGTGCCGCAAATCAAACCGCTGGAGGAAGCAACCGTGGCTAGCAGAACTCTTATGGAGCGGCGGGCGCCCGATGTACCCGTGCAGAAAGATCAGGACATTCTAGCGGCGGCTGCACGGCTCGCCGGCGAGGACTTGTGTTCGATTGGCGATCTCTCAAGCGGCGAGATGCGCGCGATTATGAAGCTTGGGCACGATGTAAAGCTGAATCCGCGTGAATATCGGCGCGCGCTTGATGCGAAGCAGATGGTCCTGATGTTCGAGAAAGCGAGCCTGCGCACGCGGCTGTCGTTTGAAGCCGGCATTAACACGATGGGTGGAAACGCGATCTTCTTCGACCAGACAAACTCGCCGCTTGGTGAGCGCGAATCCATTGCAGATGTGGCGCGCAATGTGGAGCGGTGGGTGGACATCATTGTCCTACGCACCTACGCGCACGACACGATCACCGAGATGGCGGCGAACTCGAGAGTGCCGGTGGTGAACGCGCTTTCCGATTTTGAGCATCCATGCCAGGCTCTGGCTGATTTCATGACACTGGAAGAGCACTTCGGTTCAGCGACAGGACTGAACTTCACGTATGTGGGCGACGGAAACAACGTGTGTCATTCGCTGATGATGACGGGAGCGCAACTTGGCGCGAACGTTACGGTCGCGACTCCGCGCGGGTATTCGCCCGATATCGAAATTGTGACTAAAGCACGCGAGATCGCGGAACAGAATGGCTGCGAAGTGAAACTCACACAAGACCCTCAGGCGGCTGCGGAGAATGCCGATGCCATTTATACCGACGTGTGTGTGAGCATGGGCATGGAACACGAGTCGACGAAGCGCGCGCCGATCTTCAGGCCATTTCAGGTAAACGAGACGCTAATGAGCAAGGCGCGGGAGAGCGCAGTCTTCATGCACTGCCTGCCGGCACGGCGCAATGCTGAGGTTACCGACGCGGTGCTGGATGGGCCGCAATCCATTGTGTTCGACCAGGCCGAAAACCGGATGCACGCGCAGAAGGCATTGCTCTTGTTGCTGCTGGGTGGATTGGCGAATGTGGAGAAGTTCAATGGCTAGCTAGGAGCTACTAGCTTCTAGCTCCTAGCTCGGTCTTCGAGATCGCTGTGTATGAACTGAGGACAAGACTGGGCTTGACTGCCCATGAGGAACAGTAAGCATGTCTGTAATTCTTGAATCTCTGCCTGTTGGCGAAAAGGTCGGTATTGCCTTTTCCGGCGGCCTCGACACCTCCGCTGCTCTGCACTGGATGAAGCAGAAAGGTGCATTCCCTTACGCGTATACGGCAAATCTTGGCCAGCCGGATGAGGCGGACTACGACGCGATTCCGCGGGCGGCTCTTGAGTATGGGGCGGAGAAGGCACGGCTGATTGACTGCCGTGGTCCGCTGGTGCGTGAAGGCATCGCGGCGCTGCAATCGGGAGCGTTTCACATCAGTACGGCGGGCGTGACGTACTTCAATACGACTCCGGTTGGGAGAGCGGTCACCGGGACGATGCTGGTGACGGCGATGAAGGAAGACGACGTCAATATCTGGGGCGACGGATCGACGTTCAAGGGCAACGATATCGAGCGTTTCTATCGCTACGGGCTGCTTGTGAATCCCGCGCTGCAGGTTTACAAGCCGTGGCTTGACGCCGCATTCATCGAAGAGCTGGGCGGGCGTTCGGAGATGTCGGCGTTCATGCAGAAATCGGGCTTCGCGTACAAGATGTCGGCGGAGAAGGCGTACTCGACCGATTCGAACATACTGGGCGCGACTCATGAAGCTAAGGACCTCGAGCACCTTTCGACTTCGATCAGGATCGTGGTGCCGATCATGGGAAAGGCTCATTGGCGCGATGATGTGGAGATTCCTCGCGAGGAGGTTGCGGTTCGATTTGAAGAGGGCTTCCCTGTTGCTTTGAACGGGAAGCATTTCGACGATCCGGTGGAGTTGCTGCTCGAAGCAAACCAGATCGGCGGCCGGCACGGGCTCGGGATGTCGGATCAGATCGAGAACCGGATTATCGAAGCGAAGAGCCGCGGCATTTATGAGGCTCCGGGATTGGCTTTGCTCTACATCTGCTATGAGCGGCTGATCACCGGGATTCATAACGAAGATACGATCGAGCAGTACCGCGAGAACGGGCGCAAGCTGGGAAGGCTGTTGTATCAGGGCCGGTGGTTCGATCCGCAGGCGATTATGCTGCGCGAGGCGGCCCAACGCTGGGTTGCGAAACCTGTCACAGGCGAAGTCACGCTGGAACTGCGGCGCGGAAATGACTACTCAATTCTGAACACCGAATCGCCAAACCTGACCTTCCATCCTGAGCGGCTCAGCATGGAGAAGACGGATTCGGCGTTCTCACCGCGGGACAGGATCGGGCAGCTTACGATGCGAAACCTGGACATCACCGATACGAGGGAAAAGCTGATTACATACTCGAAGGCGGGGCTGCTGACCCTGAGCAGAGGCAGTGAGATGCCACAGCTGAATGGGAGTGAGGACAAAGTTCCGGTTAGAGGCGCATAGGGCAAATGTCTAACGAACAACAATCCGGGAAAATGTGGTCTGGACGCTTCCGCGAGCCTTTGGACAAGGAATTTGAGCAGTGGCAGCGATCGATTGTATTTGACTGGCGACTGCTTGCACAGGAGGTTGCAGCGAGCAAGGCGCACGCGTCTTCCCTGGCTGTGGCTGGAGTGCTGACTCAGGCGGAATTGAAGGATTTGCGGTCGGCGTTGGACAAGGTTGCAGCGGAATTCGGCACGGCGGGAGGTGCTGAGAGAATGCGCAACCATGCGGTTGCCGAAGATATTCACCACTTTGTCGAATTGTCGTTGGTCGAGCGGGTCGGCTCTCTTGGACGAAAGCTGCATACGGGCCGTTCGCGCAATGAACAGATTGTCACGGATCTCCGGCTGTATGTGCGTGAACAGATTGACAATGTAGTGAACGCACTGGCGAAGTGGGCGGATGCCTTGCTGGCTAGGGCGAAAGCATCCGGAAATGCTGTGATGCCGAGCTACACGCACCTGCAGCGGGCCGAGCCTGTGCTGGCGGCGCATTGGATGCTCGCGTATGTGGAAATGATTCTGCGCGACACTTCGCGCCTGAAGGACTGCGCGACGCGGCTGAACTACTGCCCGCTGGGATCGGGAGCGGTTGCCGGAGCAACGCTTGCACTGGATCGAACGATTGCCGCGCGGGAGCTTGGGTTTGCAGGGCCGACGCTAAATTCGATGGATGCGACGAGCGACCGGGACTTCATCCTTGAATACCTGCAGGCGCTGACTTTTGTTGGTCTGCATCTGAGCCGGTTCGCTGAGGAGATGACGCTGTTTGCAACGGCGGAGTTCGGATTCGTGGTCCTGCCTGAGGCGTTTTCTACGGGATCAAGCGCGATGCCGCAAAAGAAGAATCCGGATCTGACGGAACTGATTCGCGCGAAGGTCGGTCGAATCCACGGCGCGGCGGAGGCTGTCACGCTGCAGCTGAAGGGGCTTCCGCTGGCCTACAACAAGGACATGCAGGAGACTCAGGAGCCCGCATTCCAGGTGGAGTTTGTTGCGCCGATGCTGGGGCTGGTTGCGCGATTCACTGAAGCGTTGCAGTTCAATTTCGATCGCATGCGCGAGGCCGCTCAGACTGGCTATCTGAATGCGATGGCTGGGGCGACTTATCTAGTACATAAGGGAGTTCCCTTCCGCACTGCTCACGAGAAGATTGGCAACGCGGTTCGGTTCGCACTTGAAAAGGGCGTTGAGCTGGACGACTTGAGTCTGGATGAGCTGCGGCAGTTTGGGCCTGAGTTCGCCGAGGATTTCTATCCGGCAGTATCAATGGAAGCCACTCTCGATTGCCACGACGTGATTGGCGGAACGGCGACGGCCCGCGTGAAGGCTGCATTGCGCGATGCTGAGGATCGCCTCGCGGCGTTGAAGAAGGCAGGCGCACCGGAGGTGGCTCATGCTGGTGCGTAAGGCCCTGCTGCGCGATGCGAGCAACATTTACGATCTGGTGAATTCGCTCTCCGGGGATGGAACGCTGCTGAAACGGACGTTCGCGGAGATCTGTGAAAACGTGCGGGACTTCACGGTAGCCGAGTCGGATGGGGGCGTGTTCCTCGGGTGCGGCGCGTTGCACTTCTATGGGCCGCATCTGTGCGAAGTGCGTTCTATCGTGGTGAAACCGGAGGCCAAAGGACAGGGCGCAGGCGGACGCATCCTGAAGTCGCTGATTGAAGAGGCTGAGGAGCACGGAATCCAGTCAGTATGCCTGTTTACGCGCATTCCCGATTTCTTCTTCAAACACGGGTTTCGTACGGTCGAGGATAAGACGGAGTTGCCAGACAAGATCTTCAAGGATTGCCAGAATTGCCCGCGGCTGCACCGTTGCGACGAGGTTGCGATGGTGCGCGGGAGAATTCCGCGGATCTCGATCCTTGGACCGAAGAATGAGGCGGAGCAGCTGGTGAAGCTGGGTGGCTAGAGCCCACCTGCTGCGACGAATGGGGCACATTGCTTAGAGATCTCTATCTATTTCTTATAGCCCCAGACGCCTACGTGATCGTCGACCAGAAGCGCGATCAGGTTCAGAATGACAACCCCGAAGAAGGCGAGCACCATGTTGGTGCTTAGCGTCTGCATCACGGTCGTAATAACACTCTCGCAATAACCCAGTTCGGAACAGGTGCGCCAGTTCAATGCGGCGTAGGCGCCGAGAAAAGTCAGCGCCATCAATGACAGCACGAACGTGGAGCGGCTCGTTGGTCGCACCAGGAAGAACACGGGAAAGCAGAGGACCGGCATCGCGCAGTAGACGAGACTGATCCCGGTGTCCTGCCGCAGGTCGATGGACATCGCGGACCACACACCGTGAATGCTGACTCCGATAGCCAGTACGGCGGAAATCGCAAGGAGGACAGCCCAGATGATTCCTCGAATCGTCATGCGTTGAGGCCTCGGATCAGGAATGAGTGGCTTCTTTCTCAAGAATGGCTGCTGCCACGGCGGCTTGTCCATAGCTGAGGCCGCCGTCACCGGGGCTCACCTGACGATGCTGGAAGACTTCAAAGCCCTCCTTTTCGAGGCCAGAGCGGAGCAGGCGAGCCAACCGGCGATTGTGCATGCATCCGCCAGAGAGGACGACGTGAGTAATGCTGGTGGCTTCTCGTGCGCTGATGGCCGATGCGATGAAGCCCATGGCGATGCCCATATGAAAATTGGCGGCGATGCTTGCTGGCGGGGTCGACCGTCCAAGATCGTCCACGAGGGCGCGCCAGAGTCGGGCGATTCCCAGGACGCGCGGGCCTCCTTGCGCAGGATCCGAGCCGGCGAGTTCCGGGACGTATTCGCTGCGCCTCAACATGTCTGATTCTCCGATCGCAATTCCCTCCAGCTCGATTGCGGCCTGAGCGTCATAGTCGACTTTGCGCCGCTTCAGGATGACTGCCGCTGCGGCATCGTAGAGACGTCCGAGACTGGATGTAAGGGGAGAATTTATGCCCCGAGCCATCATGCGCGAGAGAAGTCGCCCTTCCTGATCGCTGCCTCCAGTGAGTTCCCTTGCCTCATCTTCGCTAAATCCCGCATTCACGAGATGCGCGAACGCCATGCGCCAGGGTTCACGGATCGCGGCTTCACCGCCAGGCATGGGGACGTAGTCGAGGTGGGCGAAGCGCTCGAAGCTGTCCAGGGTGCAGATGAGCACTTCCCCACCCCAGATGCGGCCATCGGTGCCGTATCCCGTGCCATCGAGGGAGAGGCCGATGACGGGACCGGCGAGAGCATGCTCTGCCATGCAGGCGGCGATGTGCGCATGATGATGTTGGACAGTGATCAGGCGCAGGCCACCGTGTTCCGATGCATACTGTTTTGCCCAGCTGGTGGAGAGATATCCGGGATGCAGATCGTGGACGATGGTTTGCGGTTCGATTTCGAAGGTGTGCGAAAGATGAGCCAGTGAGTGCTCGAAGAATTCGAGGCCCGTGGAATTTTCGAGGTCGCCGAGATGCTGGCTTTGGTAGGCGAACTTGCCGCGGGCCAACGCAAAGACATTCTTGAGATGTCCGCCAACCGCGAGCAAGGGTGGAGCTTCGATCGATAGCGGAATCGCAAGCGGGACATATCCGCGGGCACGTCGGATGAGCTGCGGCGATCCGTCTACGATCGCTGCGACGGAATCATCGCAGCGCTGAAGGATCTCGCGATTGTGCATAAGGAATGCGTCGGCGATGTTTCCGAGGCGCGCACGGGCCTCATCGTTGTCGATGGCGATGGGCTCCTCGCTGAGGTTGGCGGAGGTCATGACGAGAGCCGTGACGCGAGGATCGGCAAAGAGCAGATGCTGGAGAGGTGCGTAGGGAAAATAAATGCCGAGCCAGGGTATGCCCGGGGCAACCGAGGGTGCGACAGGATTGTCAGGACGCGCATGCGACAGGACGATCGGCCGGGCGGGCGTTTGCAGCAGGGCTTGTTCATCAGGAGTGAGCTCGCAGAGAACATGGGCTGCATCGAGATCCCGGACCATGATGGCCAGCGGCTTGCCGTAGCGATGCTTGCGATTGCGCAGACTGCTGACAGCTGCTTCATTGGTCGCGTCGACGGCGAGGTGGAAACCACCAATGCCCTTGATCGCGAGAATCTCCCCTCGAAGCAGGCGCTCGATTGTCTCGGCAACGGGATCGGCACTTTCGATCTTGCTGCCGACCGAGGTCTCAAGCCAGACGTGAGGTCCGCATCTCCAGCAGGCATTTGGCTGAGCGTGGAAACGGCGGTTGAGCGGATCGTCGTATTCAGCCTGACACTCGGCACACATCGGGAAGACGGCCATCGATGTCTGCGGACGGTCGTAAGGGATGCGGCGAGTGATGGTGAAACGAGGCCCACAGTTGGTGCAATTCAGGAATGGGTAGCGGTACCGGCGGTCGCCGGGGTCGAGGAGTTCGCGAAGGCAATCGGGGCAGGTAGCGGCATCGGCAGGGATGCCGGTGCTTACGCGGCCCAACACCTCGCTGGCGACGATACGAAAGCCTCTCTCGCCCGCGAGCGGAAGATCCGCTGTTACGACAGAATCGATTCTGGCGAGAGGTGGAGTTTCGCAGGACAGGCGCTTCAGAAATGTTTCAATGCCGGACACGGGCCCTTCAAGCTCGATGATCACGCCGTCGGTGTCGTTTCCGATGAAGCCTGCGAGGTGTTCTTCGGTTGCGAGGTGATAGACGAAGGGCCGGAACCCGACACCCTGAACGACACCCCGGACCCGGACACTCTTGCGAATCATGCCCGGACCGGTGTCATTGGAGATAGATGACATCACGGTTCGCGCCTCAAATCCAGCATAACGTAAGCCCAAATCGAAGCAGCACATAAACTTCGGGGTGGGGCAACCAAACCTTTGCAAATTCGATTCCAATGAGTCGTGCGGAGATGTGGTGTACGCGCCAACCCTCGTCTCGGCGATAGTCGCAAAACGATAGCTAGAATCTCCCTCCAATTCCCCTGGGCCAGATAGGGCTTGCAGGTAAACGCGAAAGGTGGACCTTATGAAAAAAATTATGTTTGCACTCGCATTAGCGAGCCTGGCGACCCTTAGCTGGGCAGACGATAAAAAGCAGGATGCCACGGAGCGGCTCGATAAGGCTGCAACCGTCCTCCATGAGGTGATGAACACTCCCGATAAGGGCATTCCTTCGGAAGTGATGGACCACGCAAAGTGCGTCGCCGTGGTGCCGCACATGATCAAGGGCGGATTCGTATTCGGCGCGGAAGGCGGCAAGGGCGTCGCGACATGCCGGACAAGCAGTGGCTGGAGCGCTCCGGCGTTCTTCGCAGTAACTGGTGGCAGCTGGGGCCTGCAGATCGGCGTCGAAGGCATCGATCTCGTGATGGTCTTCCAGAACGAAGAAGGCATGAAGCACCTGCTTCAGAGCAAGTTCAAGATCGGCGCTGATGCCTCCGCGGCGGCCGGCCCGGTTGGGCGCCATGCTTCGGCCAATACTGACTGGAAGATGAATGCTGAGGTGCTGACCTATTCCCGCGCCAAGGGTGCATTCGCCGGCCTGACGCTGAATGGCGCTGATGTTCGTCCTGACGAGGATTCCATGCGCGCCATGTACGGCGGGGATGTGACCTATCGCTCCGTGCTGACGGGATCTGTTCCTCCTCCTGCCTCAGCGCATGCGTTCCTAGCCGCGGTTCGCGGCTCGAAGGCAGAGGCTGCTGAAAACACCAGGTAAGGTGTGTTGCGAAAGGCGACGAGCATCCGGGCACTGTCCGGGTGCTCGTTGCATTTTTGGGATGATTATGCCCGGGACAGACGCGACGACCACAGCGCGGAAGCGTCCAACCGGCATTGGTTGCGATCAGCTATATAGACTTGAAAGTATTCGGAAATGACCAACTGTTGGCGAAGTCGCATGGCTGTTCCGCTTGCTGCGGTGGTGCTCTGCTTATCCCAGGCAGTGAGCGCTTTTGCGCAAGTTCCCGACGTGTTCACGGTCATCCGCGGCGTTGACAGCTCAGTAAAGGATCGACTCGACCGGCTCGCGGGTTACACGGTGACGGAGCACTACGCAGTGTTCCGCGGACATGACACGAGTAAGCCAACGGCTGAGATGCTGGTGAGAACGACGTATCGCAAGGAGACTGGCAAAAGCTACGAAATTCTGTCGCAGAGTGGATCTTCGCTGTGGAGAAATGAAGTTTTGAAGACACTGCTTGAAAATGAGCAGCGGATGAGCCGGCCGGGGAACGTCGAAACAGCACTGATCAACAGCTCCAACTACGAGATGAAGCTGGACAACAATCCTGCGCAGATGCTGAATGGCCGGCAATGCCTGGTGCTGGACATCACGCCGCGCCGCAAAAGCCAATACCTGTTCAAAGGGCAGCTCTGGGTCGACGCACACGATTATGCGATTGTGCAGTTGAAAGGCACGGCGGCAAAGAGCGCAATCTTCATCGCCAATGCGGCAGGGGTGACGCGGCAGTATGCCGAGGTCGAGAATCTGCCCATGGCCACGCACGCCGAGGCGGTTTCGGGAAGCGCGCTGCTGGGGCAGACAGTGGTCAAGGTGGATTACAGCGGGTACCAGATGCAGTTGTCGGGCGCGCCGATGAAGGCATCGGTAAGCCGGTGAAAAGAGGCAAATTCGTTGCACTTCAGGTGACGAATGAACGCGCAAGCGGTAGCTGAACTGCCTTATACTGGGCACCTGTGACTCCACTTCTAGGCGACTGGAAACTCGACGCTGCGCTGGGCTCCTGCCTGGTTCTCGGGCTGCGGCACGGGTTTGACTACGACCACCTCGCTGCAATTTCAGACATCACAGCTGTCCAGCGGAGCTGGAAGAGCGGCCTGCGCCTTGGCATGACCTATGCACTGGGGCATGCGGCGACGGTGGTGGCGCTTGGAGTTACGGTACTGCAGTTGCATATGGGGCTGCCGGAGGGACTGGATCACTGGACGGAACGGCTGATTGGATTGACCCTTATTGTGTTGGGAATCGGCGTTGTGGCTGGGATCCTTCGCAAGGATGCCCACGGGCATCGGCATAGCCGCATTGAGAGTCGGCTTGCAATCGCCATCAATGGAGTGCTGTGGCTGGCGTGGCGTGTGCGGCGGATATGGAATCCCGCAGTCGCGAAGCCGGAGCGCTTCCAGTGGATGTACAACGGCAAGTCGGTATTCATGATCGGTGTGCTGCATGGAGTCGGCGCTGAGACTCCCAGTCAACTCGCTTTGTTCTTCCTCACGGCGAATCTGGGCGGGACATCGCGCGGCATGCTGGGGCTGGCAGCGTTTGCGCTGGGGCTGGTGGCGATGAATGCGCTTATGACTGCATCGATTGGCGGCGCCTTCAATGCTGGTGGGCATCATCCGCGTTTTTACCAGCTGATTGCGTGGACAGGCGCCGTGTACAGTTGCGGGATTGGGCTGATTTTTCTGCTCGGAATCTCCGACCGGCTGCCTGCGCTGAGCTGAGAACGATCAGTTCCCTTCTTTCAAACACCTCATTCAGAACTCGTTGCTGTAGCCATTTCCCAGTTGATCATTTAGCCACTTACCCCCGTGACCGTGGTCACGGCCAGTCGTATACCTGCGGGGGTAAAACAAGGCCAGACAGAGAGCGGAGCGTAAGGTAAGTACTTCGCCGTCAGATGTCTGGAGGGATTGTGGCTGCATTCACACCACCGCCGCTTCCGAGCGAAGACAAACGCTGGAAGATCGTGGCCGGCACCATGCGCAAGAACGGATTTGCCCGCCACGCGTTGATAGAGACACTGCACACGGTTCAGTCTTCATTTGGATACCTGGATGACGATGCTATTCGGTTCGTCGCGAAGTCGCTGCGCGTGCCATTGAGCCAGGCTTATGGTGTGGTGACGTTCTATCACTACTTCAGCCTCAAGCCGCCGGGCAAGCACACCATGACGCTATGCACTGGAACCGCCTGCTACATCAAGGGCACCGACAAGCTGATCGCATCGGCTGAGGAGCATCTCGCGGTAAAGAGCGGCCAGACCACCAAGGACGGTCAGATCAGCCTGATGTCGGCCCGCTGCGTGGGCGCCTGCAGCCGCGCACCGGTGATGATCTGCGATGGCGCAGTTGCGGGTGAAGTGACGGACGAGCAGATGATCGCTCAGTTGGAAAGGTGGGCGGTTGAATGACGATTGAAGAACTGGAACAGATAGCCAAGAGCGTTCAGCAGGAAAACGCCAAATACGACTACGAAGTCAATGTCTGCATGGATCTGGCATGCGCCAGCCAGGGCGCGAGTCTGTTGCGCGATGCGCTTGTGAAGCTGGCCGAAGCCTCGGGCAAAAAGGTGCTGATTCGCAAGACCGGCTGCATGGGCCCCTGCTCTTCTGGCCCGCTGGTGCGTGTTGATCCCGATGACGAGTTATACGCGAAAGTTAAGGAAACGAATGCCGAGGCGATCATCAACAGTCTCGGCCAGAAGCCTGTCGCGGAGCTGCAGTGCGATCTGAATGAGCATTTCGACAAGCAGGTTCGAGTGGTGCTGGAGAACGCAGGCCACATCGATCCGGAGAAGATTGACGACTACATCGCACGCGACGGCTACAAGGCTCTGCTGACCGCGTTGACGGAGATGACACCGAATGGTGTGATTCACCGCATCACTGAGAGCGGCCTGCGCGGACGCGGCGGCGGTGGATACCCGACTGGCCTGAAGTGGGGCACGGTTGCAAAGGCCTCTGGCGATCTGAAGTACGTGGTGTGCAACGGGGACGAAGGCGACCCCGGCGCATTCATGGACCGCAGCGTGATGGAAGGCGATCCGCACCGCGTGATTGAAGGAATGGCGATTGCAGCGTACGCCGTCGGTGCAAGCAAGGGATTCATCTATGTTCGGGCCGAGTACCCTGTTGCCGTATCCCGGCTGACGACTGCGCTGCGAGAGGCGCGCAGGCGCGGGTTGCTGGGCAGCGGGATTTGCAACACGACTTTCAACTTCGACATTGAGATCAGGCTTGGAGCAGGCGCGTTTGTCTGCGGCGAGGAGACGGCGCTGCTGGCTTCGATTGAAGGGCGACGCGGTACTCCGAAGCCACGACCACCTTATCCGGCTGTGAGCGGACTTTGGGGCAAGCCCACGTTGATCAACAACGTTGAAACCTATGCCAACATCGCACCCATCGTTCGCAACGGCGGCAAGTGGTTCTTCAACATGGGCTCGGAACGTTCCAAAGGCACAAAGGTCTTTGCGCTGACCGGCCGTATCAAGAACACCGGCCTCATCGAGGTTCCGCTAGGGATCAAACTTTGGGAGATCATCGACGTGATCGGCGGCGGTGTTCCGGGAGGGCACAAGCTGAAAGCCATCCAGACTGGCGGACCATCTGGCGGGTGCATCCCGGCAAACATGATGGGACTCGGCGTGAGCTACGACGCTCTGATGGCAGCGGGATCGATCATGGGCTCCGGCGGCATGATCGTCATGGACGATACCTCGTGCATGGTCAATGTGGCACGGTTCTTCGTCGAGTTCTGTATGACGGAGTCCTGCGGCAAATGCATCCCCTGCCGCGCAGGCACCGCGCAGATGTATACGCTGCTGACGCGGATCTGCGAAGGCACGGGAACCATGGACGACCTGGAACTGTTGATCGAACTGTGCGAGACGGTAAGGGAGACCAGCCTTTGCGGGCTTGGCCAGACCGCTCCAAACCCGGTGCTGAGCACGCTGAAGTACTTCAAGAACGAGTACCTCGAACATATAGTGCATAAGCGCTGCCCGGCGGGCGTCTGCAACATGGCCGGAGCACCAGCCGCTGAACCGGCGCCCGCGGAGGTGTTGGCATGACAGAGGCGCCGTTTGAAGTCAAAACACTGGAAATCGACGGTCAGGAAGTAAGCGCCCGGCGCGGCCAGACCATCCTGGAAGTTGCTCGGGAAAACGACATCAATATTCCCACGCTTTGCCAGATGGATGGGCTGAGCAATGTCGGCGCGTGCCGGTTGTGCCTGGTCGAGATCAAGGGCAGCAACAAGCTGCTGCCGGCCTGCGTAGCGACGGTCTCGGAAGGCATGGTGGTAAGCACCAACACCGAGCGGCTGCAAAAGCATCGGCATAACATTCTCGAACTGCTCTTCGCGGAGCGGAATCATATTTGCTCCGTTTGCGTCTCGAATGGGCACTGCGAACTGCAGGCCATGGCACAGGACCAGGGGCTGACGCATGTGCGCATGCCCTACCGGAATCCTGATCTGCCCGTCGATGCATCCCACGAGCGCTTCACCGTCGATCACAACCGCTGCATTCTCTGCACGCGCTGCGTGCGGGTGTGCGGTGAAATCGAAGGCGCGCATGTGTGGGACGTGATGGGCCGCGGCATCGACTCGATGGTGATCACCGATCTTCACGAGGATTGGGGTAACTCGAGTTGCACTCGATGCGGGAAGTGCGTGCAGGTCTGCCCGACAGGAGCGCTGTTCGATAAAAGCAAGATCGGCTCCGATCATCCAAAGTATCCCGATTTCCTGCCGTATTTGAACCTGATGAGGGAGGCACGATGAGCAGCAAACTGAAACTGGCAACGGCATGGCTGGACGGATGCTCCGGCTGCCACATGTCTTTCCTCGACATGGATGAACGGCTGCTTGAACTGGCCGAGTTCGTCGATGTGGTCTACAGCCCTGTGGTTGATGCGAAGGATTTTCCTGACAACGTAGATATCGCGCTCGTCGAAGGAGCTGTGGCGTCGGTCGACGACGAGAAGAAGATCAGAAAGATTCGGGCACACTCAAAAATGTTGATAGCCATGGGCGATTGTGCAATCACGGGCAATGTGCCTTCGATGCGGAATCCGATCGGCCCCGAAGCAATCCTGGAACGGGCATATTTTGAGAACGCGACGATACAGCCGCAGATCCCCTGCGTTGTGGTGCCAAAGCTTTTGAAGATCGTGAAGCCGATTCATGAGTTTGTGAAGGTCGACGTCTTTCTGCCTGGATGCCCGCCTTCCGCCGAGACATTCCACACAGCGCTGACGGCGCTGATTACCGGCGAGCCGCTGGACATTCCGGCACTCACCCGCTTTGGAGCCTGATCATGAGCCAGACAATCACGATCGATCCGGTAACCCGGCTTGAGGGACACGGCAAGATCACCATTCAGTTGAATGCGCAGGGCGAGGTGGAAGACGCACACTTCCACGTGACGCAGGTGCGTGGATTTGAGAAGTTCTCAGAAGGCCGGCCATTTTATGAAATGCCGGCGCTCACCGCGCGCATCTGCGGGATTTGCCCGGTGTCGCATCTTCTGGCTTCTGCCAAGGCTTGCGAAGCAATTATGTCGGTGAGGATTCCGCACACGGCTGCGCAGCTGCGGCGCATCCTGAACCTCGCGCAGATGGTGCAATCGCATGCGCTGAGCTTCTTCCATCTGTCGTCACCTGACTTGCTGCTGGGAATGGAATCCGATCCGGCGCAGCGTCACATCTTCGGGGTTGCAGCGGCACGGCCTGAGTTGGGACGCGCCGGCATTGCTCTGCGCCGCTTCGGGCAACACATCATCGAGTTGCTCGGCACGAAGCGCATCCACACAGGCTGGGTGATTCCGGGGGGAGTTGCCGAAGCTCTGAGCTCAGCCAAGCGCGATGAGATTCTTGCGATGTTGCCGGAGGCCTACGCCAACATCGGGCTGGCGCTCGCTGCCTACAAACAGATTGCTGACAAGTTCCAGCCGGAGATCTCGGTCTTCGCGAACTTCCCGTCGAACTACCTTGGTCTGATTAATGAGGACGAATCGATTGAGTTCACCGACGGTGCTCTGCGGCTGATCGGGCCGAAGGGAGACATCATCGATGACGGCATCACGGCGCAGCGCTTCACGGAAGTGATTGGCGAAGCGGTGGAGCCGTACAGCTATACGAAATTCGTTTACTACAAGCCGCTCGGATATCCGGAGGGCAGTTATCGCGTTGGCCCGCTTGCGCGATTGAATATCGTCAAGAAAATGGGGACGCCGAAGGCCGATCAGGAATTGGCGGAGTTCAAGCAAATAGCTGCCGGGCCGTTAGAGAGCTCGTTCTTCTATCACCATGCTCGGCTGGTCGAGGTGATGCATGGGATCGAGAAGATCGAAGAGATCCTTGCCGATCCGCTGATTCTCGACAAGCATGTACGCGCGACTGCCGGTGTGAACCGGCTCGACGGTGCTGGTCAGATTGAGGCGCCGCGCGGAACCTTGAGCCACCATTACAAGGTCGACGACGATGGCAAGATCACCTGGGCCAACCTTGTGGTTGCGACGGGGCACAACAACAAGGCCATGAACCGAGGCGTGTTGCAGTCCGCGAGAGCCTATGTGAAAGACGGCAAGTTCACAGAAGGCGCGCTGAATCGGGTTGAGGCAGTGATCCGGTGCTTCGATCCTTGCCTGAGTTGCTCGACGCATGCCTTCGGGCAAATGCCGCTGCAGATGACATTGCTGTCGGCGGATGGCGACGTTGTGGATAAGGTCGTACGCTAAGTACGATAATTACATGACTTCTGCGGCCCGATGTCTCATTCTTGCCTGTGGAAACACACTGCGCTCGGATGATGGCATCGGGCCGCTTCTTGCTCAGTGGGCGGAGGAGCGCTGGCGAGATGATCCTCGTGTGCGGGTGATCTGCGACGCCCAGTGGACGCCGGAGATGGCCGAAGAGGTCGCCGCTTCAGAAACCGTAGTCTTCGTGGACGCTTAGCT